>JBFMFQ010000079.1:0-13739 GCA_040752075.1 Candidatus Zixiibacteriota bacterium | reverse complement strand
CACGACCAACACCCAACAGGTCATCCCGAGGCGGAGCGCCGGAGGCGCGAGGCCGAGGGATATGCTTTTGTTCTTTGTTGCAGTCGTGTAAACAGCATATCCCTCACCCCGACATAAAGCGGTCGGGGTTCGGGATGAACGCACTCCCTCGATCTGCGCATTGCGTAGGGCGGATGCCCCCGGCAAGGCGCACGCCTAATGGAGGACTACACCTTGAGTTCAACGCACGGAAACGTGAAATGCGGAGCATCCGCCTTTTCACTGCAAAGGCGCTGTCTTCCCTGCCGGTCCTCGTCGCGTCGTAGATTACGGTTTGCGCGACGCAATCAGACTGTCGACACCGGCGAAGAGCTCCTCTTCCAGCGCCCCGGTCGACGAGCAGTCCGCGCGTCCGCTGCCCTCGGCGGCAATCTGCGGAGTCACGGAGACCGATGTCCCGTTCGCGCTGATGCGTGTCAGCCAGACCTCGAATTCGGATTCGTAGGCGGTGACTGAGGAACGCCGCCCCGAACGGCAATGCGCGTAGTCCCGGTCCGCCGCCAGTGTGAACTGACCGCTGCGGATGTACCCTTTGTCCCGGTTGGTCTCACCCAATGGCCACTGCCGGATGGCCATGTACTCTTGAACCGCCGCCCAGACGACATCATGGGGCTGGCCGAACGTCCGGGTTATCCCTTTATCCGCGGGAGAAGACTCTGCATCCGTCCCGCTTGTGCCTCGCAGGGATGCGCACGATGCCACCACGATGACACCGAGCGCAAGCAACACGACCCTGGTACCATTGATCATTGCACACCTCCGTTGCGGACATGCTCCGTGAGCATGTGAATATTGATACCCCAAGATAGTCAAAATCGTCCGGGGCGGGCGATATCGATGCTCAGGATTGATTCAACGGGAACGGTTTTCGGCCGGCGGTTCATGACCGCCGCAGGCGGGACAGGACTCCGGCGGCCGTCGTCGCCGCAAGCGCCGCCAGACCGCGGCGAGGGCAACCCCGACCAGAACAGCGGCGGCCATGTCCTGAAGAACATATGGGATGCTAAACGGGATCATCGGATGCAACTCACGACAGCCACAGCCCGATCTGACGGGTAAGGAAGGCCGCGCCATAGGCCAGAAGTCCGGTGTAGGCAAAGGCGAAGGCCGGCCAGCGCCAGCTGTTGGTTTCGCGTTTGATCACGGCAACGGTTGAGATGCACTGTAGCGCGAAGGCATAGAAAATCAAGAGACTGAGCGCCACCAGCGGCGTCCAGATGGGCCGGCCGGTGGCGGGATCGCGATCGGCCCGGAGTTTGTCGACCAAGGCCGCGCCGTCATCGGTGGAACCGACCCCGTACACGACACCCATGGTCGAGACGAACACCTCGCGGGCGGCGAATGAGCCGAGGATGCCGATCCCGATCTTCCAATCGAATCCCAGCGGGGCAATGAGGGGCTCCATCGCGCGCCCGATATAGCCCGCAAACGAATGCTGCAGCCGTTCGGCGGCGAACTCCTGATCGAGTTTCGCCATTTCAACCTCCTGGTCGGCCGGCGCCATCAAACCCAGGACCGCCGCCCGGCGCGCCTCGTAGTTCTCTTCGATGTGACTCCAGCGCGGGTAGCTCGACAATCCCCACAGCACGATCGACGCCGCGAAGATGATGGTTCCCGCCGACACGAGGAAAGTCTTCGCCCGCTGCAGAAGGGTGAGGACCGTGGAGCGCAAGCGCGGCCGCCGGTACGGGGGCAGTTCCATAAGCAGGGGCGGTGTGGGACCCCGGAGGATCGTGTGCCGGAAGATCGCGGCCACCAGCGCCGCGCCCACAATCCCAACCAGGTACAATCCGAGCAGTGACGCGCCTTGAAGACCGAAGGGACCCCAGAGTTTCTGGTCCGGCACAAACGCCGCGATCAGAAGCGTGTAAATCACCAGCCGCGCCGAGCAGGTCATCAGCGGCGCCACCAGTATGGTTGCCAGCCGGTCGCGCCGATGGGGAATAGTTCGCGCGGCCATGATGCCGGGAATCGCACACGCAAACGAGGACAGCAGGGGAATGAAACTGCGCCCAGAAAGCCCCACCCGCGACATGATCCGGTCTAAGATAAACGCCGCCCGCGCGAGGTAGCCGGTATCTTCGAGAATCGACAGGAACAGAAACAGAAGCAGGATCTGCGGCAGAAAAACCACCACCGACCCGACACCGGCGAAGATGCCGTCATTAACGAGACTCAAGAGGGGACCGGGCGCCAGGACACGGCCGGCCAATCCGGGGAGCCACTCACCGGTCACGGTCTCAATCGCGCCCATCGGCCATTCCGCCCACTTGAAGATCGCCTGGAACATGATGGCCAAGGCGGCGGTCAAAAAAACCGGGCCCAGGTACCGGTTGAGCAGGAGGTCGTCGAGACGGCGTGTCCACCCGCTCCGCGCCGTACCGGTGCGCTTCTCGACATCGCGGCAAATCTCACGGTGCCAATTGAAACGGGCCTCCACCACGAATCGTCGCGCTGTTTCCTCATCGATTCCCAGCTCGGAGCGAACTTGGGACGCAACCTTTTCGAGGGAGTCGGTGCAGGCGCCGGTGTGCTGCCCGCAGACGCAAAAGAGGGCCTGCCGGTCACTCGCCCCGGCTTTTGGGGCATACTCCTTGAGTCGGTTCTCAAATGCGGGCGGCAAGAGGTATCCGCGAGGCGGGGTCTCCCATGGTTCGGCCAAAACGCCGCGCACGGCCAACTCCAGTTCACCCAGTCCCCGACCCTGGGGTGCAATCACCCCGACCACGGGGACACTGAGGTGCGCGGACAGCCGGGCGGTGTCCATCGATAGCCCAATCCGTTCGGCCTCATCCCCCATGGTGAGGGCGAGGACCGTCGGGATACCCAGGTCAATGATCTGTCCAACGAGGTAAAGGTGACGGGCCAGATTGGTGACGTCGGCCACGCAAATGACCGCATCGGGACGCGGCTCCTTGCCGCACCCGCTCAGCCAATCAGAGGCGATGGCTTCGTCCGGCGAGCGGGGGAGAAGGGAGTAGGACCCGGGCAGATCGGTGATGTGGTAATCGCAGTCTGTCCCCGACCAGAGGCCGGTCTGATGCTCGACCGTAACCCCCGGGTAATTCGCCACCTTCTGGTGCAAGCCGGTTAAGGCATTAAACAGTGTGGTCTTACCGGAATTCGGATTGCCCGCCAGCGCAATCCTGCGCACAGGCCGGACCAAGCCGGAATTCTGAGCCTGCAAACGGACGGAATTCCGGGTCACCGCTTCCAGCCCTCGCTCCCCGGCTTCCCATTGGATTCGACCAGAATGGCTCTGGCTTCGTCGCGACGCAGGGAAAGGAGGAACCCTTCAACCTCGACTTGAATCGGGCCACCGAGAGGTGCGGTCCGGAGGTGTAAGACATTGACTCCCTTAACGATCCCGATTTCAAGGATGCTGAGAGCGAGGTGGGGAGCCGCCACGATTTCGACCACCCGGGCAGTCTCGCCGGGGGTCAACTCCGCCAAGGTCTTAAGGTTGGCCATGTTAGGCATGCCTAACTCGTTGCGCAGAGAAGTATGGTCAAGGGTGATTGGCATGGTGTTGTCGGGTGGAGGCAGTCTCCGAAGCGAATATACGCTAACTCGAGCGGCAAACGTGACACAAACCGTAAACTTCAAGTTTGTGGTACTGCGGGTTGAAATTGAACTTCTTGGCGATCTCCCGCTGGCTCTTTTCCACCGCCCGGCTCGTGAACTCGACCGTATCGCCGCAGGTTGTGCAGATTAAGTGGTAATGATTCTTGAAGTCAAAGTTGTAATTGTGGTCGTAACGGGTAACTCCATCGCCGAAGTTGACTTCCCGCGCCAGGTTGGCAGCGGTCAGGAGCTTCAGTGTTCTGTACACCGTGGAATAGCCGATTTTCAGGCCCCGCCGCTTCACAATGTTGTAGACATCCTCGCAGGAGACATGCTCGGTGTTTCTCAAGAACAGGTCCACCACGGTCGCCCGCTGCCCTGAACGCTTCAGCCCACGGCGCTTGACGAACTCATCAAAGGTTCGGCGCTGAGATTCAATCGCATCCGCCTTCGGCTCTTTCATACGCTCACCCTCACGATCCTGGCATTCCCGCGTCCATGGGACTACCATTATGTTGACCGGAAGTATCTACGAATGAAATCTAATTCAGTCAACTTTTTTCGCCGGGGCAAGATCATGGGACAACACAATTTGACGGGTCAATATGTCACTATTGATCCAACACGGCGACAATGGAGAAAGTTCCCGGACCGGGGGCGATATTGCCCTTGCTCGTTGCCCGCGATGGATTTTCCATTCTCTCTGCTGGCCTGAAACACCGGGGACATTTTGTGAATTTGACAATACTCGCCGTCGCATTCCTCGTCCTGCTGGTGCTGGCCTACCGGATTTATGGCCGCTGGGTGGCGCGTCAGTTTGATCTCGATGAAACGCGGCAAACGCCGGCCCATGAGTTAAGTGACGGTATCGATTACGTTCCCACGCGTCCTTTCTACCTCTTCGCACAGCACTTCTCCGCCATCGCAGCGGCGGGGCCGATTGCCGGCCCGATCCTCGCATGCCAGCAATTCGGATGGCTGCCGTGCCTCCTGTGGATCGGGCTCGGAGTGGTTCTCATCGGCGCGGTGCATGACTTCTCCACGCTGACCGCATCGGTTCGCCACGGCGCGCGCTCGATTGCGGAGATCACACGGGACCATCTCGGCGCGCGCGCGGGCGTGGCGATGCTGGCGTTCATCTGGATTGCTTTGATTTACGTGATCGTTGCGTTTGCGGATATCACCGCGGCGAGTTTCGTCGGAGTGACGGAGGAACTGGCCGGTGTGCAGGCGGCCTTCAATCCCGGCGGGGCGGTCGCCGCCGCCAGCGCCATGTACCTGATTCTCGCGGTCCTCATGGGACTCTCTCAGCGCTACCTGAAGATGCCGCTCTGGCTGGCCACCGTGATCTTTGTGCCGGCGGCGCTGGGAGTGGCCTGGTTTGGGACCAAGATCTCCACGCTCCTGCTGCTCGATGCCAGAACCTGGGGCATTCTCATTCTCGCCTACTGCTGTGTGGCCTCCGTTGTGCCGGTCTGGTCCCTCTTGCAGCCGCGCGGGTATCTCGGCGGGTTCATCCTCTACCTTGCTTTGGCCGTCGGCGTGATCGGTGTGCTGTTCGGCGGTTACGAGGTCAAGCAGGAGGCCTTCAAGTCGTGGGACATCGGCGGGATGACCGGCACCCTGTTTCCGTTCCTGTTTGTCACGATCGCCTGCGGGGCCTGCTCGGGCTTTCACGGGCTGGTCTGTTCCGGCACCACCTCCAAGCAAATCGATCGAGAATCTCACCTGCAGCCGGTCGGTTATGGCGCCATGCTCGCCGAGGGATTCGTGGCGCTGATCGCGCTGGTGACCATCATGATCGTGGCCCAGGGCGATCTGGCCGGGCTCAAACCCGGGACGATCTACGGCAACGGCATCGGGGAATTCCTGACGCTTCTCATCGGACGGGAGAATCTTCAGTTCGCCATTACCTTCGGCGCGATGGCGTTTTCGACCTTCGTTTTCGACACACTGGATGTGTGCACCCGTTTAGGGCGCTACATCCTCCAGGAACTGTTCGGCTGGAAGGGAAGAGTCGGGGCACTGGCCGGGACACTGATCACCATCACGCTCCCGACCTACTTCATCCTGGCGGCCCCGGAGGGTTCCTGGATCAAATTCTGGACCCTGTTCGGTTCCTCCAATCAACTTTTGGCCGCACTCTCGCTTTTGGCGGTGACCGTCTGGCTCTACAAGGCCCGCAAGCGAATCGCATTTACGCTTCTGCCGATGCTGTTTGTGCTGACAATCACGCTGTGGTCGTTGGTCAAGCTCTGCATTGCCAATCTGAAGTCGGCGGGCGGCTTCGACATCGCCTTCATCAATGGAGTCTCGGCGCTGGCCCTGGTGCTTCTGGCTTTGTTCTTGGCGGCGGCGGCGGTGTTCAAAGTGCGGCGGGGACAAGTCGTGGGGGCGATCCCTCAAGTCGGCCGTACATCCTCGCCTTAGGGCATTGTCCGATTCCCTATTCACCCCTATATTTCAGAAGCCAATCGAGGGTTCGCCGCACCGGCGGGACCGCCCGATTAACCGCACATGTCCTTCCCGGAGGTTTGCATGAATGCCAGTGCTCGAACGGCTCTGTTGGCGGCCGTGTTCTGGGGATGCCTCGCGACTCTCGCAATCTCGCAGCCGCTTCCGACCAACTATGTGGTGACCCCGAACTTCCCCGGTCTACAGAATGAAGAGCAAATCTTCATCTGTCGGGACGATCCGACACGCGTTCTCATCAATCATCGCGACTTCCGGCTCGGCTACCGTCAGATCGGGCTGGGGCACGGAGTGGAGGTGGTCCCGGGAGTTAACTGGACCTTCACCGACACACTCGTCGCCCCGTCCTATCAAATCTTCGAGCGGCAATCCGATCCGGTCATGACAATCAATTCGGCGGGCGACTACATTATCTGCCATCTGGACTATCAGGACGTTCCGATCTACGACTCATCGCACATCGCCTTTCTCGTGTCGCAGGATTGCGGGGCGACCTGGAACGGCCCTTACACGGTCCTGGATACCATTGGTCCCTACTTCGAGGACAAACAATTCATCACCTCTGACCGCACCGGCGGGACTTACGACGGCAACGTTTATCTGTCGTGGACACGTTTTCCAGAGAGTCCCTCGACGACTTACATCATGTTCTCCCGCTCCACGACCGGCGCCGCAACTTGGGATGAACCGATCGCGGTGGGGCCGCCGTTTTTTGTCTCTTGCGCGGGCGGCGATGTTTACGCCGGTCAATTCTCCCAACCCTTGGTGGGGAAAGACGGCGCCGTCTATGTTTTCTGGCAGGGCTGGGACATCGACTCGCTCGGCGGCAACTGCGACTTTTACACGGGCATCCAATTCAACAAGTCCACCGACGGCGGAGTGACCTGGCAGGGTGCCCGGACCATTGGTCGTGTCGACGGCTGGAGCGCGGTCGATGGCGGTGTCGATGTCTACAGCCAGCCGACCACCATCGCGGACATCTCAAATGGCCCGCACGCGGGAAACCTTTACCTGCAGTACCGGGACACCTCCGGCGCGCCGTTTTGGGACAGCGACATCATGTTCCGGCGCTCGCTGGACACGGGCAACACATGGTCTGCGCCCTATCGTGTCAATGACGATCCCCTTGATCCCGACGTGGACCAGTTCCACAACTGGCTGGTCGCCAACGAGGAGGGCATCCTGGTGTCGATCTGGTATGACCAGCGGCGGGATCCCTCGCACTTCCAGTTTGATGTCTACGCGGCATACTCCTACGATGGCGGCGCCACCTGGACCAGCAATCACCTCATCACAGAGCAGATGATCGACCCCGCGTCCCTCGCCGCGATGGCCGCGGAACGCGACGCCACCGAACCCGCCTCCCCTTTTGTTGCGCGCGCGCCCCAGGCGCCCCAGGCGGGCTTGATCGCCGAGTACATCGGCGTTGACTGCACCGGCGACAAGGTCGCGGCGACCTGGACCGGGACGGCCCTCGGGTATTCGGGGAACTCGGCGCAGGATGTGTTCTTCGCGTCGTGGGAATTGCCCCTGATGACGCCTCGATTGATACGGCCCGTTGCGGGGCAGCTCATCTTTGTGGGAGATCCGGACCTTCGGTGGGCGACATCGTGGAAGGAGAACGACGACAGCTACCAATTGCAAATCTCGGCGACCATTGATTTCTCATCAATCGAACGGGACATAACGGTGGACTCTGCCGCCTGGCACGGGGCCCTGGATGATCTCCCCTATGGGCTTTACTACTGGCGCGTCCGTGCCTCCGGAGGGGCTGTCGGTAGCGGCGGATTCTCAGCGCCGGATTCGTTCACCGTGCCGATCATCGAGTGCATTTGCCCTCTTCAGGGGGACTATGACGAGAGTGGCTTCATCGATGCGACCGATCTTGCCATCCTGATCGACGTGGTCTTCTTTGGCGTGTCAGACATTCAGGATGGGAACTGCATCACCACGCGTGGGGACTTCAACTGCGATGGTTTCACCGATGCGGTTGATCTTGCGCTCCTGATCGACCACGTGTTCTTTGGCGGGTCGGGGCCCTGCGATCCCTGTCTGTGACAGGCTTGTGACCGTGCCCCCGGGCCTTTGGTGCAACCTTTGGTCTCCGCCCCCGTAACTGGGGCTGGGCAGTTGCACTCTTGAACGTGACCAGGGAGCGTAGATGGCGAAAACATCGGGTGGCGGCAGTCGCATTGTCTTCGGGGGAATCCTCGTTCTCCTCGGATTTCTCCTGCTTCTCTCCCAGATGGACATCATCGATTTCGGCGATGTTGTCGCCCAATTCTGGCCCCTCATCATCATCACCGTCGGTCTTTGGCAGTGGGCGCGCCGCCGTTTCCGCGCAAGCGTGGGACCCCTCATCCTGGTCTTTGTGGGTCTCATCATTCAGTTGGCCATTTGGGATGTCTTCTCCGGCGAGTTCTTCGGCGTCATGATCGGGCTGGTTCTCGTCCTCGGCGGACTCTGGTTGATTCTGCGAAAGGGACGTCCGGAGCGCCCGCCGGCGGTCACCGCGGCGGACCGGGTTGATCAGTGGATCGCCTTTGGGGGGATCGAGGAGACAATCACATCGCAGGCGTTCGAGGGCGGCGAGGTGACCACCGTGTTCGGTGGAGCCGAACTGGACCTGCGTCAGGCGGCCCTCGCGCCCGGTGGATGTCTTCTGGAAGTCACCGCCATCTTCGGCGGCGTGGAACTCCGCGTGCCCGCGGGATGCCGGGTCGTTGTGGATGGCTCCGCCATCCTCGGGGGGATCGACGACAAGTCGGGATCCGGCGAATTGGCCGAATCCGCCCCAACCCTCAAGATTGAGGCGCTCGCGATTTTCGGCGGAATCGAGATCATCCGCTGAAAGAATCAACAATCGGGGCGACTCAATCTGTCGTGGACAACTCCACAATCACCAAATTCACCTTGACATCGATTTTTGGAACTGGACATATTCTGGCTTCGTTTCGGAACGGCCTTTGCGAAACTTGTCACAAAGTTGCTTCTCCGATGTCCCGAAACGAGATAGCGGTCGGCTCATGACTCGACCGTCAAAAGGCAGATCCCGTTCTGACAGCGAGGAAACCGGGCGTCGGCTGCGCTCCATCGGATACCTGACGGCCATCCCGTTCCTTCTGCTCTTCGGTCCCCTGATCGGTTATTTCGCCGGGGACTGGCTCGACAAGAAATTCGGGACCGAGCCCTACCTGATGGTGCTGTTGATCGTCCTCGGCTTCGTGGCCGCTGGAAAGGAAGTGTGGAGTCTCATCCAGAAATCAGCACGCGAATCCGACGATCCCAAACGCTGACACACGATTGACCATGGGCCTTGAGTTTCTGAAAAGAGTGCAGACAACGACCGCGGTGGTGGGTGTTCTCGCCTTCCTGTTTGTGTCCGTCTATCACGACCTGAACTTTGGTCTCGGAATCCTGATCGGATGCGCCTGGGGTATCGGGAATTTCTGGGCGCTGAGCCGTGTTCTCACCGCCGTTCTGACGCCGGACACCATCAACCGGCGACGGGCCTACATCTTCGCCGCGATCAAGTTTCCCGTGTTGTATGGGGCCGGGTACCTGATTCTCCGCTCCGAGTGGGTTCCGCCGATTTCCCTGATCGTCGGATTCTCGCTGCTCTTTCTGGTCGTGTTGCTCAAGGGGCTGGGACGCGCCTTCCTCCACCTGGATGACCGCTCCCCGGCGCATCCGCGTACCGGAGGCGCGCGCTAAGTGTTGATGCATGCTCTGGCCAACCTCGCCCTGCATCCGCTCCTGGCGGTCGCGGAGCATGGAGCGGAACATGCCCCGGCGCAGCCCGCCGGCGCCCCGGAACTCCCCAACATCATCACGCTGTTGTCGCACCGGTTCCATGATGTCCCGTTCATCGCGTTTCTTCACCACTGGGAAAACGTGATCTATGCCTTCACCGTGGCGATCATCATCTCAATTGTCGCCTGGGCGGCGACCCGGCGGCGGACCTTGCTCCCCGGCAAACTGCAGAATTTCCTCGAAATGGTGGTGGAGGGACTCGACAATTTCATCGCCGGCATCCTCGGTCCGGAAGGACGCAAGTACACGCCCTTTCTCGGGTCGCTTTTCATCTACATCTGGTGCATGAACATGTTCGGGTTGATTCCGGGCATGATGTCGCCCACCGGCGGCAAAAACGGCATCAACACCACCGCCGGGCTGGCGATCTGTGTTTTCCTCTATGTCCAGTACTCGGGACTTCGCAAGCAAGGGGTGGTCGGGTATGTCGATCACCTGATGGGCAATCCGCGAAGCGTGGTGCAGTGGTGTCTGGTCCCGTTGAATCTGCCCATCCATATCATCGGTGAACTGGCCAAGCCGCTGTCGCTCTCGCTTCGTCTATTCGGCAACATCACGGGTGAGGATGTGCTGTTGGCGGCCTTTGTCGGGCTGGGTATCGCGGCCACGGCCTTCCTGCATTCGCCGGTCGGGCTGCCGTTGCACATTCCCTTCATCTTCCTCGCCCTCTTGACCGGGACCATTCAGGCGCTGGTCTTCACGCTTTTGTCCACGGTCTACTTCTCGATGATGATCGCCGAGCACCACCACGAGGAAGAGCACGCGCATTGATTCGAAATAATGATGGAGTCTTGAATATTCCAAACTGAGGTCAAAGGAGAAACCAATGGATTACCAAACTGCATTATCGCTGGCGCTGCCGTTCGGCCTCGCGCTGGCCGCGATTGGCTCGGCCTTCGGACTGGGAAAGGCCGTGGCGGCCGCGATGGACGCCATGGGCCGTCAGCCGGAAGCCGCCGGCAAGATCCAGACCGGCATGATCATCGGCGCGGCGCTCATCGAGGCGCTGACCATCTACGCGCTGGTTGCGTTCTTCATTCTGCAGGGACGCATCGGTTCCTAAGCGGCGCGGACACGCGCAACTGCGGCCGGTCTTCGGCCCAAAGACCGTGCGCCCCCCGGGGCGCCCGTCCGGGGCGTGGATCGCCGCCAGGGGTGGTCTGGCATGAATGTTGACATACAACAAATACTGACCCACATCGTCGGCTTTGTCATCGCCCTCTGGGTGCTGCGGCGTTTCGCATGGAAACCGCTGCTCGGTGTCTTGGAAGAGCGGCGCCAGAAGATCCAGTCGGACTTCGACGCCGCCGCGGAAAAGCGCCAGGCGGCCGAAGAGACCGCGGCCCGTTACGCCGAGCAGTTGAAGAATATCGAAGCCGAAGCGCGCGCCAAACTGCAAGAGGCCATCAATGAAGGCCGCGCCATCGGCGCGGAAATCCGCGAAGAAGCCCGGCGCGAAGCGCACAAGATCATCGAGAAGGCGCGCGCCGATGTCCAGACTGATCTGGCCAAGGCAAAAGTCGAGTTGCGCGATCAACTCGTGCGGATGACCATCACCGCGACCGAGCGGATGGTCCGGCAGTCGCTGAACGAGGAGGGTCACCGGCGGCTGGTGGCGAACTTCATCGACGAACTGGAAAAGGCTCCGGCAAGCGGCAACTAGGGTGAGAGGTTTGGCGGCGAAATGATCGGGACACGGGTAGCCAAGAAATACGCGACGGCGCTGTTCGATCTGGCCCGCAAGGGCGGGCGGGAGCAGGCGGTGTGGGAGGAACTCAGCGCCCTGCACACCGCCTTGTCGAAGGACCGCCGGCTCTTAGACCTGCTCGTCGCCCCGCAGATTCCCGATGGCGACAAGGTCCGGCTGGTCAAGGCCGTGCTTCAGAGCGCCGCCCAGGACATCGTCCGCAATTTCGTTCTTTTTCTCCTCGACAAGCGCCGGATCGATCACCTGATGGAGATCATCGGGCTTTACCGGCACCTGCTCGATGCCAGCATGGGCATCGTGGAGGCGAAAATCACCAGCGCCGTGCCGTTGTCCGAACCGGAAGTCCGCGCGATCATCGCGCGTCTGGAACGCATCAGCCAAAAGAAGGTCCGCCACGATCTCCAGGTCGATCCGAAAATACTCGGCGGCGTGGTCGTGATTCTCGGCGGCGAGATTATCGATCATTCGGTGCGCCATGACCTGAGCCGTCTGCGCGACCAATTGCGCAGCATCACGGTGCACCAGGCGGCCTGACCGCAAAAGAAAGTGGAGACACTGAAATGGTATTGAAGCCCGAAGAAGTCTCGTCCGTCATCGCCCGGGAGATCGGCCAGTACGAGGGCCGTCTCGAAATGGAGTCGGTCGGGACCGTCCTGCAGGTCGGCGATGGGATCGCGCGCGTGTGGGGACTCGAAGATGCCATGATGTCCGAGCTGGTGACCTTCCCCGGCGACATCATGGGCATGATCCTCAACCTCGAAGAAGACAACGTGGGTTGCGCCATCTTCGGTTCCGACCGTGAGATCAAGGAAGGCGACACCGTGCGCCGCACCGGACGCGTGGCCTCGGTTCCCGTGGGCGATGCCCTGATCGGCCGCGTGGTCGATCCGCTCGGCCGTCCGCTCGACGGCAACGGCCCGGTGGTGACCGACAAGTTCCGTCCGCTGGAAGGAAGGGTGCCGTCCGTGATCGACCGCCAGCCGGTGAAAGAGCCGGTGCAGACCGGGCTTAAGGCCATCGACTCGATGATCCCCATTGGACGCGGACAGCGCGAACTGATCATCGGCGACCGCCAGACCGGCAAGACTGCCATCGCGCTCGACACGATCATCAACCAGAAGGGCACCGATCTTTACTGCATCTACGTCGCCATCGGGCAGAAGTCCTCCACGGTGGCGCAGGTGGTCGAAACCCTGCGCAAGCACGGTGCGATGGATTACACCACGGTGGTGGTCGCCAGCGCTACCGACCCGGCGCCGATGCAGTTTATCGCCCCCTATGCCGGCGCGGCGATCGGCGAGGAATTCCTGCACACCGGGCGCCATGTGGTGTGCATCTACGACGATTTGTCCAAGCACGCGGTGGCGTATCGCACACTGGCCCTGCTCTTGCGCCGCCCCCCGGGACGCGAAGCATACCCGGGCGACGTCTTCTATCTCCACTCCCGGCTCTTGGAACGCGCCGCCAAGCTGAGCGAGAAAAACGGCGGCGGTTCGCTCACGGCATTGCCGATCATCGAAACGCAGGCCGGCGACGTGACCGCGTACATCCCGACCAACGTGATCTCCATCACCGACGGACAGATATTTCTCGAAGGGGACCTGTTCTATTCCGGCGTTCGCCCCGCGATCAACGTCGGTATCTCCGTCTCGCGCGTGGGCGGCAATGCCCAAACGAAAGCGATGAAGAAGGTCGCCGGCCGTTTGCGCCTCGATCTCGCGCAATACCGTGAACTGGCCGCGTTCGCCCAGTTCGGGTCCGATCTCGACGAAAACACCCGGCGTCAGTTGACCCGCGGCGAAAGAATGGTCGAGTTGCTGAAGCAGAACCAGTATGTGCCCATGAAGGTCGAAGACCAGGTCATGGTAATCTGGGCCGGCACGAATGGATTCCTCGATTCCCTGCCGGTCGCATCCATCCGGCGGTTTGAGAAGGAATTTCTGGAGTTCATGCATCAGAACTATGGAGACGTCGGCCACACGATCAAAAGCAAGGGACAGATGACCGACGAACTCGACGCGAAACTGCGCGAGGCGTGCACCAAGTTCAAAGGAAAGTTCAAGCCATAGCGGTGGCTGGGCCCTCCACCCGTCCCGTGTTGTAGGGGCGGGTCTGAGACCCGCCCCCGCTGTACGCGCCGACA
>JBFMFQ010000078.1:0-13956 GCA_040752075.1 Candidatus Zixiibacteriota bacterium | reverse complement strand
CCATACTGGAGACCCACCCCATGCCCCCGCGCACTTCCACCGACATCAATCTTGCCGACGCGCGTGAACGCCTCCGCGAGGGACTCAACACTCATGCGCTGAAAAAGGGCGAATTCGTCCTCGCATCCGGCGCCCGGTCCAATTTCTACATCAACGTCAAGGAGATCTGCCTGCGCGGCGAGTATCTGCGGCTTGTGGGCGAACTCCTCTGGCCCATGATGGCCGAATTGGAACCCGATGCGGTCGGCGGTATGACCCTGGGCGCCGATCCGATTGTCTCCGCGGTCACCATCATCGCCGCCGAGCACGGTGTCGACTGCCCGGCGTTGATTGTCCGCCGCGAAACGAAAGACCACGGCACCGGACGCCGCATTGAGGGTCCATTCAAACCCGGGATGCGAGTCGCGGTGGTCGAGGATGTCACCACAACGGGCCAATCCGCCCGTAACGCTGCCGACGCAATCATCGAGGCCGGCGGAAAAGTGGTCGGCGTTTACTCGGTGATGAACCGGGAGGCCGGAGCGGATCAGATGTTCGCGGATTTGGGATGGCCGTTTAAGGCCATATTTGGGATGAGGGACCTGAATCTGTGAACTTCAACTCAACACTGGTAGTGACCGGATGATCGGTTGATTCTCACACCCGCATCACAATCACCACCACGCACCCCAGCCACAGCAGCACATTCACCAGGATCGGCCAATCCGTGAGGATGACCCTGGTCGGATTGCCACCTTTCTGCCGCCCGTGAATCAGGTACAGATAGCGGAAGATGCCGTAGATGACGAACGGCAGTGTCCAGATCAGATTCGACGTCCCGAACTTCTCCTGAGTCTCCGGGGCCAGCGTGTAGAGCGCGTAGGCGACGACCGTCGAGGCGGTCGTGATGGCGATCAGTTGATCCAGAAGCGGCACGGTGTATCCCGCGAGCGCGGCACGGTGCGTGGTTGCGTCATCGCCGAGCGACACAAGTTCCCAGCGGCGTTTGCCGAATCCGAGAAAGAGCGCCAGAAGACTGGTACAGACCACCAGCCAAGGCGAAATCGCGACATTGATCACCATTGCACCGGCCACCGCGCGCACGACAAATCCCGCCGCCACGATCATCACATCCAGGATCGCCACACGCTTTAGTCCAAGAGAGTAGAAGAGATTGAGGGCGACATACACCAGGGCGGAGCTCAGAAGCCCGGCCCCCAGTTGCGTGGCGCCAAGAATCCCGATGGCTGCCAGAATGGCCGCCGTGGACGATGCGGTCGCCACGCTGACTTTGCCCGAGGCGATCGGACGATGCTGCTTTTGGGGGTGGGCGCGGTCGGATTGACGATCACGGATGTCGTTGAAAAGGTAGATCGCGCTGGCCAAGGCGCAGAAAACGCCGAAGGCTCCGACGGAAAGCAACAGATCGTGCGCGCTTTGCAGATGACGCGCGAAAATCACCCCCGCGAACACGACGGTGTTCTTGATCCAGTGTGTGGGACGAAGGGACCGGATCAGATCAGTCATCGGAGTCTCGACGGCGTGCGGGTGTGTTAATTCCTGCCGGGCAACGGGGGCACCGGCGGGAGAATCCGTTTTTGCGGTTTGTCGCGGCGCAGTCCGAGCGCATAGTCGGCCTGCATGAGTTTCTGGATTTCCCGCGTGCCCTCGTAAATCGAAGAGCCTTTGGCATTGCGATAGAACCGCTCGACCGGGTACTCATCCGAAAATCCATAGGCGCCGTGCACCTGCACCGCATCGGCGGCGGCGGCCTCCGCCTGTTCGCAGGCAATCCACTTGGCCAAGGCAGTTTCCCGCGTGTTCGGCTGTCCAGTGTTCTTCAGCCAGGCGGCGCGCAGCCACAGAAGCCGCGATGTCTCCCACCCGGCCACCATGCGCGCCAACATCTCCTTGACCAGTTGCAGCTCGCCGATCGGCTGTCCGAATGCCTTGCGCGTCTCGCTGTACTTGAGGCAGGCATCGAGGCAGGCACGGGTCAAACCGGTCGCCCCCGCCGCCACGGTGAACCGTCCCTGTTCGAGGCAGAACATCGCGATCTTGAACCCATCCCCCGGATCGCCCAGCATGTTGGCTTTGGGAACACGCACATCCGACATCGCGATCCAGCCGGTGTTCCCCGCGCGCACACCGAGCTTTCCGTGAATACTGCCCGTGGTCACCCCGGGCATCGAGCGCTCCACGATGAACGCCGACATCCCGCGATGGTCGCGCGCCTTCATCATGGCACGGTCGGTCCAGGCAATGATGAGCATCGTGTCGGCGACATCGGCCAGCGAGATCCACATCTTCTCGCCGTTGAGCACGAATGAGTCGCCGTCGGCATCGGCCGTCGACTGAATCCCGACCACATCGGAGCCGGCGTTGGGCTCGGTCAGTCCGAAGGCGCCGATCCGGTCGGCGGTGGCCATCCCCGGCAGGTATTTCGCCTTCTGCGCCTCATTGCCCCAGGAGAGAATAGGCAGCATCACAAGGCCGACATGCACCGAGAGGATAACCCGGGCCGATGTGTCGGCAAATTCCGCCTCCTCGCAAACCAGCCCGAGTGAGACGTAATCCATCCCGCTGCCGCCATACTCCCTGGGAAGCGAGATGCCGAGCAGGTCCGCCCTGGCCATCTTGCGCAGGAGATCGGGGTCGAACTTCTGTTCACGGTCGCGTTCGCGAATGGTGGGCAGGACCTCGCGCGCGAAGAACTCGCGCGCCAGGTTCTGCACATCACGGTGTTCGTCGGTCAATGAGAAGTCAATCATAGCAGATCCGTCTCCACCATCAAGGCAGGGTGGCGATGGCGTCGATTTCGATTCTGGCGTCTTTCGGCAGTCGCGAGACCTCGATCGTCGCGCGCGCCGGCTTGACGCCGGGGAAGAAGGTGGCGTAGACCTCATTCATCGGCCCGAACTGTCCAAGATCGGCCATGTAGACCGTTGTCTTCAGCACCCGGTCCATCCCGCTGCCGGACGCCTCCAGCAACGCGCGGATGCTTTCGAGCACACGCCGGGTTTGGACGGCGATGTCGCCTTCAACCAATTGGCCGGTGGCCGGATCGAGCGGCACCTGCCCGCTGACATAGACGGTCTTGCTTTCCTCGCTGACCACCGCCGGGCTGTATGGCCCGACAGCGCCAGGGGCATTCCTTGATGTCACGGCGCGGTGTCCCATACCCTGTCCTTTCTTGTGCGAAACGGGCGGCCCGCGACAGCGGACCGCCCGTACAAGATGGGCGCCATGTTCGGCAAATCAACAGGTATCAGATTGCCGTTGCCTGAGTCTAAAGCCCCTACTGACCGTAGCTTTTCACCAGGCTCAGGATGTTTTGCAGCGTGGTCGCCACATCGGACAGCACATCCGAGTAGCGCCGGATCAGTTCCGTGTACTGCCAGCGCATCGCAAACGCCTTCGGCGGGAAGTCGAACACATCCATCAGGACCCGGGTGTGGATTTCGTCGATGTAGCGGACCACGTCATACGGGTACTCGCCCACATCCGCGCCGGGCACGTCGCCGCGGGCAATTCGGTCACGGTACATCTCGACCTTTTCGAGAATGACCGTGCCAAAGCACCAGGGGGTCATGATCACCCCGAGGTTGTGACGGTCGGTGTAGAATGAACGGACATTCCGGTAGAGCACGTCGATGACGATCTTGCGCGCACGGTAGTACGCCAGCGATTCCTCATGACCATTGGCGCACTTCGCAATGCAATCGGTGACATGATCCAGCTCGGTGACGCACTTCGACGCGAGCAGTTCGAGGAACTGGTAGTAGTCCTCGAAGTAGACCTTGAGATTCTCGGAGAGCGTCATCACGTAATAACCGCGCTCGTCCCGTTTGACCTTCGGTTCACTCTGGTTCTCGAGCCGTTGGGGCGGGAACCCGCGGTCCTTGATGGCCAGTGGACTGACGGGTTGGGGTCGGGTGATCTGCTCGGTCTGTCTCATGACCCCGATTTGCGCAACCTCTGTGCCGCAAACAGACACCATCTGGCAATCGCTATTGCGGTCCAACCGCCATCCATGTAACGGGCCAGTTCCCCCCTGAACTGCATGCCCGATTGGCGGTTACAAGATCACGGACCGGGGGTGGCCGATTTATCGGGCCGGCGGCGGTGCAGAACCGGGAATCGGTGGCCAGACTGCAACGCACTGCCCCAGTGCACGATGGACCGTAGATTGCGCAAATCGGTGCAGGCCCAGACAGATGATCGAGAGGGCAATTGTGCCGGAATCCCCCGGGGTGTATCATCGAATGATCCGGACCCCGTGGACCGGAGAACTAATGTGGCGTATGGAAGAACGTATCCTCGCAGTCGATTATGGGCGGCGTCGTGTCGGCCTCGCGCTCTCCGATCCCACCGGGACTTTGGCCACGGGATTGGAAACCCTGGTCATCACCGGGCGACGTGATGCGGTCGAGAAGATTGCGGCGGGACGGGCACGGTGGGAATTCGGACGGGTGGTCGTGGGCCTGCCGATCGAGGCATCCGGCGCGCAAGGCGAGATGGCCGCCGAGGTGCTCCGATTCGTTGAACAGTTGCGGGCCGCCTGCCCGGTTCCGGTCGAGACCATCGACGAGCGTTTCACATCGGTCGAGGCCACACGCCTCTTTCATGAGAGCGGACGGCACATCAAGGGCCGCAAGGGCGACATCGACCGGATTGCGGCCGAACTGATCTTGAACCAGTATCTCGATCGCCGGCAGGCTCAGCGAAGCAGGGGCATTGAGGCAAAGCAGGATGATGATGACCGCGGGTGAGACCATACGGGAGACGGGCCGGAGCGCGGTCGGTTGGACCCTCGTGGTCCTGCTCATCCTCCCATGGGCGGTCATCCAGCTGGCCGCCGGGCTGACACGCCGGTGGGCTCACCGACGAGGCGGACTCGACTAGCATGGCGCGCCGAATCGCACTCGTCATTGCGCTGGGAATCGCCGGGGCCGCCGCCGCGCTTCTCCTCCTCTTTCATTACCCAATCTCCCTCACCGATCCGGTCGAGGTCACCATCCGCCGGGGCGAATCGACAAAGGAAATCGCCGCGTCGCTCGATGACTCGGGGTTGCTCCGTTCGCGGCGTCTCTTCCGCTGGTGGGCCGCGCTGCGCGGGTTTGACCGCGACCTGCATCCAGGACGTTACAAGTTCGAGGGCAAAATCAGCATGTCCGACTTGCTCGATTCCCTGCGCAACCGCGCGGCGGTGGTCGTCCGGGTGACCATACCCGAGGGGTGGACCATCGCCGAAATGGCGCCCTATCTCGCCGATCAACTGGGATTCGATTCCGCCTCGTTTGTCGCCGTGACCGGGGACAAGGCGTTGCTGAGCAAGTATGGTGTGCCCAACCACACACTCGAAGGCTACCTCCTGCCGGACACGTACGAATTCTACTGGGGGGTCGAGGCGACCGATGTTGTCGCACGGATGGCCGATGCCATGGCCGCCACCCTGAACGACACCCTGCGGGCAAGAATCAAAGAACTCGGGTGGTCGGTGCACGAAGCGCTCACGCTCGCTTCCATGATCGAGGCCGAGGCCACGGTCGAGGCCGAGCATCCCCGCATCTCGGCGGTCTTTCACAACCGGCTCAGGACGGGCATGCTCTTGCAGTGCGATCCCACGGTCATCTATGGGATGGGGGGACTGCCCGATGGCAGGTCTCTCCTGCGTGGCGATCTTGATCATCCCTCACCGTACAACACCTACATCAATGCCGGCCTTCCACCGGGGCCGATCGGGAATCCCGGGGTCGAGTCGATCCAGGCCGCCCTGTATCCCGATTCGACCGACGAGTACTACTTTGTCGCCGATGGCGCCGGAGGGCACATCTTCACACGGTCTCTGGATGAGCACAACAACGCACGGGTCACCGTCAAGCGCAGGCAGAACGGCCGATGAAATCGCCCAAGCGTTCACCACGCCGCTCGCGTAACGCCCCCGACACCCGTCTGTACAGTCAACTCGGGCGTCTCACCACCGAGGCCCAGGATCCACGTTACAAACGGCTCGATCGCGAACCGTTGCGCCGGGTTCTTGAGCGGATCAACGACGCGGACCAAACAGTGCCTGCGGCGGTCCGGCGCTGTCTCCCCCAGATCGAGAAGGCAACGCGCTTGGTAATAGAAACATGGCGAACCGGAGGCCGTCTCTTCTACGCCGGAGCGGGGACATCCGGCCGGCTGGGTGTGCTTGATGCCTCCGAACTGCCTCCGACCTTCGGTCTCGATCACCGTCGGGCGGTGGGGCTGATCGCCGGCGGACGCGGCACGCTCGTGCGCTCGCGCGAGGGGGTCGAGGACTCGGCCGCCGACGGCGCGGCGGCGGTGGCAAAAGCAAAGGTCGGCCCCGATGACTGCCTGATCGCCATAGCGGCATCGCGGCGCACACCCTACACCCTCGGCGCGCTGGCGGCGGCGCACAAGCGCGGCGCACGGACTGTGTTCCTGGTCGCCAATCCAAAGCGGGTCGGGGCCAGTGTCGAGAATGCCGACATCGTCATTGCCGTCATTGTGGGTCCGGAAGTCATTACCGGATCGACCCGCATGAAGGCCGGGACCGCGCAGAAGCTCGTGTTGAACATGATCACCACGACCGCCATGGTGCGGCTCGGCAAGACCTATCAGAACTGGATGGTCGATCTGAGATCCACCTCGGCCAAGCTGCGCGAACGGTCGCGCCGGATCCTCGCGCTCACCACCGGACTGAGTTACGAGGAGGCGGGCCGGATTCTAACCCAGTCGGGGGGATCGGTCAAACGGGCGCTGGTCATGGCCAGACTCGGATGTACCGCAAAAGAAGCCGATCAGCGGCTCGCCGAAGCCGGGGGATTTGTGCACCGCGCCTTGGGCGAGACGTAGCCTGCCGCCCATCCTGCCGCGGACCGAGGTGATCCCGGGAATTGTCGCAACCCTCCTGTTTCAGTTGAAATCCACCCCGGCGGCCCCTAGGTTGAGAGCGGGGCAAGGGGCCCCGAATTCTGAGGCGCGATCATCGCAGGAGGCGACCATGCCATTCTGTCCAAAATGCAAGTATGAGTATGTCGATGGCCGGGTGGAGTGTATCGACTGTGGGGAGCCGCTTGTAGACGACCTCGAAGCCCCGATGGACGAGGAGGAGGGTCATCCCGACGTCCGATTTGTCGCGTTTCGATCGTATCCGTCATTCGTCCACGCCGAGATGATCCGGGAGGCGCTGGCCAACGAGGGCATTTCATCCCTGATCAAGGGCAACGAGATGTTCGGCGCCGCCACCGGCGCCGCGGCCAATGCGACGGTCAAGGTCGTTGTTTGGGTCCCGGAAGACGAACAGGAAGAAGCGGCCCGCATCGCCGACTCGATCCTCGATCCGATCCGTTGAGGGGCCACCGGCCAATCATCCACCGGATCCCGACCGTTGCATGGTCAGCCGGCCGCCAGTCAACAGCGGCGGACCTCACAGCAAAACCGGTGCAGGTGAGCCAAGCAACGGCCCCGGTCACAGATTCCATGCCAGCCAAACGAGAATGCCCCTCCTGCGCCACCGAGGTGCCCGACCACCTGAATCAGTGTTTCGTTTGCGGCTACGAGTTTGCGGGCAAACCGGCAGGGCGATCCTGGCGGACATGGGTCGCGCTGATCCTGCTTCTGATCTTCCTGATTCCGTTATTGCAGCTTCTGGTCCGCGCCCTCCGGTAGGAGAATCCGCTTGATTCCGAAGCCGGAATCCCTTGATTGTGCCCCCTGCGGGAATCCGCTTCCCCGGTAGCTCAGTCGGTAGAGCAGGCGGCTGTTAACCGCCTTGTCGCTGGTTCGAGTCCGGCCCGGGGAGCTTCAGTGCACCGGATCAAATTCTCCCTTCCAAGATCGGTTTTCGCTCGGTGATTCGCACCGCCGTATCGATTTGACACGTCGTCGGTTACGCGTCGCGAATTCGGCGGCGTGCGATATTCACGCGTCCCGGTGCGCGACAAGCATCGCCGATCGGGCGCACTTCCCGATCTTACTGCGCGAATTATCTTAGTTTCGGTGACCCACGAGATCAGGCGAGATGTTGGCGGAGCGTGACTTGAATGTCGCTCGTGTCGGGATTGTACACGACGGCATCGACCACCTGGTGCACGAGGTCGATGCGCTCCGACTGGTGCAGCGCTTCCCAGATGGGATCGAACTTGGCGAGTGTCTCGCGCAGGTGTTCCGCGTTGATCGTCTGTGATCGCAGGGAGGCGAGCTGGTCTCGGAGGTCGCGGAGCCGGGCGTCGATCTGCATCACCGACGCCTCCGCTTCACCCAGGCGATCTGACACGCTCGGCAGTGCCACCTCGGAGTCGGCAATGACATCGGTCAGCCGCTTGATCTCCTCGGCCCTGCGGTTGCGGTCCTGCTGAAGACGGCGCTGTTCGGCCTCCAAGGCTGGGGTTTGGGATTGCTGTTGCCTTACCGCCTCGACGTACACGGCATCGACAACGGCAGGATCCTTGCCGATCTGCCGGATCTGCTTCACCACGAACGCCTCGACATCATTGGCTGCCAGCGACGGGGAGTCGCAGGCGGTACTCCCGCCCTTAGCCCGGGTGACACATTGGTAGTAGCGGTACAGCGTCCCCTTCTTGTTTGTGTACGTGTGCGCCATGGCAGCCCCACAGCGGCCACAGCGGAGCAGACCCTTGAGCAAGGCGCCGTGCTTGTTGCGCACAGCCGCACCGCAGCCGTACCCGTTAGCGTAGACGAGGGCTTGGACCTGATCGAAGGTCTCCTGCGGGATGATCCCCTCGTGCTCGCCGTCGTAGACTTCGCCCTTGTGCAAGACCTTCCCCGTGTAGGTGACATTGGTCAGGTGGGCCAAGACGCGATTCTTGTTCCACGGCGTCCCGGACTTGGTCCGGCCGTTCTTCATCACCCACGACTTCGTTGACCATGCCCTCCTGTTGAGAATCTGGGCGACTTGAAGCGAGGACTGGTGCTGAAGGTAGAGCCGGAACAGCGCATTCACCATTTCCGCTTCATCCGGATTGACGATAAGCCGGTGCTTCTCGCGATCTAAATCGTAGCCCAAAATCGGGGGACCGCCGAGCCACTTCCCCTTGCGACGGGCGGCGCACATCTTGTCGCTCGTCCGTTCCGAGATGATCTCACGTTCAAACTGGGCAAAGGACATGAGGACGTTCAGCATCAGCCGGCCAGCCGATGAGGTTGTGCTGATTTGCTGGCTGACGGCGGCAAAGGAGACCCCCTTGGCTTCGAAAATCTCCAGCAACCGAACGAAGTCGAGCAAACTCCGGCTCAATCGGTCGATCTTGTAAACCACGACGCAGTCGATCTCCCCGGCGTCGATCGCGGCCAGAAGACGCTTGAGGGCGGGGCGCTCGATGGTGCCACCCGAGTACCCGTCGTCCTCAAACCGCTCGTTGACCTGAACCCAGCCCTCGGCCCGCTGGGACGCGACAAACGCCTCACACGCCTCCCTCTGGCTGACGATGGAGGAGAACCCATTCTCATTGCCGTCCGACACCGACAGGCGGCAGTACAGCGCACAGCGGACCACCGGCGTCGCCGGAGCCGAGGATTGGACTCGGGTACTCCGGCGCCGACTGGTTGCCGCTGGTGAGGCGACCGGGGTCACTTCGCCGCCTTCTCCTTCTTGGCGTAATCACCCAACTCGAAAAATAAAAACCCATTGATCGCCTTCGCTCCGGTGATGGCCATGGCCACCGCTGACAGCGAGCGGTACTGCTTGCCGCCCCATTCGAAGCCGTCGTCGAGGACCCGGACCAGGATGTCCTTGCCCTTGTAGTGCCGGGTCAGGGTCGTCCCCGCCTTGGGCAGGCGTGGATCCCGCTCTCCCGATTCCCGGAAGGAGGCCCGCTTGGACTCGGGTTTCTCCTTCACCGGCTTGGTGACCCGCTTCGAGCGCGAGGGCGACTTCCGTTCGAACTTCGCGGTGACCGTGACCTTGCCCGCTTCCGCTCCCACCTCGCCGCGGACCGCCTCGGCGATTTTCTTCAGGAGGAAGCGCTTATTCCGGGAAGTACACGGGCGGCCGTACATCCTCTCGTACTCCTCCCGAAGTCGGGGTATCGAGTGGCCCTGCAGTTCCGCGATCCGCTTCAGCACGGTGGTGTCCGACTCCGGGGCGGGTTTCGGTTTAGGCGCCTTCGCAGGAGCGGGGGGCGCCGGGACCGGACTCTCCGCCTCCGCCTTCCCCGGCTTCTTCCGGGCGTCGATCTCCTGCCGTTGCAACTTCCGGGTGATCTGGCCCCGGAGCGCCTTGACGTTCTTGGTCACCGGCTCGACCCCGAAGAGCGCCTGGTACTCCTTCTGGAGCCCGGCCAGGTCCATCGTCTCGATGGCCGCAATCCGGGCCTCCAAGTCCTGTTTGTCAGTCATGGCATTTCCTCTCTGGCCGGAGTGGTTGGTTGGTCCCGACCAGGACACGTCATCAACTCATTCTGGGAATAGTCAAGTCGATGAGAGGGAGATCCGTGGAAATCCTCGAAGAAAGAATTATGCGATGTTCCCAGCGCCAGATCGGGACCGTGGGCGGTCAGCCGGAGGTATCCCCTTGCAAGGATGGTGGCCGCCGTGACGCAGTGGTGAGAGTTGGACATCATGACCCTATCCCTCGCCCCTCAGCTGCGCCCTCTAGCATGGATTCAAACACCGCGATAGGGGTGGGCCGCGCTTGACCTTGTGCATCCGTGCTTAATGATTGACACAGGGCGTTTGCATCAACAAACTGGCTCCATCGATCCGGCAGCTTTGCGGAGTTGAGAGCATGGTCAAGTCGAGAAAGCCCGGCAACCCGGCTCCTGTTGTAGGCGACAGCGTGGACGTCTCTGAAATTGCGCGCCGACACATCGCCTACCGGAACGATGAGCGCCTCGAATCTTACATTACCACGCTCAGTAGCTTCTCCTTCTTGCCGGGTTTTCCCCACCAGAACCCCATGGCAGTCGTAGTCGAGCAACTGCGAAGATTTGCGGGTCGGGATACCCATGTTGTCATCGAGGGCAAACCGGGCTCTGGCAGGTTTTCCGTCGCGAAGGCGTTCAGGGATCTTGACCAGGATACGGGCCGCCAGTGGGTGACACTCTCGGGCCCGGGATTGGAGGCGGGGCGCCTCCGAGCCTCCGCCCAACCCGGCTGCGCGGTGATTCTGCGCGAGATAGACAGGTCTAGCCTTGATTGCCAGCGGGCGCTGCTTGGACTCATGGATGAGGCGAACGGACCGGTCGCGATCAGAGTGGTGTGCACATCCTCGCAGCCGCTCGACGGGCTTGTCTCCTCCGGGGCGTTTGACTCGCTCCTTGGCAAGCGCCTCACCGCCGTGGGCAAGATTCTGGTGCCCCCGCTGGAAGAGAGGATATGGGACATCCCACCCATCGTTATCAGCACGTTGAGCCGACTGGACCCTGACCGCGCGATCCGATTCATCTCGTACGCCGCCCTGGACATGCTGGTGAATTTCGAGTGGACTGGAGAGGTCGAGCAGTTGCTGCGCACATTGGAAGGAGCCATTCACCAGTGCGTTGCCGGGGGCAATGAGTGTCTTACGCTCCCGATGGTCGGGGACCAATTCAAACGGGTCACGCCCTGGCGCCCACCAAACCGAGGTTTCGATCCCTTCTCCGAGGAGCCGCAGTTTGACGACAGAGCGATAGCCATGGTCAAATCCACCGGCAGCGAGGA
This sequence comes from Candidatus Zixiibacteriota bacterium, assembly GCA_040752075.1. GTDB lineage: Bacteria > Zixibacteria > MSB-5A5 > WJJR01 > WJJR01 > JBFMFQ01. The sequence continues at coordinate 2,307 of JBFMFQ010000078.1, read as the reverse complement.
GGTCGCCTTGTTTTACTCGGAACAATTCCGGAAGGGCGCTTACTCCAGCCCGCTGCCAGACCGGGATGCGGTCAACTGGCCCGAGACGACGAACGACAAAGAGCTTTGGACAGGGTGCTACGCATTGGTCTGGCAGGCTCACGAAGCGCAGGAACTGTTCGATCACGTTCAGCAATTCGGGCTTGAACCCGTGCCCGAAGCGGAATTGCCGCAGGTGCCACCTCCCACCAACTCTGAATCGGACCAGGGCTTGTTGAACGAGTTTCACCTCAGCGTGTGGCGGAAGCGCGAGAAATTGAAACTCCGGCTCAATCGCATCGTGTTGGGCGATGAATACGGGAGGCGTCAATTCCCCTTTCACTCCGACTATGGTCCGGTCAATCTCATGCGGTTGGATTTCTCTCATGTCGGATGCGATCTGTTGCGGTCCCGGGAGTGGCTTGCCGACGACCTGTGGACTTTTCGGGACACTTGGCTCGTCCCACTTGAATGGGCCGACACGCGGATTCTGTTCGATGTGGAGAAGATGGAAGATGACTTGCGGGGCTTCCTGAAAACGTCTGTGGCTGGGGAGAATCAGCCAATCGGGCTTGTGGGGACTCCAGAGCAACTCGATCCAAAAAGCGAGACTATCCCTGAGCCAGTTGAAAACCGCTTCACACGGACTGGCCCCACATGGAGCATTACTTTCAAAGGAAAGACCGTCGGTGCGGCGAACTCCAAAGGGGCGTTCTTTGTATCGATCCTGGTGAAAAGCGCTGGTCAGTGGATTGAGGCGCAGTCGCTTCGGAGCTTGGCGAATCCAGGTATTGCTGCGGGGCACTCTGAGGGGAAGGCATTGGAGCTTGACCCCGATGCTCGGACTGATCGACCGCTTGAGGACGACGATCTCATCCTGCCCGAGGGTGCGCGTCGGCGACTTGCCGAGAAACTGAGGACGCTGAATGCGTCTTTTGATGCCGCCGTCAAGGGTGAGCGATTTGCTGAAGCGGAGAGAATCGACGAAGAGCGACAGGCTTTGATCGATCACCAGGGTGCTGCGACGGGCTTGCACGGTCGCCGTCGAGCCCTCCTTCCAGATCAGAAACGGGCTGTGGACTCCGTCCGATCGAGCGTTAACCGATTCCTCAAGCAAATCGAAGAGCAACACTTGGACCTGTTCAAGCATCTCAAGTCCTCAATTGATATCGGGGCCTCTTGCCGGTATCACCCCGACCAGCCGACCAGCTGGTCCGACTGACCCCTCAAAGTTCTTGGAGCGACGTCCGGCGTCGCAAAAGCGACGTTTCGCGTCCGAAAAGCGACGCGGAACGTCGCGCCTTAGCTATTGGCGCGAAGCCATGAACGGGGGTATCACATGCTAACGAACGTGTCTAACGAGGCTCCGACGACAGAATCCCTGTCGTACGTGATCGCCCTGAAGCCCCAAGTCGATATCGAGGACGCTGCCGACTGTTTAACCCTCGCTGTCTGCGCCACTGAGGGTCTCTATGGGCGAACCGCTGTTCAACTGGATGGATCCTGGCACTTCGACCGCCGTCTTCGACGTTGCACGTTGGATGCGTCTACAGACGTCGGTCGGAGTATTTCCCGCATCTTCACCGAGCACTTGATAGCCCAGTGTGGCCGGAACGGGTTCCGCGTCGAGCGTTTCGGAATCCCATTCATGAGGCAGGAGGCGTCGTGACCGAGCATGCCGGAACAGCCTTTCCCGTGCCTACGGATCGGATCAAGACTGGCATCGCCTGCCTGCTCCTGGGCCAGGAGACTTCAGCCTTTGACAACGGCACTCATCCCTACTGGAAGGCGATGGCCGCGAGACTTCAGGTAACGCCTGTCGGGGAGCGACCCGCGCTTCTCAAGACAGAGATCCAGCAACATCCGGGGATCGACCATGACCGATTCCTCGCCGAGATCGCGGCCATCGATCCGAACGATGCCGAATCGCAGGCCCCCGAGGTTGAGAGCAATTCTTTGGTGGGACTCCCGGAGGCGCTTCCTTTCCCTACCGACGCCTTACCGCCGGTTCTTCATGACTACATTCTCGACTGCTCCCTCGCTCGGGGCTGCCCCCCGGAGTTCATCGGTGTGCCCCTCCTCGCACTAGCCGGCGCCGCGATCGGGACCTCAACTCTGATCGAGGCCAAACCCGGGTGGGTTGAGCAACCCTCGCTCTATGCGGTCGTCGTGGCGCCCTCCAGCACACAGAAGTCACCGGCAATGGGCGACGCGATGGAGTTCACGACATCCCAGGCATGGCGACATGAGATCGCGCACAAGCAGGCGCTGAGCCGCTTTGATCAGGAG
>JBFMFQ010000077.1:0-13973 GCA_040752075.1 Candidatus Zixiibacteriota bacterium | reverse complement strand
GACGGCTCCGCGGCCACTTGGAATCCCGCCGGCTTGATCTACAACGAGGGCGTTTCCCTGACCGCGAATTACACCGCTCTCCGTGTGGATCTGGGTCTCGACCACACGCCGGTCTCGCCCAACGCCTCCACCCTGAATGCCTCGAACGATGCGAATCTCTCCAACCTGTCCTCCGCCACTTTCCTGGCGCCGTTGACCCTGCGCGAGCACGAGTTCTTCATGTCCGCGTTCTATCACCGGCTGCAGGATGTGTACGCACAGGGCCAATTCCTCACCGATGACGTGAATCTTCCGACTCAACTGGGCACGCCGTTTTCGACCGATTACGCGATGAGCGGCAATTTCGCCGTCGTGGGTGCCGGCTTCGGCACCGTGGTCTACCAAAACTGGACCATCGGAGGCACGCTCGGGCTGATCACCGGGGATGGCATCGAAACCCACAACATGGCCCTGGACTCCACCCGCTATTCCGAGGCCAATCCCCTCGCCGATGCGACCGACTACGTCCTCTGGGAGGACCGCTCCGATTTGAACTATTCCGGGATCACGGTCACCTTCGGCGCCATGTACAAGGCCGAACGCTGGACCGCGGGGCTCGTTGTCACGCCGGGTTACACGATCACCGAAAACCTCGACTACTTTGGCACAAGGACCACCATCACTGACGGCGTGCCCAAGCCGCTGCTCGGCATCGTTCCCGGCCCGGATGGAACGAACCGCGAGATTTCCGTCCCGTATTCAGTGGGGCTCGGCGGTTCCTACCAAGCCACCGAGAAGCTGCTCGTGGCGGGCGACTACCAGTACCGGGCATTCAAGGAGCGTGGGGAGATCGCGTTCGAGGACGATCCCGTTGTCCCGGATTCGCCTCTCGATGTCATGCCCACGAGTTTTTACAACCTCCACCAGGTTCGACTCGGCGCGGAGTACATGGCAGAAACCGACTGGGGACTGATCCCGCTTCGCCTCGGTGTCCGCAACGATCCGTTATTGATCGGTGACCAGGATGGTGTGCTTGTGACCTACGACCAGCGCGCGGGAAACTCCACCCGTCCCGGCGGACTCCTCACCCCGCGTGACGACTACTTCCTCTCGGTTTCAAGGCCGGGCGGATCCGGCGACCAGATCAACCCGCTCACCTTCACCGTTGGTTCGGGCATTCACTGGTCGCAAATCCACCTCGACTTCGCGCTGGAGTATCTCGGATACGAGTACACTGAATCCGGGACCATCATGATGGTGCGCCGTTGCGACGATTGCGATCCCAACGACCCGCGGTTTTTCATCGACGAGTGGGGCGGACGGTTCACCTCGGAGTTTGGACGTTACACCCGGACCTATGAGGACAGCCGGCTGCGGTTCTCCCTGAACTTCACCGGGTATTTCTAAGACTCATCGGAACCGCCGTTCCGGACGACTTCAGGGAAGGCCCCGGCCGTCCGACGTGAAGCAATAAGCAAGCCCCGGCCTGTTCGGTCCGGGGCTTGGCACAAAACGAAGGAGTACAGTCACCGCCATGGCAACCGCACATGCACGTCAACGCCTCACCAAGCACCAGTTGAAGGAAGATGCCTTCACCACCGGAATATTCCGCGCCAAGGAATGGGCCGAGCAGAACTCGCGCCTGCTTCTGTCGGTGGTGGGCGGGGTGCTCGCCGTCATCCTGATCGTCTGGGGGGTCAACCGTTACTTCACCGGCCAGAAGGAGGAGGCGCAGGCCCTCTTTGGTGTCGGGGGCGTGGAACTGCGCGCCAACAACCTTCCCGGCGCCATCATCAACTTCCAGAAGGTTGTCGACGAACACGGCGGGTCCGACGTCGCCGGACTGGCCTGCTTCCAACTGGCCGCCGCGCATTTCCGCCAGCGGAATTTCGACCAGGCGCGCATGTACTACCAGAAGTACATCGATGACTACGGCGATGACCCGATGCTCGTCGCCTCGGCGTGGGGCGGGATGGCGTCCATCGATGAGCAGTCCAACGATCCCGGCGCCGCCGCCGACAAGAATTTCCGCGCCGCCGAATTCAATCCGAAGAGCGCTTCGGCCGCCGAGTTTCTGCGTCATGCCCTGCGTTGCGCCATCGCGGCCAACGACAGCGGCAAGGCCGCCAAGGCACTCGAGCTGCTCGAAAAGAACGCCCCCGACGAGCGGATGATCAACATCGCCCGTCAGACCATGATCGAGCACGGACTCCTCGCGCCGAAGTAAGCCGCGCCCCAAAAAGGGTGGCCAGAAATCGGGCCCGGGGGCCATGCCCCCCCGGGCCTTTTCCTTTGTGGCGGACCGTGGTGAGCCCCGAAACACCATTTGCCAGCCCCCGCCCCGCCGCGTATCATCACTCCATGACCGAGCATCCGGCAGAGGAAAGCGTCCGGCCGCAGGAGCCGGCCCCGGACGCCCAGACCCGTGACGCGTTTGATGATCTCTTCCCCAACGCCATAGAGTCCGAGGAGATCGAGGACGGACGCGGGGCCGCGATTCTGGCTTATCTCCCGTTCGGGTGCTTCGTTGCGCTGGTTCGTCACCGCGACAATGCGTTTGCCGTGAAGCACGGCAAGCAGGGGCTGCTTTTGACATTCGCCGAACTGCTGGCCGGGCTCTTCCTGATTCCGCGCCTCTCCGAATACTTCTGGGTCACCGTCGTTTTCGCGTGTCTCGCCTGCGCGGTGACCGGCATTTACTATGCCCTCCAGGGACGGGAGTGGCGGATTCCCATCGTGGGCGACTGGTTCGAAAAGCGGGTCGAAATCAACCGCTACATTCGCGACGATCTCGGCGCCGATTGATCCCTTCCCGTCTCACCCGATGACCATGCCGCCACGTCACCCCGGCCGGAAGGAGAAGCCCCCCCTTCTGCAGTGCCACCCATTGACGCTCGATCGGTGGGAGGACTTCGAGACTCTCTTCGGGCCACGGGGCGCCTGCGGCGGATGCTGGTGCATGTACCCCCGCCTGACCGCTTCTGAGTTTGGCCGCAGCAAGGGAGAGGGAAACCGGAAGGCAATGCGCGGGGTCGTCAAGTCCGGCGGTATCCCCGGGATCATTGCCTACGAAGGCGATGTGCCGGTGGGCTGGTGTGCGTTTGGGCCGCGCGAGGAGTATGTGCGCCTTTCCACCTCCCGGATCCTGAAGCCGATTGACGACCATCCGGTCTGGTCGATCGTTTGCCTCTTCGTGGCGCGCTCACACCGGCGGCAGGGAATCAGCACCGCCCTGCTCCGGGCCGCGGCGGACCATGCACGCAAGCGCAAGGCGAAAATCCTCGAAGGTTACCCGCACGAGGTTCGAACCGCCAAGGCGCCCGACGCCTTCATCTGGACCGGTGTCGCCTCCGCCTACCGCGAAGCGGGCTTCACCGAAGTTGCGAGACGCTCGCAGGGACGCCCCATCATGCGATTGTTATTGGGCGGTCGATCCCGGAGCAAATCGTGATCACCCTGCGGCCATTCGGTCCGGGGGACTTCGCCTTCATCTTCTCCTGCATCGAATCCGAGGCGGACATGGTGCAGTGGTCGGGCCTCGGTTTCCAATGGCCGCTGACCGAGAGGCAACTCGCCGATTACCACGCCGCCACGCAGCAGCAGAATCCGGCTGCCCGCGCCTGGTCCGTGTTCGATGCGAAATCGGGCGCCATGGCCGGTCATGTCGCGCTGGCGAACATGAACTACAGACACGGAGTGGCAACGATCTCGCGTGTTCTCATCGCGCCAAGCCACCGCGGGCAAGGACTCTGCCGCCCGCTCATCCGCGAAGTGGTTCGGCTCGGGTTCGAGGACCTCGGGTTGCGACGCATCAATCTCGCCGTTTACGATTTCAATGCGCCGGCGATCCGCTGCTACGAGGCCTGCGGGTTTGTTCATGAGGGACGCTGGCGCGAGTTCGCCCAAGTCGGCGATCAAACCTGGAACCTGCTCTGGATGGCCCTCTTACGACGTGATTGGGAGCAGGGTCGCCAAGAGGGTTTGTGACGACGATGGAGCACGGCCGCCAAAACGTCTCATCCGGGGCGCCCTGGGAACCCATCGTTGGCTATTCCCGCGCGGTGCGTGTCGGGAACCTTGTGCACGTGGCCGGGACAACCGCGACCGGGGCGGACGGCAAAATCGTCGCTCCCGGCGATGCCTACGCACAGACCGTTCAGGCCCTCCGGAACATCGAGGCTGCCTTAAAGAAATCCGGCGCAACCCTCGCGGATGTCGTCCGCACCCGAATCTACGTCACCGACATCGCGCGCTGGGAGGAAATCGGACGCGCGCATGGTGAGTTCTTCAGCGCGATTCGCCCCGCCTGCACCATGATCCAGGTGGCGGCGCTCGTCGATCCCGACATGCTGGTCGAAATCGAGGCCGAAGCCATCCTCACCACCTGAGGTCCACGAAATCGCCCGCCCGTGGTGGGCCTGCTGAAAACCCTCGTTGACTGAGAGTTCCCCGGCTTGGGTCGGGATTGCTTCGCTTCGCTCGCAATGACTATCAACTCCAAGTCATTGCGAGGAGTGAAGTCTCGCCAGGGGGGCGGAGTGACGAAGCAATCCCGTTCCGAGCCGTTTCGGTAACCCGGCCGACGCGGTCATTTCAACTGGCCCTGGTGTCCTGGGGTTCGGACCCGGCAAGTTCTGCGCAAAATCCCGACCCATTCCATCTTGATTTTTTGCCAAATCGGGGTATGTTTTATCCAGATTTTGGGGGCAGAGGCTCCACTTACGGTTCTCTTGCAACAACCACATCACCAGACTCATCCGGAGGAGGTCGTTCGACATGCCTAAACGTCTACTCACCATCGCCCTCATGGCGGGCCTTCTGTTTGGCGCAGAAATCGTCAAGGCCGATACCCCAGCCCTGGTCACGGTGCAGGGGAAACTCACCGATTCGGCTGGGGCGCCGCTGCCGCCCGGTCAACGTACGCTGATCTTCAAGTTGTTCGACTCCCCAATCAGCACTCGTGAGATCTGGCCACAGCAGGGTGCGGGTGACGAGGCGCATGTTGTGACGACCGGCGCGGATGGAATCTGGACGGTCAAGCTCGGGGAGTCCTACCCGCTGACCGATGTTTCGTTCTCAAACGCCTCCCGCTGGCTCGAGATCCAGGTGGATGATGGGGTCAACCCAATCGTTGCCCTGCCGCGGTTGGAAATTACGACCAACCCGTTTACTCACCGCATCAGCACCGTCGACGGCGCCACCGGCGGCGATATTTACGGCGACACCTACCTGCACAGCGATCTCTGGGTGGGGGAACTCGGCGATGAAGGCAACGTCATCGTGCGCGACAACACCACGTTTCCGACCGTGAAGCTGGACGGACAGGGTGGTCAGGTGGAGGCGTTTACATCCGTCCGTCTGGTCGAGAACATCGACGGGGATATGTTTGCGGAACTGGGCAAAAACGGATCGGGCGGCGGCGTCCTTCGCACACGGGATGAACTGAACAACCAAACCTGCATTCTCGGAAGTCCCGGCAGCGGCGGGGGCGGGTTTTTGAACCTGCACCTCGACGCCAGCATCTGGCCGGGCGCGGTGCTTGATGGTGATGATGCCGGTGCAGGACGACTCTTGCTCAACAAAGAGGTCCTGCCAAGCAGCTTCGTCAACACTGTTTCGCTCGATGCCGATGGCGGCGACGGCGGCGCGCTCTTTCAATTGGGAGACGGCTCCCAAGTGACCGTGCACATCGACGGCAAGGGCGGTGAGGGCGGCGGCGGCTTTCTGATGTACAATAACGAGGGCGCCAACACGATCGAACTCGACGGCGACGAGGGCGGCGTCGGCGTCTTCCGCCTGCTGAATTCCACTGGCAGCACGCGCCTCCGCGCGCACGCCACCGGCTTTCAGGGTGGGGGAGAACTCTTGCTCCTGGACACCGACGGCACCACCACGGTCGAACTCCGCGCCGCTGAAAGCGCGACCAACGGCGCGCAACTTCAGCTCCGTAAGGCCGATGGGACCGCGACCATTACCCTCGACGCCGAGCAGGGGGAAGGCGGCACCGGACGCATTATCACACCCGTCCTGCAGATCACGGGCGGCGCCGACATCTCCGAGCAATTCGATATCCATGGCGCCGAAGGCGTCGAGCCGATGCCCGGCATGGTCGTCTGTCTGGATCCCGCCAACCCGGGCGAACTCGTCGTCTCCTCCCGCCGCTATGATCGCACCGTGGCCGGCGTGGTGAGCGGCGCGGGCGGTGTCAGCACCGGGCTGCTCATGCAGCACATGGGCACCGCCGCCGACGGCGTCCATCCCGTCGCACTGACCGGGCGCGTTTACGTCATGGTGGATGCGTCGAGCGGACCCATCGAAGTCGGCGACTTGCTGACCACATCTGATATCCCCGGCCACGCCATGAAGGTAACCGATCACACCCCGGCCCAAGGCGCCATCCTCGGCAAGGCGATGTCGCCGCTGCCGTCGGGACGCGGCCTGGTCCTGGCGCTGGTGACCCTCCAATAAGGGAGAAGACCAATGAGACGAATCCTCTCAGCACTCATGCCGGTCATCGCCGCTTCTCTGTTCTTGGGGGGGTGCCCCACGGACGTCCAGGCCCAGCTCGTCTGGCGTGTCTCCGTGAAGTTCATTCTCAACGGAAGCGGGAACCGTCCATCGACCGGAAATTGCAACACCGACGCCGAAGTGCAGGCGCAGATTGACCTGGCCAACCAGTTGATGGATGCCTACGGCCGCGGTTACCGCCTGCAATTGACGGAGATCGTTGATGTTTCCGGGGTGAGCCAGTGGTTCACCACCACCATCAATGACGCCAACCGCGACGCCCTCGAGCTCGCCGCGGTGGGCGCCCCGGCCACCTACGCCTGGCGCAGCAACGCCATCAACATCTACATCAACGGCGATGACGGCTCCGGCATCTGCTCTTTCCCGGGCACCGGCGACATCATCTTCCTCGGCCAGGGAATTCGCACCACCACCTTCATCCACGAGATCGGGCATTTCATGGATCTCTGTCACACACAGGGTTGCCCCTGCGGCTCCTGCGATCCCAATGAAACGGGCGATTGCCACACCGTGCCGGTCTCGGATGAGTTGGGGGATACACCGCCCGATCTGGAGTGCTGGACACAGAATCAAATTGCGATGAACTTCTATGGGATCCCGTACGCAAGCCTCACGTCCGGCCAGCAGAACTTCGTCAACGAGTCCTTCAACAACATCATGTCGTATCACAACACACGCAACCGGTTCACTCCGGACCAGTGGGACCGCGCCATCTGCACGTCGAACAGCTCCCGCGACCATGTCACCAACGGCCGCTGCTTCTTTGTCGGAAACAAGTCCTCGGGATCGGAGGAATGCCAGCAGTCGGTTACTTATGTTCAACCGCTCTTTGCCAACGCGGTCGCGCTGGCGGGCAACGGCGATGTCATCAATCTACGGGGTGGCGCCAGACCATTCATAGGCACGGTGACGAAACCGCTTTGGCTTTTGAACTCGCGCGGGGATGCCTACCTCGGGCTCGCCAGCGCACCGGCCGATGCGCGCCTCGATGACGGCCCGGTGGTGCCGGAACTTCCCGACACCGACGATGGCAGGACCGGCCCGTGACAAGAGCCTCCCTGTTTAAGGGATTGTGAATAGCCCATGATCAAGTTCCTGATTGAAGTATCAATTCTGCTGATCGTTGTCGGCGGGCCGGCCCTCCTTTAGGCCCCAGCCAACGATCGTTGCAAGGACATCGCGGTGGACCCCCAAGCCCAGCGGACTCGGGAGATGATTGCCGCTGTTGCCTCCGCCGCCATTGGCACAATCGGGGTTTCCGCACTGAACAGATTTCTCTGACACGACTCTGTCACAAACTCACCGCCCCGCCCGGTGTCCACTCCCGGCGGGGCGTATCTCTTCCCGGGAATGCGCGCCACACGCGCGGACACAGGAGGAGCCGTGGACGAGAAAACACTCAAAGTCAGTCTGGAGATGGTCAACGACTACGAAATGCGAATTCGCTTCGACGAGCGCTGGCCCGCCCTCATCATGGACGAGCCGGGGCCGCTGGGAAAGGACATGGGCCCCAATGCCGCCCGGGTCCTGTCGGCCGCCATCGGCAACTGCCTTTCGGCCAGTCTCCTGTTTTGCCTCCGAAAGTCCCATATCAACCCCGCGTCCTTGAAGGCGGAGGTCGAAACGCAAATCGAGCGTGCGGAGCGCGGACGCATGCGCATCGGCCGATCCCATGTCACCATCACGATCGACGCCAATCCCGATGACCGCTCACGCATGGAACGGTGCCTGGGGCTGTTCGAGGACTACTGCATCGTGACCGCCTCCGTGCGGCGGGGCATTCCCGTCGATGTGCTGGTGCGCGACCAGCACGGTGCGATCCTCCACCACGCCCCGGCGGAAGAGTCGCATCCCGTGTAGCCAAATTCCTTGACGGATACCCCGTCCGGCTCGTTCGTAATCCCGCCGGCCCGAACTGGATGCCCCAAACGGGGCGCGACGATTCGGACCGGCGGTGGTTCATCATGCCCGGCCCCGACGACGCTAACAATGCCCCGCCGAAGCGACGCCCGTTGCGGCTGGTCCTCTCCGTTATCGTTCCGCTGGTCATTGTCTGGTTCATCGCCCGGTCCATCATCAATAACTGGGCGGCAATCAACGCGCACGAGTGGGGTTTCGACCCCGCCTGGCTGGCGCTAGCCTCCGGGCTCTATCTCTTCGTCATCGTCTTTCTCGTCCAACTCTGGGCCGGTCTTTTAAAGGCCGCGGCCGGGCGAACCCCGGGCTTGGCGCGTGCTTACCGCATCTCCGCCCTGGCCAATCTCGGAAAGTACCTGCCGGGCAAGGTCTGGACCGTCATGGGCGTGATTTACCTCATGAAGAGGGATGGCTATTCCGCTGGATCCACCTTCGCCGCCTCCATTCTGCATCAGGCGTTCACCATTCTGGCGGGCGCTACCTTCGCCCTTCTGACCCTCGGCATGGATTTTTGGCGGGGTCAACAAGCATGGCCCGCCGCGATTGGTTTCGGCCTCTGCCTCTGCCTGATCATACTCTACCCGCCGCTCTTTACCCGCTGCCTGAACTGGGGACTGCGGCTGGTTCGGCGCGAGCCGATTTCGATCCGCCTCACTTTACCACGTTCGCTTCTGCTTTTTGTCTTGTATCTCGTCGCGTGGGCCGCCTATGGCGCGTCGTTCTGGTGCTTTTTGCGCGGTGTTGGATTGGAGAATCTCCCGTTCTGGAAAGTCGCCGCCGCCTCCTGCGGGGCCTACCTCGTAGGCTTCCTCGCGTTGTTCGCGCCCGGGGGACTGGGCGTGCGCGAGGGCATCCTCGCGGTCCTCCTCGCGCCGTACATGGGGCCCGGGATTCCAGCCGCAGTCGCGGTCCTCTCGCGCCTGTGGATGACAATTGTTGAGCTGGTCGGGCTTGCGCCGCTGCTAACGCCGTGGGGACGACAGCCCCAAGCGCGTAACGATTAAAGCATCAAACGAGGGACAGAGTTGAGTATTCGCGCCTACCGGGACTCCGGCGCGACGGAAGCCTGCAGTTCGCGTGAAAGAATCGACGAGAGTTGCTCAAGCCGAAACGGCTTCGGCAGCAGTTCGACCGCCCCGGCACGCTGGGCCATGAGACGGACCTCGGGCGAGGCATAACTGGACATCATGACCGTGGGCACGGGCGTGGCCGCCGAACGGCGCATTTCACGGACCAGGGTGATACCGTCGCCATCGTCCAGTTCCACGTCGCTGATGACCGCATTGACCGTCTCCGCGGCGATGGAACGGCGTGCCTCCGCGAGGCTGCGCGCGGGGAGGGGCTTCCAGCCCTGCGCGGCGACCATGCTCACAATCAAGTTGAGAACCTCGGGGTTGTTTTCAACCACGAGCACGGATGGTGCATCGAGCGTCGGGGGTGTCATCTACTAAAGTCATCGGAATTGGCGGGAGTAATCTGGAGCGAAATTGACGGCGCCCCACACGGGAGGGGGTGGGGCGCCGACGGGGAGGAGGAGACGAGATGGACTTGCCGGAAAGCCTAAAGGATGTTGGTCAACGTCATGCCGCCGGCGTCGGAAAACGTCAGCGCGATGACAAGGGCGGTGACCACGAGCAAAAGCAGCCAGACCGTGGTGCGGTCGGCGCGGGCCTGACGGGAACGGGCCGGGTACGAGTAACGGTAGCGGGTCGTGTTCATGGTCGTATCGTCCTTTCTTGTGTCCACGACCGCGACTATCGCAACCGGCATGCCTGATGTGATTTGTTAGGGAATCACCTCAACTCGCTGAATGGCATCGTGTTGTATTTGCAGCAAACGCACTTGATTGCCCGGACGCGGCGCCGTCCTGCAGCGACCTGCAGAGTTTGCGCCATTCCGGCGGGCGAAGGTGAAGCCGCGGGGCGCAAAAAAAGGGGCCGTCCCTCGGGACAGCCCCTTTCATTAATCAGTGGGGGAATCTATTTCATCAATGCCGCGGCATTCGCATCGGTCACCATGATCTTGACCGTCGGCCAGTTGTTCCCTTCGACCACATCCGTCCGGGAAAGCCCACGGGGCCGATAGCGGAGCGGAATGCTGTAAACCGGGTAGGGTGATGTAATGCCCGGCACTCCGCGTTGCGCGCATTGCACGGCCGCCGAGTCGATCGCTTCCTGCGTGTCCGGACGCAAGTTGGCCGCGTAAGTCACCATCTGCACAAACGGCCTGGAGGAATCCCAGTCACGCACCGGCTCCGCGGTAATCCAAAGCTTGATCTGCTCCGCACCGTCGAAGTTGAACAGGTCAAGCGGCGAGGGAAATGGCGCCGGGAGACCGGAGAGCAAATCCTCGCCGGGAAAGTGGATGTTCGGGTCGTTGTTGGCCTCATCCGTGTATGGGTCGCTGCTGTCGCGCTCCCAGATGCCGTCCGGGACGCCGTCGAAGTTGCGGTCATTGGCGGAAATACGTCCCAGGGAGAGCGGCGGGTACACCGGGTTGTTGGCGCTGTCGAAGATCAGCCACGCCTCCCACTCCAGCCCGATCTGGTCATCCGGAAGCACCGGCAGACTCAGAAGCGATGAGATCGCGATCGTGTCCGCCCATGTCGTCGTGAACTCCCGGACCAGGTAGTTGACGTCATCGAACGGCTTCAGGACTCCATTCGCATAGCGGTAGACGGAATCCGGATGCTGTGTGCAGAATGTGCTTTCCGGGTAATCGGTCCGCAAAAAGCAGGTATCGAGGAAGTTCGGGGCGTTGTTTGTATCAGGGAAGTACATGTACCCGATGGTCTGTCCACCCCGCACGATGGGATTGCCGCCAAGGCGGTTGATCCCCGAGGATGGCGGCGGTACGGTGCCCGCCGGACGGATCGGCACGCCGTCACGGAAACGCAGGTCCGGGAAGCGAGTGGGGAAGACGTTATCGAAGTTCGACCATGAACTCTCCGGGTGATCGGGGAAGACCCAGATCAGGTACTGACGCCCGTTGCGGTCCAGATCCACATTGCGCGCGTAGATGGTCCCGTCGCCGCTGTCGGCCTCGGGATCGGCCGTGTAACCCGCCGTGTCCTCAACAACACGGTTGACAACCGTCGGATCCACGAACCACAAGCCCGTTCCCGAGGTGGCATCGCGCCAGCAGACATCCTCGCCCTCCACCATCTGACGGCGGTACTGGGTGGATTGGGCAAGGAATGAGACGTATGATACGCCCGGTCCCTCCTGGATGCCGACATTCGCCTGATCCAGACGGAGGTCCACTTCGCCATTCTCGGCCAACAATGAAGGCACGGGTGCCCCAAACGCGCTAAGGTCGAGGTAGAACATGAGCACCGGGCCTTGAGGGATGTCCGGCAAGGGATCGTTGATCGGCTCGACCGTGATGGCAATCAGCACATGGCCGATCACGTTTATCCCCATGTCCATGCCGGGGCCTTCCGGATCGTAGAGCGGGATCGGATTGCCTTGAACATCCAGTGTCTGGTAGTTAACAGGATCCCAGAGAAAGCGCTGCATCGGTGTGAACTCGACACCCTGAAAGTTCGAATCCAGGTCAAACGCCCACAACTGGTAGCACTGTCCTTCGGGCGCCGCCTGCAGGTTGTAGTCCGGTTGGATTTTCAGGTACGAGTAAAACGGCGGCTCGCTTTCGGGGGCGTTGATCAGGCATCCGGCCACGAGAAAAAGCAGGATCAGCGCGGCGCCGAGCCGCAGGTACATGCGCGTCATTGACGAGTATCCTCCATGTATGGTCTTGTCACGCCGACGCTTGCGGCGCCAGACAGAGATCGCAATGATAGACCCCCATTTCGACCGGGGTCAAGCGAAAACCCGCCCAACCTGTCAGGATGGGCCGGTCACCCCAATTACCGACGTGACAGCGGTTTATTCCCTGAAGCTCCCTCTCCCGGCGGCTTTTTCGCCGGGAGAGGGCGGGGGTGAGGAGCTCTTGATCTCATCACAAAGGCAAACTCAACGACACCCCACCCCCGCACGACCGCGGAGGCGCCGCTTCCCGACAAATTCAGTTGTCTATCCCCCACGCGCACCCGTATCTAACATGACGGCAAAGTAGGGTGGGTGCTCGCACCCACCACGCGCAGACGTGCACCACAGGGAGACATCATGTCACGGATTTCCTCATTTGACGACTGGATCGACCTTTTCCGCAACTGGCGCGATGACATCGGCCTCGACCCGAAACTCACCGAGCAGTACAAGTTCGAGGCGAAATACGAGCGTCTCGAGACCGACGAAATCGAATTCGGCGACATGAAGGGCAAAAAGAAATTCGAAAGAGTTCTCCAGATGCCCGACCAGCGCATGCGCGACGGCGTCTTAAACATGATCGTCTACCAGGGCGACACCGAGTTCGGCTCGGTCGAGCAGCAGCGCCGCCTGGTCGAGACCGCGCCGTCGGATTACGACCTCAACGCCCTCATCCGTGTCATGTGCGAGGAAATGCGCCACGGCTACCAGATGTGCCATGTCCTGATCGAGAACTTCGGATCGTCCGGACGGGTCGAGGCGGTGAAACTCCTCGAACGGCGCGCTTTCGAGCAGAACCGCCTGTTGGGATCGTTCAATGAGATCGTGGACAACTGGCTCGACTTCTTCGTCTACACCGAGTTCATCGACCGTGATGGCAAGTTCCAGTTGAAGATGCTCTCGCGCTCGTCCTTCGCCCCGCTGGCGCGTTCGATGGGCCCGATGCTGAAAGAAGAGTCGTTTCACCTCGGCACCGGCCACAACGGCCTCAAGCGCATCCTGCGCGCGGGGAAGATCCCAATCCCCTTAATCCAGAAGTATGTCAACAAATGGGTCCCGACCGCCTACGACCTCTTCGGCACCGACCACTCGGCCTCCGCCGAGTGGGCCTATGTCTGGGGCGTCAAGGGCCGCTACGACGAAGGCGAAAACCCCAATGAGGCGGTCCGCGAGCAACTCAACGAGCACGCCCGTCTGTTGTACCTCGAAGAAGTGAAGGGCCTCTTCGCCCAGCTCAACTCGCTCATTCCCGAAGACGGCCAGAAACTGGTCGTCCCCTCGATCAAGTTCAACCGCTCAATCGGCGAATACGCCCGCAAGCCCTACAACATCGACGGCGACCTACTCACCAAGTCCGAGTGGGAAACCTACCAGAAAAACGCCTTCCCCACCCCCGACGACGTCAAAGCCGTCAACGACCTCTGCAAAGAAGATGGCTGGATCGCCATGAAGTAGGGTGGGTGCTCGCACCCACCACGAGGGGGGAGCACACACACCGTCATTGGCGGCCCACACCGTCACTGGGAGCCCACGCCGTCATTGCGAGGAGCGAAGGGCCGCCAGGCCCGCACCGGGGGGAGCCCACACCGTCATTGCGAGGAGCGAAGGGCCGCCAGGCCCAAAGCGACGAAGCAATCCGGTGGAATGCGCTGAACAGGGTGCCCATCTGCTCGCGGTGGGGCAAGATTCGTTGCATGAGAGTCCGTAGGGTGCGTGCGTTCTTTGCACGCACCTTGGTGCAAGAACTAGAAGGTGCGTGCAAAAAGCGCACGCACCCTA
>JBFMFQ010000076.1:0-14066 GCA_040752075.1 Candidatus Zixiibacteriota bacterium | reverse complement strand
CTCCCCTTCCCTTCCTGAAGCTCTCAACATTATTAACAAGAGACCGATTCAATCCGGCGTTGTCAAGTGATTTTTGTAACATGACCGATACGGTCACGCTTGCCTTTGCAACTCAGCCCTCGCCTAAGCCGCCTCCTCTTAACAGCCCGCGTTTGGACAAGGGGCTCTTGGGAATTGTAAAGTGAGGGAGTTCACAAGATCTATAGCAAAATGCTGGCGATGACTCCTGATCCGCAGGTCATGTGGGTGGCCAGACGTCCCCGCCACCCTCCCCGGCGGAACGATTCCTGTCAAATTCCACCGGACCATTCACCACCCCCTCCCCCCCGTGCCGTAGGTTTACAAGGCGGGCCGTCCCCTCAACTGGCCCGCGCCGGGTGCGCCGGACCTAAGGGTGGCCCGGACTTTAGTCCGGGTTTCAGAGCACCGAGCCATGACTATCGGCCCGACCAGGTGCAGTGAGTCCCGGACGAGCGGGCCTGTTGAATAACCTATTCGCTGCAAAAACTGAGAACACGTTGTCCTGCACGATCTACCCCCCAAGCGGGGAAGCGTAGAATGCGCATTTCATCCCCGGCCACAAAAAGCATATCCCTCACCCCGACATAAAGCCGTCGGGGTTCGGGATGACATATGGGTGGTGAGCCGCCAGATGGAAACCCTGGTGTCTTTCCGGGATGACAAAGTTCTGCCTGCAGGCCCGCACTGCGGTCATGACAGCGCCAGAAAGCTCCACTATACGGAGTTTCCCAAGAGACTCAAACGTCCGGAACGCCCTCCCCGCGGAACGATTCCTGTCAAATTCCACTGGGCCATTCTCCACCCCCTCCCCCCCGTGCCGTAGGTTTACATGGCGGGCCGTCCCCTCAACTGGCCCGCGGCAGGTCTCAAACGATCCGCGCAATCAAGGAGACTCGTTATGGCACTGAGGACACCCGACCAGTACAAAGCCGCCCTCCGGGCGATGCGCCCCAATGTGTACAAATTCGGCGATTTGATTGCCGATGTCACCACTCACCCGGCGACACGCCGCACGGTTGAGGGGCACGCGCACAGTTATGCCGCGGCCAATGATCCGGCGCAGAAGGACCTCGTGACGACCCGCTCCGACCTGATCGGTGGGCCCGTGTCGCGGTACCTCGCGGTGACCCGCAATCTCGAGGACTTCCTCGGCATCTGCCGGATGAAGCGGTGGGCGTTTCAGACGACCGGCACATGCACCGGCGGGCGCTGTGTCGGCGGCAATGCCATCAATGCGATGTGGGTGACGACCTTCGATCTCGACGCCAAACGCGGCACCGACTACCACAAACGGCTGACAGCATGGCTGAAGACCGCGCAGGAGCGCGACATCACCTGTTGCGGCGCATTGACCGATCCCAAGGGCGACCGGACCAAGACCCCCTCCCAGCAGGCCGACCCGGACATGAACCTGCGGGTGGTCGAGCGCAGGCGCGATGGGGTCGTGGTCTGCGGCGCCAAGATCATGATCGCCGGGGCCGCCGCCGCCGAGGAAGTATTTGTGCTGCCCGGTTCGGGATACACCAAGGGCGAGGAAGACTGGTCGATTGCCTTCGCGATTCCCCGCGACGCCGAGGGACTGACGGTGGTGGAGGCGCGCCGCCCCTCGGACACGCGTGAGGAGGAAATGGGCGTCGACATCCCGGTTGAGACCGGCGGGATCACCCAGGGGTATTTGCTCTTCAACGATGTCTTCATCCCCAACGAACGGATCTTCCTCAACGGCGAGACCGAAGCGACGCTCTCGGCGGTGATGAATTTCATCATGCCGTACCGTGCGGCGATCGGCAGTTGTGTCGCAGGCCAGGGGGATGTCAAGATCGGCGCGGCAATCCTCATGGCGCGCGCCAACGGGCTCTCATCGAAAGTCTTCCGCGACAAACTCACGCAGATGCAGATCAACAACGAGACCACGTATGGCGTCGGAATCGCGGCGGCGGCGCTGGGAAAGGCGCACCCCTCCGGCGTGTGGATGCCCGATCCGCTTTTGGCCAACGTGAACAAGACTCATGTGGCGACTCTCCCCTACGAGACATCGCGCATCGCGCAGGAGATTGCCGGCGGCATCGCCGAGACCGGATGCATCCCCTCGGGGGACGACTTGGCCAGCGAGGACTACGGCGCGCTTTTGAAGAAGTACCTGTCGGGCGCGGTCGATGGCGACACGCGTGTGCGCGCCGCGCGGCTGGTCGAGTGGCTCACGATCGGCGCCGGTGTCCCGGGCTGCATGCACGGCGGCGGCTCGCCCGATGGCGCGCGCCTGGTCATCCGCTCACGCTCCAACTGGGACGCATCGGCGGAGATGGCGCGCAAACTCGCGGGTATCGAACGGGAGATGCCCGAGCCGGCGAAGTGAGGGAAAACCAGCAGGCAAAGAGCGTCCGGCCGTGGTGTGTCGGCCGGAGAAGGGAGCAGGTCATGCGACGAATCATCGGCCTTGTCATCGCTGTTGCCACTCTGACGGCATCGACGGCGTGGGCGCACTGCGATGGTCTGGATGGTCCCGTCGTTGCGGCGGCACGAAAGGCATTGGAATCACGCAACGTGGATCTTGTCCTCGTTTGGGTTCAGGAGGCGGATGAGCCGCTGATACGCGAGGCGTTTGACAGCACGCTGGCGGTGCGGGCGCTTGGCCCGTCGGCCCAATCTCTCGCGGACCGGTACTTCTTCGAAACTCTGGTAAGAGTTCACCGGGCAGGAGAAGGGGCGCCATACACCGGCCTCAAACCCGCCGGAAGGGATTTGGGGCCCGCACTCCCCGCTGCCGACCTGGCGCTGGAAACCGGGAGCCTCGACAGCACGCTGGCCCTGCTGACCGGCCTTATTGAACACGGGATCGAGGAGCACTTCGCGGATGCGCTGGCGCTCCGGGAACACGCCGGTCACAATGTGGCGGCGGGACGCGCCTATGTCCGGGCCTATGTCGAGTTCATTCACTACGTCGAAGGGATCTATCTGGCGACGCAGAAGGCGGCGGGCGAACATCCGGGCGATGCGCCACCGACCGGTCACCAGCACGGGGATTAGCAATCACCCCGACAACGACGTGGGAAATCGACCCGGTGCATCAGATCATTGTGCGCACTCCTCGACGCTGGCTGAGATCGGCTTGTCCAGTTCAACTTCCATGGGGTTTTCGATGGCGTATGGATCCCGCCGAATCCCTGAGATTTGCCAGCACACTTTGAGACCGGGATACCCGCCCGCAATCCGGAAACGACCATCCGATATCTCCGAAGCAATGTATACCGGCGCATACCCCCCGACGCAGGTTAATTGGTAACGAAAGTCCCCGCTGAGCGCCTCGAACCAGCGCGGGAGATCGACGTCTGCCTCGCCGCGAGCATCGAGCGTCACGGTTCCGTCGTAAAAGGTCTTCAACTGGTCGCTTTCAACGCTGGCGTGTTGCAGGTACTTGCGCTCGGGGTCCAGCGGGTGGTCGATTCGGAAGTTCTTGACGGCCGCACACACGCTGGTCGCGCACAGGAGTCCGTCGATGCTTGCCGGACCATCAACCACCAGGTTTCCGATGATGTCGACTTGTCCGTTGAAAGCGCTCTTCCCTCGAGAGGCCAGCGCCAGCGCGGCAAATGACGGGTTGTTGTTTTCGACGCTTAAGGCGATGCCGCCGCCGTTGTTTTTGATGAACACGGCGTTGTTGAAGTTTCCCGGATCGGCGATTTCGAAGTGAGCGGCTTCACCGGGCCCGGATTGCTGGGCGAAAAGCGCGTGATGGGAGTTCGTCGCCAGCGCCGCCAGAACATCGCTGTTGTGCGCCGGGTTGTTGACGACAAATTCTCCGGCCCTGCCTGTCCCGGATGTGGTAACCGCCAGCGCTGGGGCGGGGCTGGCGGGATTTCCAACCTGAAAGAAGCCGGCGCTCCCGGTGCCGTTGGTTGACGCCGAAACGACATCGCGAGGATTCGTGGCCGAGGACGCCAGGAACTGGGCGACCCCGCCGACACCGTCACTGGTGACTTTCAGCGCAAAATCCGGGGTGCCGGTAGCGAGTGTGGCTTTGAATTCAGCCGCGGGACCGAGACCGGCCGTCCGTGCGAACAAGGCCGGCATGAAGTTGGTCGCCTCCGGGGTGTCGAAGTATCCCCCGATCCCTTCATCGTGGCGCACGGCACAAAACAGCCCGATGGGTCCCGTGCCGGAGGGAAAGGCCCCCACGTCGAACTGGTCGCCGGCGGTCGCGACCACACCGATCTTGTTGATGCTCTCACCCCACACGCCGACACGGTCGTAGGCCTGCCCCAGCACGCCGACTTTCATTTTCCCCGCGCCGCCGCCGTCGATCGGGAAATGCGGCGGCCAGGTGGCTGCCCCATCGACGCCCTCACGGGTCATGCCCCAGACACCGGCATTGGACTGGTTGTTCTCCTGTGTTCCGGAGACACCGATGACACCGTGCCCGCCCAGTTCGCCGATGCCCAGAATACCGCTCCCGTAGGAATCGGAGGTCCCCGCCACGCCGAAGTTGTCGGCCGTGGCGGCATTGGCGCTGCCTTTGCCATGGACACCGGCGATGATGCCCGCCGGCGATCCCCCGAGCGCTTCGTTAAAGGATCCGGCGGAGTCGGTTGTTCCAAAGACACCGTTTCCATGCAGGCTCGATCCCATCACCCCCGGTCCGTTCGCATTGGTAACCCCCTCCACCGCGGGCCGTGTGTTGTTCTGCGGCGCCCCGGCCGAAATCTCAAAGAGCCCGGCCCGGCCACCGCTGGATGTCACTGCCTTAATCGCTTCCGTCGCCGCGCCAGCCGCGTTGGAGACCTCGAAGTGCCCGGCCCGGCCATTGCCGGTGGAAAGACACGAGAGGGCGTCGCCCGACCCATTGGCGGCAATGCTGACCGCATCGGCGGCGGAGAGGGGATCGCTTGACTCGAATTCAGCAACGCCGCCGACGCCGGAGGAGAGGCACTTGAGCGCCACGCCGCCGGTCATGGACCGGACTTCTACGACATTCGCTGAGCTTAAAGCATCATTGCCCTCGAAGAATCCGGCCGAACCATCCCCGGTGTGCAATGCTGTTAACGCGGATGCACCGTCGTGGCTCGTCACGGCGGAATAGACTCCCCCGCCGTCATTGGTGAGATCGAGTGCAACCTGCGGATCGTTGATGGTGACGGCCAGGGGAAGGGTGAAATCGGGGGGCGCATCGAGCGCAAACTGTGCGTAAGGTGTCGCGTTCAATGCGACACGCGGCAAGACGGTATATGACCCGACACCGCTTGGGCAACGGACCGACACCTCGAGGAAGCGCTGCTCACCGCCAAAGACATCACCGAAGTCCAGTTCGACGGACAAGATTCCACCAATGACCTGAATCGGACCCGGATTGCCGCCAACACCGTCGAAGACCAGCGTCGGGCCGATCGGAAGCCCACCGATCAGGGCATCATAGAGCGCGAATTGAAAATCACAGGGACCGTCTGCTCCGGCGCCGTCGATGGTCACCAAACCCTGAAACGTGAAGGTGGTCGTGACCGGCGGGCGCGCGGCGGCCGGAACCGTCGCCATATCGACTGCGCCCAACCCCAGCGCGATGGTCAGCAGGATGCCTCTCGTTCCCGACTTCATGGATACCTCCGATGTATAGGGTTAACCGCTGCTGCACATAGCCGATGGTCCCGGGGTACGGAAGCAAGACACCCCGCACGCGGTTTGAACGGGCGGGCAAAGAGACTTGCGACCGTATCCTCGACGGACGTTCAGGATAGCGCGATCAAAGGTAACTGGCTGGGGAGGCAGGATTCGAACCTGCGCTAACCCGGTTAACAGCCGGGTGCCTTACCACTTGGCGACTCCCCAATCGCGGAACCAGCAGTAATATACTCCAATTTCGGCGAGTCTGTGGGACCCTTGACCGGGGATTTGGCGGTCAACGAGGGCCGGTTGGCGAGAATTTTCCCGCAGAACCGTGTGGCGGCACGGGCCGGATCGAAGAGCGCCATGATCTGCGCTCGGCCTTCCGGATCGAAGATCGGCTCACGGGCCGAGCGGATCATGGTGAAGGCAAGATCGCCGGGGCTGAGCGAGTGCGTGACATGGCCGACACGATAGCGGCGGATGAATTCCCCGAGATCGCCGACTTCTGTGCCGATCACCGGACGGCCGGCCTGGACCGCCTCGGTGAAAACGAGGGGAATGCTGTCTGAGCGCGAGGGAATGACCACGCGATCCGCGCGGTGGAGGAAACGGGCCACCTCGCGGCCGTGCAGCGCGCCGTGGACGGTCACGTTTCCGCTTAGACCCAGCGCCATGATTTTCGCACGCAATGTTCCCAGGAGCGGACCGTCACCGACATAATCGAGCGTGGCCCCGGGCAGGACACGGCGCACATCATCGAACGCCGCCAGAAGTTCCATCACACCCTTGGCCGCATGGACCCGTCCAAGGCAGAGGAATCGCGGATTCTCGACCGGGCCGATTTCCCGCCGCTCAAATCCGCCGTCATCCCAGTTCATCGGGCGGCACGAGGGCAGGAAGGCCGCCTTAATGCCGAGCCACGCATGCACCCGCCGGCAAATGTCCTCGCCGTCGCCGAACACATGAGACGCGCCCCGGAGAATCCTGGCAATCTTCCGTCCGAAGAATGGGCGTTTTGCCCAGATGTAAATGTCCGACCCGAGACACCAAACCGAATAGCCGATCCCGAACCGGCGTGAGAGCGCCAGTGCCTGTGCGCCCGAGGGCAATGCCCAGAGCGCGAGGATGTGATCGTACTTGTTCTCACGGCACAGTTGCTCGCCTGCCTCGCGCTCGTTGATCAGGAACTGCCGCAGGCGCAGCCACGAACGGGGATCCAGGTAGTTCCACGAACCGATGGGGACCGTTGTTCCCGATACGAATCGATGGATCCGTACGTTCGAGTTTTGCTCGTCAAAGGAAGTTTCGCGACCGCGAGACGCTTCGCGATACGACGGTGTCAGCACGTCGACAACGACGCCCTGCCCGGCCACCGCCCGTGCAAAGTGCGGCACAAACGGCGATGCGGGATCGTCATCGTCGACCGGGTACCGGTTCGTGATGAGCAAGAGGCGGCTCATCCGGCGATATGCTCCACGGGCTCGGATTTGCGCTGTGGCGGTGTGGAGACCATGGTCGGGTCCTGTCTGGTGTCCTTCGAGGCGAGCAGACGAATGGTCTTTTGTGTCCGGTACAACTCGCGGCGGACCTGCACGATCTGCGAGCCAAGGAAGCCGAAGAGAATGATCTGCAATCCGGCGACCAGCAGAATGACGGTGAGCGAAATCAAGGGACGATTCGGATTGAGCGTTCCTTGCCGCCACATGTATATCAAGTTCACGCCGCTGCCGAATCCGAGGCCGAGAACCAGCGCCCCGACCAGGCCGAAGAGCATGACCGGCTTTTCGTAGAAGGAGAAGACCAGATGGGAGGCCACGGTCGCGCGCAGGAGGAACTTGGACTTGCCGCGCCGTCGCCCGGTGAGCGTGGCCGGCATCTCCACCGGCACAAAACCGGCGGCGATGGCCTTGGAGACGATCTCCAGGTGAATCTCCTTGCCGCTGGACTCCAGGTCGAGGACATCCAGCACATGCCGGCGGTAGGCACGGAGGATTCCGGTCACGGCCGTCAACCGCCCCGGCATCGCCAGCGCCAGCACGCGATTGCCGAGTTTCGAAATCCACAGCCGTCCAGTCGGCACGCCCTCGGTGTGTCCGTCGCGCGCATAGGGCGACCCCACGACGAAATCGGCATCGGGATGGGCATCGAGGACCCGGACCAAAGCCGGGATGTGCTCGGGCGAATAGCTGAGGTCTGCGTCGATGGTCGCAACAATCTCACCCTCCGAGGCCGCAAAGCCGCGGCGCAGGGCGTACCCTCTCCCCCGGTTCAATGGATAGGTGACAACCCGGACACGCGGATCTTCCTGACCCAGCACTTCGAGTCTCTGGCGTGTCGCATCGGTCGAGCCGTCGTCGACAGCGACGATTTCAAATGTTTGCCCGAGCACGGCCATTGCGTCGCGAATGCGATCGATGGTGCCGGGTAGGTTTTCCACCTCGTTGTGCATCGGAACGACAACACTGATTTCGGGTCGATTGGACATAGGTCTCCCTGGGGTATTGGGAAAACCCCATATCCTCATTATCGACCCGAAGCGCGATGTGTTCAGCCACCAAGGGGACCTCTCGCACGGTCCGGGTGGGAATGCGAAAGCCTTGGAGGAGGTGGACGAAACGCGACCGGTCAGCGCGGCCAGGTCGACGGGGGGTACTTGTATCCGGAACCGGTATTGAAGATCACGACGCGATCCTGGGTTGAGACTATTCCCCGTGACAGCCCCTGCCGCAATCCGGCGACGGCTGCGCCGCCCTCCGGTGAGGCGAAGAGGCCGAGCGTGCTCGCCAGGAGCGACTGCCCCTCGGCCCATTCGGATTCCTCCACCGCGAGCGCGGCCCCCTCCGATTCTCGGAGGGCGCGCAGGATGAGGATGTCACCGACGGCGGAAGGCACGCGCAGTCCGAGGGCCGCGGTATGGGGATTGTCAACTGCGTCGGCTGTTTCGGAGTTGGACTCAAAGGCCCTGACAATTGGCGCGCACCCGGCGGCCTGAATACTGAGCATGCGGGGACGCTCGGCGCCGATCCAGCCCATAGCCTGCATCTCGTCGAATGCCTTCCACATGCCCACCAGTCCGGTGCCACCCCCGGTGGGGTAGACAATGACATCGGGCAGAGTCCCGCCGAAATCTTCGAAGAGTTCATATCCCATGGTCTTTTTCCCCTCCAGACGGAAGGGCTCTTTCAACGTGGACAGGTCAAACCATTCCCCCGGGTCGCACTCCCCGCGCATGACTTTGCCGCAATCGGCGATGGTCCCGTTGACGGCGCGAACGTCGGCTCCGCAGGCGCGGCACTCGGCAAAGAAGGCATCGCCCGAGTCGGCGGGCATGTAGACCCGGACTTGGATACCGGCAAGCGCGCCGTAGGCGGATGCCGCGCCGGCGGCATTGCCCGCCGAGGGCAGGCAGATCCGCCGAATCCCGAGTTCGACTGCGCGCGTGATCGCCACGCTCATCCCGCGCGCCTTGAATGATCCGGTCGGATTCTGGGATTCGTCCTTCACCCAAATGGAATCCAGTCCAATCCGTGATGCCAGCCGTGGCGCAAACAGAAGCGGCGTGCCGCCCTCGCCGAGTGTCAACGCCTGTGCGGCATTGGCCGCGGGAAGGACGGGGGCGTACCTCCAGAGAGACTTTGGTCCGCCGGCGAGGGAATGGCGAAACCGCTTTCCGAATTCTGGATTCAGATCAAACCGCGCAACCAACGGGCGCTGGCATTGCTGGCACAGGCGCTGAACTCGGTTGGAATCGCACGGTTTGCCACACCGGGAGCAACGCAGTTCCCAGTTCCCGCGCAATGCTGTTGGCTCAGTCGGAGTCATGATCCGTTGTGCGCGCCACTGGCGCGCGTCCGGAATCAATGATCGAGCAGGCGACAATCGCATTCAACCCCATTTCACGCGCCCGTGTCAGGAGTTCCGGCGATTCACTGCCCGGATTGAAGTTGACTTCGGAAGGACGAACGGAGGCGATGTCATCGAGGACCTTAATTCCGATCTGCGGCGGCAGATAGACGGTGACACGGTCGATCGGGTCGGGGATGTCTCTCACCGACCGATACACTGTCAATCCCTCAATGGTGCTCTCTGTTGGATTGACGGGGAAGACCTTCCAGCCGTGCCCGAGGTACGCATGCACGGCCCGGTTGCCGTTCTTTTCGGGATTGGAGGAGGCGCCGATGATGGCGACGGTGTTCATGCCGAGGGGTAACGGGTGCGGTAGGAGCGGAAGAGGCGCCCCCACTCGGTCTTCATGAAGCCGCGGATGATGCTTCGCCCCACGGTCGGGTACCACAACCAGTCGTGATAGACATTGGACGCGAAAGGCGCCCAGACCACCAGCGGGGAGTGCAGAAGCACCCGCTCCAGAAAACGCAGAGGACCGCGCCGCAGCATCTGATCGCCCCAGATTACGAGCGACTTCTTCGTCTTGAAGTGCAGGTTCATACCCGCAATGTCATCGCCGATGATATCGATGGCGCCGGGCAGCGCCACTCCGAGGCCGCGCTCGTGGCACATCCGCAGGTACGGGATCGACATCGGGTCGAACCCCATGATCTGCGCGGACACCGAGTCGATGGCCACCGAGTCGAACGACGCC
The DNA here is from genome assembly GCA_040752075.1 of Candidatus Zixiibacteriota bacterium. Classification (GTDB taxonomy): domain Bacteria; phylum Zixibacteria; class MSB-5A5; order WJJR01; family WJJR01; genus JBFMFQ01. The sequence goes on along the minus strand of JBFMFQ010000076.1, from coordinate 3,850 downwards.
AGAAGGACATTCCCGGCCCTTGGGATCATGGTGCGGGGTCCGGCGCCATCGCCGCACACCGTGCCGTCCATGACCGCGAGAACTTTGGGGTGAAGCTCCCGCTGCATGTACATGAGGTCAACCAGCACCTCATGGATATGCTTGTGCGCGTAGTGCCGGACTTCCTTCAGCAGGCCGCCGAAGGAGTTTTTGATCGCCCCGGTCGTGATCGAGTGTCCGTGTGTCTTGATCGTGGGAAAGTGAACGATCTGGCGACCGGCGTACATCTTCGGAATCTCGATCCCCTCGGGAAAGATCTGATTCAACTTCAGAAGCGGCGATTCGAACCGGTGGACGGTCCATTCGACATCGGGCAGCGGGGTGAAGCCGAGCCCGTAGTGGTTGAGAACCGGAAACCACAGGTTGTTGCGGCAGCCCTTGACCGGGTTGGTCACGACCGTCTTGTTCTCGATCGGGATGAGACGCTCTTTGGGGAACCCGTACTCCAGAAGCGTGCGCACAACCCCCTCGACCTGCCAGGGCTGCGACGAGCAGGCGGGGAAGTACTTGGTCCAGGATAGATTGAGTTTTAAGAGCGTGTCGGTGTTGCGGTCGAGTCCATCGCCGGCGCCGATCAAATCCAACAGCCGGCGGTAGTCATCGAGGACCGTTTCCGGGGTGGTCCGGACCGCCGCGACGCGCGCGCGCCCGGACACGCCCGGTCCGGGAATCTGCGTGGTGGTCAGTGGTGTGGTCGTCGCCATGATGGTTGTGCACCGGGCCGCCCCCCGGCCCCCGCTCCACACCACTACGTTTGCGAATCTGCTCCGGTTTGGACCTGGGTGTCAGCGCGCCGGCGCCAGGGGCCTTCGGGGAATTGTCCCCGTGACCTCGAGATCCTGCGAGTCCCCGAGGGAATCGGGCTCATGGAGAATGAACCGGTTGCGGCCGGCCCGCTTGGCATCCATGAGGGCCTGATCCGCACACGCCACCAACCGGTCCTCCCGGCCGGCGTGATCGGGGAAAACCGCCCCGCCAATCGAAATGGTAATCGTCAAGTCGGCCGTCTTTCGGATCGACCGGAATTTCTTCGATGCCACGGCCTCGCCGAGGCGCGCCGCCAGACCGTCGCATTCTTCGCTTCCAGTGTCGGGCATGAGGACCGCGAATTCATCCCCGCCCAGACGGCAGAAGACATCGATTGAGCGGACGGACTTCTTGATAAAGGTCGCGACCTGGCGAAGGACGCGATCTCCCGCGAGATGTCCGAAGGAATCGTTCACCTGCTTGAAGTTATCGAGATCCAGAATCAGCAGCGAAAGCGGACGGCCGAACCGCCGGGCGCGGGCAATTTCCTCGCTCAGGCGGACATCAAAGTGCCGCCGGTTGAAGATGCCCGTGATGGCATCGGTGTGCGACAGATCGCGCAGGTCCTCCATCCGGGCCATGTTGACCAGGGTGGTCACCAGGTGACGCCACAACGGGCTGTGCCGGACCGGATCGTGTTCACCGTCACCGGTGTCGTTCGGATCATCCGAGCTCCAGAAGACCACGTACCGTGTCTCGCGCCCGGTCTCAATCCCGGTGCAACGGGTGAACCCGGCCTGGGCCAGCGGAGTGCGCATGGAAATCAAATCTCCGAGCCGGTCATCGGACTGGACCGGATCATCGCGGAGCAAACGGGAGAGCGCGTTATCCCCGCCGGAAAACCACTGCTCGACCGTGCGGCGGAGTTCGTCATCGGTGTCCGGGGCGAGGGTCATCCGCTGACGGCGTCCGCCGACATGCGAGACGATCAGCAACCGGGGCACATGATGGGCGCGGTTGAAATCGGGAAAGGCGATCGCCGCGACGGCGGCGAGGTCATCGGCCTCGAGCCATCGCGCCAGTGTGTCGCTTCGGTCGCGTCTTTTGGTTCGTGATTCCTTGTCCCCATCGGCGGGCGTGCGGAGTGTGAGCGCACGGGACGGGGTGCGGGGCTCTTTTTCGGTGGTCACAGGGTGCTCCGGGGGTATCCGCCCTGGTGACGGCGGAAGTAACGGAAACGGCGACGCCGCGAGAGAAGACTCCGGCGCCGCAGAACTTGCCACACGGTCCACCAGCCCGGTGAACCGTGACCCAACTCCGCCAGCCGTTCGCGCAACTCGCGGATGGTGTAAAACGGATCCTCAACGACCAATTGCAGCACGGCCGACTCGAGGGCGGTCGCCCCAAGCGGCGTATGGGCGATGGCGGGCTCGATACGCACCGGCGGCGCAGCGGCCACAGGAGATGTCGCCTTCTGGGGGGATGCCACGGCCGACGAACCATGATCCTTGCCGTTGCCGCCGTTGAAGGCCGCCTGCGCGGACTCGATGCGATCGTGGTGCGGCAGCACACCCTCGAACTCCAGGAGGTCGTAAATCTCACGGACATCCGGGGTCATTCGCGCCAGGCGCAGGTCCCCGCCGCCCTCCCGGATTTCGCGCAACCGGGCGATGAAGGTCCCCCAGCCCGCGGAGGAGATGTAGGACGTGCCGGCCAAATCGACGATGATCCGCTTGCGCCCCTGCCCCACGAGCGAGGCGAGAACCGAGTCCAGTTCGGGAGAGGTGACCGTATCGACAATTCCGTCCACCCGGATCACGTGAACATCAGTCCCCGGACCGGCGGATGAGAGTGACAAACGGAGATTCTTGGCTTCGGCGGTGCTCATAACCAATCTTGGCGTGACTCCTCGGGCTCGGATGTCTGAAGACTTACCACTCGCCATTGGCGCGCAGGTACTTCACCGACAGGGGCGGGAAGGTCCCGATGATGGTCCGGTGGTCCCACGTCATGAAGATGCGGATATCGATCGGCTGTCCTTTATCCAAGTCCGGCTCAATTTGGATGGCCATGTTGGGCAGGAAGGTGGTTCGGACCGTGTTGTCGGTATACCCGCGTTCGAAGGACAGCAGGGGCAAGCTCTTGATTGTGGTCTTCCGGATGGGATCGTAAGCGACCAGCGAGTCGAGCTTGTACCCCTTGGCCTGGGGCCAGTCGGTCACCGGACGCATCGTGACGATGACACGCGCAATCAGGGGTTTTTGATCCGGAAAGGACATATTGCTGATGTCGAGTCCCACCTCCGGGCGAATCCGAACAAAGAGGCCCTCGTAGGTCAGTTCAAATGTCGAGTCGAAGACCCAATGGATGGTGTCCGGCCAGGTCCTTGACTTGTCCAGCCAATCCGGGCGGGTTGCCGGCGTGGGCTCGGCGGGACGTTCGGCCTTGCCCGGTGTATTCCGGGCGGATGCGGCGGTTTGATTCGCCCCGCCGGTGTCGGACTGGCAGGATGCGACCAGTCCCGCAATGGCGGCGGCAGCCAAAAACAATCGAATGGTCATAAGGTACTAGGTTCCCCTGGTCCGGCCGGCCTGGTCCGGCTCAGGACGGCAGGGAAAGATAATATAAGCGTCCGGCGCGCGAGACCAGCAGGATAACGCTCTTTCCCTCGTATTTCTCGACCAGCCGCCGGAAGTCCTCCACGGTTGCCACCCCTTCGCGGTTGATCTCGAGGATGATGTCGCCGGCCTGCAACCCCGAATAGGCCGCCGGGGTGTGATTCAGGATCTCCCTGACCACAACCCCCGCGGTCCCCGCCCGGAGCCCGGAGCGTTCGGCCGTGCGGCGGTCGAGAACCTCCACCACGATGCCCTGAATCGGGCTCACCCAGCCCTCATCCCCTTGCGGCGCGTAGGTATACTGCGTGCTCTGCTCGGCGACCGTCAGGGTCAGCGACCGTGACTCATCCCCCCGCCGGATGGTCAAGCTCACCTGTGAGCCAACCTGGGCAAGCGCGATCCGGCGACGCAAATCAGACGCATCCACGATCTTTTGGCCGTTGAAC
>JBFMFQ010000075.1:0-14098 GCA_040752075.1 Candidatus Zixiibacteriota bacterium | reverse complement strand
GCCGGATCACCGGTGTATGAGCGGTGGTGATGCTCACGACAAATCCCCCAAGTCCACCTGAATGCTGCCATCAATCACACGCGTCGGGTAGGTGCGCACCGGAAACGCCGCCGGCATGCGCAGGACACGACCGTCGCGAACATCGAATCGGGCGCCGTGACGCGGACACTCGATGGCGTGGCCATCGAGCCGGCCCGCGCCCAACGGGCCGTCGTCATGCGTGCAGGTATCATCGATCGCGTAAATCGTCCCGCCCACATTGCACAGCGCCAGCCGTGCGCCGAGCGCGGGAAGTTCGACCACGCGGGCTTCACCCACCGGGACTTCCGTGGCATTGGCCACCGTCACGAACTGGTCGCTCATGCCTCATCTCCCGGTGTTTCTCCCAGCCGCTCGAGGACCATGGTGTGCACGCGCCCGCGCACAATATCCGGCAGGCGGTCCATGATCGGGCCCACAAATCCGGTGACAATCAGGCGAATCGCCTCGCGCTTCTCGATGCCGCGCGATTCGAGGTAGAAGATCTCATCCGGGTTGACCTTGCCGACCGTGGCGCCATGTGTGCAACGCACTTCGTTGGTTTTGATCTCCAGTTCCGGGATTGTCTCCGCGCGCGCCCCGGGCGACAGCAGAAGATTGCGGTTTTCCTGATACGCCTCGCAGTACGGCGCATTGGCTTCGATCCCGATCAGGCCGGTGTAAACCGAGTTGGCCTTGTCGCGAAGCGCGGTCTTAAAGTGCAGGTCGCTGTGGGTCGATCCGGCCACATGCTGGTGCACCGTGTGATGGTCCAAATGCTGACGGTCCGTTCCGATGGCGAGGCCGTGGATGATGCTTTCCGATCCCTTGCCTACTAAAGAGGCGCCGCAATCCATCTTGAATGTCGAACTGCCAACCGAGGTGATGACCGTCTCCAGCCGCGCATCGTCCTCCAGGCGGGCCCGCTGGGTCATGTAGCCCACGGTCTGGCGCCCCCAATTCTGCAGCGGCGCATACGTGAGGCGTGCCCCTCTGGACAGGTACAACTCAACAATGGAATTCGCGTGGGGGGATCCCCCGTTGGCGTGATCCTCGCCGTACTCATCGATCAGTGTCAGCGTTGCGCCTTCCTCGAGAATCACGAGCAGCCGTTGGTAAACTGAGGCGCCGATTTCGGAGGGGGAGGTAAACAGGTGAACCGGGCGGCCAACATCGACACCGCGGGGCACATAGACGAAAACGCCGCCGGTCCAGAGCGCATTGGCCAGGGCCTCGTACTTGCCCGTTTCCGGGCCGGCCAGTGAGCCCAAGTGCCGGGAAACCACTTCCGGCAATTCCCTTGCGGCCTGGTGCAAGTCGAGGATCTTCACGCCGGCCGCAATGACCTTGTCATCGACCGCGGTTTTCAAAACCAACCCGTCGCGGCTGAGCACGGCCGCCGCGAGGGCTTCCGTGCCGAGTTCGCTCTCGATCACTTTTGGGAAGGATCGCGCGGCGCCTTCGGCCGGCGGCCTCGGCAGCCGGTGATCGCCGTTGGGAAGGAAGATGGCCGGATCGGTGTACCGCCAGAGGTGAGACACGCGGGGAGGAAGGACGGCGGACTCATACGAATCCAGGGCCGCCCGCCGGCGCGCAATGAGCCAATCGGGATTGCCGTACGACGAGGCGATTCCGTAGAGGGCGGCCTGCAGCGCCCCGCGCACATTCGGTGCGGCGCTGGCGGCCTGAGGTGTCAGTGTTCGCGTTGCCATTACCCGACCGATCCCTCCATTTCCAATTCGATCAGCCGATTCATTTCCACGGCGTACTCCATCGGCAGTTCCTTGACGAATGGCTCAAAGAAGCCATTGACGATCAGCATGCGTGCCTGATCCTCGGAAAGACCGCGGCTTTGCAAGTAGAAGATCTGCTCCTCGGCGATCTTGCTGACACGCGCCTCATGCTCGATGCGAACATCCTCGCTGGCAATTTCCATCGTCGGGTAGGTGTCCGACCGTGAGGTTTCATCGAGCAGCAGGGCGTCACACTCGACCGACACCTTGCAGCCGGTGGCGTTGGGGTAGGCCTTGACCAGGCCGCGGTACGACGCCCGTCCGCCACCCTTGGAAATCGACTTCGAGGTGATGCGGGAGGTTGTGTTCGGCGCGGCGTGGATCACTTTCGCACCCGCGTCCTGATGCTGGCCGTCGCCGGCGAACGCCACCGAGAGGATCTCGGCTTTGGCCCGTTCTCCGGTCAGGTAGACGCACGGAAACTTCATGGTGAGTTTCGATCCCATGTTGGCATCGACCCACTCGACCGTGGCGTCCGTGTGCGCGACCCCGCGCTTGGTCACCAGGTTGAAGACATTGTTCGACCAGTTCTGAATCGTCGTGTAGCGAATATAGGCCCCTTCCAGCGCAATCAATTCGACCACCGCCGAGTGGAGCGAATCGCTGGAATAGGTCGGGGCGGTGCAGCCTTCGATGTAATGCACCCGCGATCCTTTGTCCGCGATGATGAGCGTGCGCTCAAACTGCCCCATGTTCTGGGCATTGATGCGGAAGTATGCCTGCAACGGAACCGCGACTTCCACACCGGGCGGAACATAAATGAACGAGCCGCCGGACCAGACCGCGCTGTTTAACGCGGAGAACTTGTTGTCCGAGGGCGGAATGACGGTCGCAAAGTAGCGCCGGACGAGTTCCTCGTGTTCCCTCAGACCCCCGTCCATGTCGAGGAAGATGACCCCGAGTTTGCCGAGGTCTTCGCGCATGGAGTGATACACGACTTCCGATTCGTACTGGGCCGAGACACCGCCGAGGAACTTCTGCTCGGCCTCGGGAATCCCCAGGCGATCAAACGTCTTCTTGATCTTGTCGGGGACATCGTCCCAGGAACGGCCGGTCTTCTCGGTCGACTTCACGAAATAGTGAATGCTGTCGAACTCGATCGAATTCAGCATCTCCGTGTCGCCCCACTGGGGCATCGGTTTGGACAGGAAGATGTCGAGCGAATCGTGACGGAACTTCCGCATCCATTCGGGTTCCTTCTTAAGCTGTGAGATCATCTCCACGACTTCATGATTGAGCCCCTTGGGGGCGCGCATGAAGTACTCTTCCGGGTCGGAGAATCCGTACCGGGTCTGGTAGTCATCCCGGATGTCGAGATTCACCACCGGCTTGGGGGATTCGGCCTGGGTCGTGTTGCCGGTCGGCATCGTCATGACACACCTGCCATCTGGTTGACTTCCTTTTCAATCCAGTCGTAGCCCTTCTCTTCGAGTTCGTGGGCCAGTTCCGGGCCGCCGGAGCGCACGATGCGTCCGCCCATGAAGACATGAACGAAGTCCGGCTGAACGAAATTCAGAATCCGCTGGTAGTGGGTGACCAAAAGCACGCCCACGTTGTCGCCGGCGACATGGTTGATCCCGCGCGAAACGATCTGGAGCGCGTCGATGTCCAGTCCGGAGTCGGTCTCGTCGAGCAGGGCGAGGGTCGGCTTGAGCATGAGCATCTGCAGAATCTCCAGGCGCTTCTTCTCGCCGCCCGAGAATCCGTCGTTGACATAGCGTGTTGCGAAGGCCGGATCGATCTCGAGACGCTCGAACTCCGCCAACAGTGACTTGCGGAAACCCTTCATCTCCGCCTCGTCCGTGGTGCGCGCCTTCACGGCCGCGCGCAGGAAATTGGCGACGGTGACACCGGGAATCGCCATCGGGTACTGAAACGCCAGGAACATGCCCCGCAAAGAACGCTCGTGCGGATCCATCTCCGTGACATCCTCGCCGCGCAGGTAGATTCGCCCGCCGGTGAGCGTGTAAGCCGGGTGACCCATCAGGGCGTTGGCGAACGTGCTCTTGCCGGAGCCGTTGGGGCCCATGAGCGCATGCACTTCGCCGCCCCGGATTGTCAGCGTAACCCCGCGGACAACTTCCTTCTCGCCGATGGACACATGCACATCTTCGCAGTGAAACGGAATGTGATTGTCGGTCATTGTGGTACCATTCTCCTTTATCTGTTCAACACGCACTCTCTTGCTTGCCTTTCATGCCTCGATCATCGGCAGCGCCTTGGCGGGCGGACGGCGGTTATCGCCGAGAATCTGATCCATGGTTGCCTCGAGATGCTGCCGCAGCGAGAACGACACCTGCCCCTCGGTTGCGAGGAGGTCGGACAGGCGGATTCGGTGCAGCACCCCGCCCACCAAACCATCAATCACTCCCCAAAGCGACCGAACCGAGCATGTGGTGGAATTCACGCAAATCGTCACATCGCCGGTGAACTTCCCGCAAAACTCCTGCGAGTCGAACATCCTCCCGCCAAGTGCGGTCAGTATTCGGCCGACCGTTATGTCCGAGGGATTGCCGTTCAGGGCGTAACCCCCGAGCCGACCCCGAACGCTCTGGACAAGCCCGGCTTCGCGCAGAATCATCATCAGTTTCCGGACATTCGCAGCGGTCAGTCCTTCCTGATCGGCGATCTCGCTGATAGTCAGCGACTTACCGTCATCGCAACGTCCGAGACGAAGCATGCATCTCAGTCCGTACTCTTCGAGGGCGCTAATCTTCATGGCTTCACCACGGGCACCAACATTAGGTGCCGAACATAAAGTATACGAAAAAGTAACCTTTTAGGCCAAACAAATTCCCTCAAAATTGTCACGAATAAAAGCCCTGCGCGTGGTGCTCGCTTCCGGTGAGGAGGAGGCACGTAAGATGTTGCCGCCTAAATTGTTGCGATCAGCGAAATACGGTGGGTATCGCCCAAATCATGGGAGCGGTAGCCGTAGTCGATTCTGAGGTGCCCTACATTAATGGACATTCCGGCGCCGGGTTGGTCGCCCGAGAACCCGGCGCGCATCCGCAGATTCGACATGAGTTGATACTCCGCGCCCGAATTCAGGAGCACGCGCTCGAAATCGGGGGCATTCAGGTCGGCGGTCACGAGGAGTTGAGAAGAGAAGAACAGGGCAGAGCCGCCGAGTTTCAGATTCGCGGGAATGCGATCATAGTGGCCGGTGCCGGTGTCCCATTTCATGCGGGGTCGATTGAGATTCTGCCCGTTAAACCCGAGACTCAGATTCTGGCGGGGGTGGAAGAGCCAGCCCACATCAAAGCCGAACCCGTGGGCGGAGTTGCCGTCCAGCGCTTCCCCGTAGTACTTGCCCGACAGGCCGAAGGAGAGCAGATCGTGAACCCTCATCGCTGTCGACACCGTCAGGTTAATCTGCGAATTGTCAAACGTGCCATCGACAATCGGCCGGTTATTGCCGTCCCGGCTGGTTGACTTCTTGATGTCTCCGAGACCCGCACGCACGACGGCGACCCCGAAGAAGTGCTTCTCCTGAATGCGAAACGTGGCGCCCGCGCTCTGCTCCTGGAGCTCGAGCCCGAAGCGGTTGGCGTATGAAACGAAGAACTGGCCCGGCGGGACATTGACGAGTCCCGCAGGATTCCAATAGACCGCGGTCGCATCATCGGCGACCGCCGCGAAGGCGTCTCCCATCCCGAACGGCCGCGATCCAATTCCATACTTGTAGAAATTGCCCGCATTCCAGGAGGCCTGCGCCATGGCCGGGACGAGCAGGACCACGCAGACCGCGGTGGCCACGACTTCAAACAACCGATGGTGTCCCGTTTTGATCACATCAGGTCCTACCGAAGAATGGCCAGCTTGTCTAAGTGGCGGATTGTCCTGTTGGCGCCTTTCGCCACAATCTCATAGAAATACGCACCGTTGGCCAGGCTCAGTCCGCTTTGCGACAGCCCGTCCCAATGAATCTCGTTGTACCCCACCTGTCCGGTAATGCCGCCCAGGGTCCGCATCAATTCACCACTCAGGTCATAAATCCGAATGGTCACTTCGGCGGCTCCCGTGAGTTTGAACGTGAACCACGTTTCCCTCACGAAGGGATTCGGATGATTGACGACATCCAGCAGGTGCAGATCCGTGCCGATCGTGAAGGTCAGGGACGCCGCCGCGCGGTTGCCGAGCGCGTCCTCGATCTCCACGCTCAATTCCTGCGATCCGGGCAGAAGCGGTAAGGGCATGCTGACGCTGATCCGCCGTGTCACCGGGTCATAAGCGAAACCGGATGAGTCCGGCGCGAACACGGCCGGTCCTTCCCCGGTTCCCGGTCGAATGGTCACGGTGGACCGCTCGGGTGCGAGCCCCGCACCGGCGTCGGTCAGTTGAATGCTGAAAGTCGGGGTCGACGAGGTAAAGTCCCCTGACACAAAACTGTTGTTGTCAGCCTGCATCCCGGAGATGACCGGTGCCGATTGATCAACTCGGATGGGATGGGTGGACCGGCGCAGCGTCTCGACGTTGCCGGCGCGGTCGACGGAATAGTATTCCAGCGTCGTGGCCCCCTCGAGCCCCACAAGGAAGGGGCCGGTGTAGACCTGCTCTCTTGCGCCATTGAGACTGTAGTATGTCGCCGCGACACCGCTCAGCGTGTCGGTGGCGGCCAGTTCGACCCGGACGTTCCCGTTACACCAGCCGTTGGCATCCAGTTGCGTGCATGTCATGGTGGCCGTGGTTACCGGTTCTGTCCGATCGACAAGCAGCAACCCGGCCGTCGAGTCGGCTGAAGAAACAAAGACATCCGCAATGGTCGCGTGCAGGCGATAGTAACCATCTGGGATGTCTCCCAATACCCATCGGTAGATGCCGTCAGGCCCCATCTGATCTTCGAATATGTCGTTCGGGTTGATTCGAACCTTCCCGGTGCAAGCCGGCTCAGCCTCGTAGTATAGGTAGATGCGCGCATTCTGATCCCGGTCGGAGTCGCTCCAACGGATGTCGTAGTCAGCGTTGATCGTGTCGACCCCGGCATCCGGGAACAGCAGATGGACTCGCGGTGGGTCGTTGACGATCACACTCAATTGGTTTTCGCAGATGCACCCGAGCGGATCCGAAACCCGATAGCGCACCCAGGTTTGCCCGAACCAGCCCGGCTTGGGCATGATACTCAAGTACCGATTCTCATAAACCGAGATTCCCGCGCTGTCCATGTCCACATGGGCGATCTCGTACGTGTTTTCGTCGAGGGGGCCAATCGCGTCGTGGGCGCAAGACCAAAGGTCGTATGCCTCGGGCAGCGAATCGTAGCGCTCAATCAGAACCGGGGGCAAAGCGCAGCACAACCCGGCTTCGGTCACATGCACGCTGAATGCACGATGGAGGCGCTCCGGACCGCAGGCGTTGGCGGCCGTAAATCGCACGGTGTAGATGCCGGGCAAACTGTACACGTGAACGGGGTTTTGCGAACCCGATCTGGTCCCGTCCCCGAAATCCCAATACCAGGAATCGGGCCCGATGTTGCTGAGGTCGGTAAACGCGATGCTCAACGGCCAGCATCCGGAGTCGGCCGATGCCGCAAACTCCGGAAAGGGCCGCCGCCGGTTGGCCGACACCTGAATCAGGTCCATGGAGCCGGTTCCGCCCCGCGTGGAGAACACGCGGAGCGTCCCCTCAGCCGTGGCCGCCGCGACCTGCGACCAGTCCACGGTCACACCGATGTCACGCTCAGCACCCGCGGCAATCAGGAATGTTCCTGGACCCGCTGAAAGCCATGGCTCGGAAGGTCGGATGCTGTCAACCCGCACCAGCCCGGAGGTTGCGTTGGTGATGCGAACACCATTGCCCACCACCGGCAGGCAACTCTGGTTGAGGTTTCCCCGGATCAGTTCCACGACGCGCGGATGGAGTCTCAGGTCGATGTCCGCGATGCCGTTGCAGCGGAAACAGTAGCTCATGATTGTTCCGCGCTCGCAGACATCCACACCGCGATAGCATCCTCCCTCATCGCCACGGCAGCGGTCGACCGGGGGCGCATAGCAGTGCGTGTGCGGAGAACCGAAGTTGTGTCCCAACTCGTGAGTTACCAGGAAGAGGTCCCACGTGTTGGTGTCCGACAAGGCGGGATAAGGGAAGTATCCCAGAATGGTGCTGATGCTGTAGGGGTTCTTTCCGCGATCGGACCCTTTGGGGCAGAGCGCGGTGTAGTAACCCGAGCCGCCGCCGCCGCACCCGGTCATGCGGTGGGCGATGTTCCAAACCTTGTCCATCAGGTGCGCGTTGCCGTAGTTCTTGAATTCCTCCAGCCCATAAAGCCCGCAAGTGACGTACGGGTCCTCGACCGTCGTCCATACACGCAGCACATTCAGCCAGAACGCGACCCCGGCATCCCGTTCGTAGATCTCGCTGGCCGCGCCGATCAGGATTGAAGCGTAAGCCATGGCGGCATCGAGATCGTTGCCCAAACGTTTATAGTAATCGTAGTCGCACTCCACCAAAAGCAGGCAACGCCTCCAGAGGGGAGGAAGCGTATCGACCGATGCGGACGCGGCCAGCAATTCCTCCGGCAATCCCTCCGGCAGCATCTCGCAGAAGAGCTCCTCCGGTCGCGGGCTGAACTGCTCTCCGAGCGGGGTTATCATGCACATGTGGGCCGCGGCCAGATTGCCGCCGGCCGGTCCCGATGAAACGATATAGGTCGGACCGCCGGATTCGATGTACCCGTTGATTCCATGCGCACTGACTCCGAGAAAGACCTGGGACCCCGGATTGCCCTCGATCTGCCCCCGCAACAAAACGATGTCCGGGGGAGAAACCGGAGTCTCCCCGTTCTTGCCGACAGCGAGAAACTGAGTAGCAGCATCGAAGACTTGAAACGTCTCCAAGGACAAATCCACGGTGATTGACGCGCTGATGGGAAAGTCCCTGATCGTGACCTGCCCCGCCTCTTTCAGATCCCCCATGGCGGCCCATGAGAAACTGAGGAGTTGCCCGGCGCCCGCGGCTTTTTGCGGCACGAGGTTAAACGGTGCGAGCTCAAGGGAAGCCCCGCCCGACGCTGAGGCGGACACCCGCGTTGCCGAAACCGGGGCGATCCCCATCAACGTATCGTCACCGCAGGGTTGTTCTATGGTCAGGACAGAGGGGTGGATGCTCAGGATTGATCCGGCAGACGCGGGCCGCTCGATGGGTTGCACATCGGCTGTGCGAGCCCCGGTTGCCCAAGACATGGCGACCGCGAGGACCGCCCAAACCATGCCACACAGCCCGACGGCCGCAAGGCCGTATCCAGCCCGCCGATGCATACTCTCCCGTTGCCGATCCCGATTCAAACCGGTCCCCGTTGGACTACCCCCCAGCGGGCCCCATATTCCCGGACTTCTTTTCGATTCGTGGGGAAATTCAACGGGGACCCGTTCCGGTCGGGGTGACCGTGGCGGAGAGAATCGAGACTTCAACAAAGACACTGTCGCTCACCCGCGAGCCGACGATATCGGTTCGCGCGGGGCCGGTAATGCCAAAATCAGCGAGGGCAATCATGAATTCTGCACGCACCGCGAGCCAGTCACCCGGGAGAACCTTCCGGGTCTTCTCACTCTCACGGAGGTGCGTCGCCCTTGCTGAGAGCGAAACCGCCCGCACGACACCGTGCACACTCAACGAACAGGCCGCCACCACGTCGTAAGTGGTGAAATCGGCCGCCGAGTCCGCGACCCGGATCGAGTCGATCGCCAGGACCCGCAACACGATGTCGGGGAATTGCGCGGCATCCAGCCAGTCCTCACTGCGCAGGTGCTCGTCTCTCAGAGGAATGCCCGTGTTCAGCGACGCGACCGGAGTACTGATGACGCCGTTGCCCCCGCGCCGCGGCTGCAACGGATCGAACACGAAGTGTCCCGTGACTTGGGAGGTGGTGCCCTTGAAGTCTTCCAGCGGGGCGTCGCTGTGAAAGGTGATTCGCGTTTGTTTGACCCCGGGCACGATATGAAAGACCACACCAGAGTCCGCCATTTCGACGATTCCCCCGGACATACCTGAAGGAGTGATCTCGGCTCCTCTTCCGGCGGTCGTGACAGTGCCCAATGACAGTGACACCAAGAGCATTCGAAGCGCACCGTTACGGAAATGGGAGAATCTGGGCCAGAGCATGTTAAGACGGCCTTTCAATGATCACAACGCTGGTTCCTGTCTCCGCCGTCCAGCGCCCACGGACGTCCGGGCACGCCAGAGCCCGCAGAATGCCAAGATCCAAACTGGGACGGCGATCGTCGTCACCGAGAATACGTGCCAGTCGAAGGGCCCTCCCGCGGGCAGGAGTCCAAACCCGAATTCGTCGCGCAGGGTCACCCTTGAAACAGAGTCGGCGTCGTAGAATCCGGTTGCGGCCAGAGGATCCTCCTCCCCAATCGCGGACGATTCCTGCCCGACCATCTGAAAGTGCGTGAATACGGCCCGCCCGGTGTAAAGCCACAGCCCGATTAGGACAACCGTCATCCCTGTCGCGAGAGTGAGTATTGTTCGGTGATCCAGGCGCATGAATGACGGAATCCCGGCTGCCAGGGCGATTCAAGCAAAAGAACCCGACTTCCATGGACAATGTTCCGTTGGAACGAAGCCGTGCCGAGTGCTGCAGGGATTCTGAGACGAAAACGCGCGCGGCGACTCGAATGAGTCGCGTTGGGGAAGCCATGAGATGCCATCTCATGGCGGAGAGGCCGGGATTCGAACCCGGGAACGGGTTTCCCCGTTAACTGCTTAGCAGGCAGCTGCCTTAAGCCTCTCGGCCACCTCTCCATTTGCCGGGGCGTTTTTCAACGCCATGTGCCGCTGACAGCATCGACGCATCGGTGCTGTTTGCGGTGAATGACCATTCTACCACGCTTACAGGGGAATCTCCAAAAGATTTCCTCCGGTTTGGCAACCCGCCTGCCCCGAACGGAGTTTTCCAAAACTCCTTGACATGATGCTGACAAAAAGCGAAAATCAGAGGCTTTTTGGGGCCGCTTGCGGCTCTGATCGATGATAGATGAGGCGGGGGCGTCGGTTATTCCCCCTAAAGCGCTGGTGCTCAGCACCCAAATCGACCCCATCGGGTCAACTTCAGAACCGATGAGGTCACCCGACAGCCGGAAGCAATGAGCGACAATCCCGAAGAGAAACCCCAAGCGCCCGACACTCCGGTCGGCCCTCCGGTCGCCAAAGTGGCGCCCAAAGATGTGGGGATGAACCCAGCGGTGAAGGCGGTGCCGCCGCGCCCGCAGAAGAAGGACGATGGCCTCCGGCGGACCACCGAGACCGAGGGCGATGAAAACATCTGGCGCTACTCCAGGCGGTCATTCCTGGCGAAAGTCGGCTGGATGGGGATCTTCTCTTTCCTCGGGGTGATGTTTGTCGGCACGTTGCGGTACATGTTCCCGCGGGTCCTCTTTGAGCCCTCGCCGATTTTCCGGGCGGGGTTCCCGGAGGAGTATTTGCCCGGAACCGTGTCCACGCGCTGGATGAAGGACTACCGAGTCTGGGTGATCCGGGACACCGACAGGATTTACGCCCTCCTGGCCATCTGCACCCATTTGGGATGCACCCCGCGCTGGCTGGAAAAGGAAGACAAGTTCAAGTGCCCGTGCCACGGCTCGGGATTCTACCGCTCGGGAATCAACTTCGAGGGTCCGGCCCCCCGTGCGCTGGAACGGCTGAAAATCGCGCGCGCCGAAAGCGGCGAGATCATCATCGACCGCTCGATCAAGTTCCTTTATGAGAAGGCGGGCTGGGACAATCCGCAGTCGTATTTGAGCGTCTGACGGCAGGCAGCAAAGCGGCCAATGGGGTTCTGACGTCATGCCAGTTTCCGACATCAAGTCCAAGATCACCAAATCGCCGGTTTGGAAATCGGTTTTCCGGCATGACTACAAGGACACGCCGCGCAACCGCTACCTGCAAGTTCTGTCCAATGTCTGGCTGCACCTGCACCCGACCAAGATTTCGCGTCACGCGGTCGAACTGCGCTACACCTGGGGCATGGGGGGAATCTCGTTCTTCATTTTCCTCGTGCTGACCGTGACCGGCGTCGTGCTGATGTTCTACTACCGTCCCACGGACCAGTACGCCTACTACGACATGAAATACCTCATGAACGATGTGCCATTTGGCGCGTTCATCCGCAACATGCACCGCTGGGCGGCGCACGCCATGGTGATCACCGTCTGGTTGCACATGCTGCGGGTCTTCATGACCGGTTCCTACAAGCCGCCGCGCGAGTTCAACTGGGTGATCGGCGTGGTGCTTCTGGTGCTGACGCTGCTTTTGAGTTTTACCGGGTATCTGTTGCCTTGGGATCAGCTGGCCATCTGGGCGGTGACGGTCGGAACCAACATGGCCCGCGCCACCCCGCTGCTTGGACATGAGGGACCATTCGGTCCCCAATTGGGCATGCGCCCGGACAACGATGTCCGCTTCGCGCTTTTGGGCGGGACCCAGGTCGGACCGCCGGCTCTGCTGCGCTTTTACGTGTTGCACTGCGTGTTTCTTCCGGTCGCGGCCGGCGTGTTGATGATCCTGCACTTCTGGAGAATTCGCAAAGACGGCGGGATTTCGGGCCCCACGGGCAAACTTTGAGCGGCGCCCTCTAGGCGCGTTTCATCGGGACTGACTCAATGCATCAACTCTGGGACATCGTCAGCAAGGGTGACAACATCCCCATCGTCATCATGCTGCTCTTGGTCGGTTTTTACACCATCTGGGGATTC
Source organism: Candidatus Zixiibacteriota bacterium (assembly GCA_040752075.1). Lineage (GTDB taxonomy): Bacteria > Zixibacteria > MSB-5A5 > WJJR01 > WJJR01 > JBFMFQ01. The sequence goes on along the minus strand of JBFMFQ010000075.1, from coordinate 1,593 downwards.
CGCGAGGCCTTCAAAAACGACAAGCTTATCGAGGCCAACGGCAAGGTGGATCCGCCGGACAAGGTTCACGTCTGGCCGTACCTGGTGCGCATTGAGTTTCTCTCCGCCCTCTTCGTGATGGCGGCGTTCACCGTCTGGTCCATCTTCATCAATGCCCCGCTGGAAGAGGCGGCCAGCCCCAACAAGACCCCGAACCCGTCGAAGGCGCCGTGGTACTTCCTCGGACTGCAGGAGATGCTGGTCTACTTTGATCCCTGGATCGCGGGTGTGGTGTTGCCGAGCCTGATAATCGTGGGCCTGATGCTCATCCCGTACATCGACATTAACCCACGGGGCAGCGGGTATTACTCCTACAAACAGCGCAAGTTCGCCATCTGGACATTCCTGTTCGGGTTCATCGTCCTCTGGGTGCTTCTCATCTTCGTGGGCACGTTCCTGCGCGGGCCGGGCTGGTACTTCTTCTGGCCGTGGGTGACCTGGGATCCCCACAAGGTCGTGGCGCTGACCAACGTGGACTTGCACGAGTTGTTCGGAATTCATTCGCGGGGCCTTGCCTTCATCTTCGGCCTGATCGTCGTCGGCGGGTACTTCGCGCTGGCGCCCGCCTACTACTTCTGGAAGAGGAAGTCGTCGGCTGCCCTGCAGCAACTGGGCCTTGTCCGTTACGCGATCGTTTCGTTCCTGTTTCTGACCATGATGGCCCTGCCGATCAAGATGATTCTCCGCTGGACACTCAACATCAAGTATGTGTGGGTCACGCCATGGTTCAATGTCTGACCCGCTGAGTCCCCATGAGCGACCAAACATCCGACAAAAACCCCGCGACCAAGCGCACCGACATCCCGGTCGAAAAGCGGCCCTACGGCACGACGTTCTTTGTGCTGTCGATGATCCTGGCTCTGGGCACTCTCTGGGCGGTGGCCGATGAGATCATTGTGCGACGTCCCTGGAAAGACTACCAGCGCGCGTTCAATGAGTACGAATTCAACATGGTGGCGGCCCGCCGCGATTCGCTTGTGCAGGACCTCGAGACGAAGGAGGCAAGCGCCCCGGCCGGCCAGACCCGCGCCGCGCTCCGCGAGGAACTCGCGGCCATGCAGTCTGCATTGAAACAGTCCTCCGAATACCTGCAGGCGACCGAAGAACTCGAGAAACGCGCGTTCGACCTCTTTAAGGTCAACCGTGAGTATCAGTTCACCAAGAGCATCTACGATGAGAAGTTCTACCTCTATACCGAGGCCAAGCATTCGGGCCACGATTACGCGGACATCGAGGCGGAGACGAACGAGCTAAAGGCAACGATGGATTCGCTTCTGCCGATCGTCCAGGCCAAAGCGGCGCTTCGCGATTCGGTCCAGCTGACGATCGATGAATTCGAACGGCCGGTCGATTCGCTGTCGGGATTGCTGCAGGGCAAGACGCAGGAAATCAACAAGCTGAACGACCGGTTGACGGCGATCAGTGCGCGCAGTCTGAAGGTCAATCAGGTGGTGCTGCCGGACTACGAGCCCAACGAGTTTGAAAACCCCATCATCCGCGTGGACCGCTGCCAGACCTGTCATGCCGGGATCGACAAGGAGGGTTTCGAGGATG
>JBFMFQ010000074.1:0-14420 GCA_040752075.1 Candidatus Zixiibacteriota bacterium | reverse complement strand
GAAACCACTATCTCTCCCTGCCCCCGGACAGATTGACATTGAGGGCGCTTTGCCGGTCGGCGGTGATCGTCAGAAAGGACGACAGGTCCAGCACATCCAGGACATGCTTGATGGTCGGGGACAGGCCGCACAGAATCACATCCCCGCCGGACTCGCGGACCGCCTCGACGGAACCGAGGATGGAGCCGACGCCGGCCGACGACAGAAACTCGAGATTGCCCATCTCGACGATGATGCGCTTGTACCCTGTGCCCGCGGCCTTGGCGATGGCGTCGAGCATTTCCGGCGCGTTGGCGTTGTCGAGCATGGTGCCGGTCGCGATGATCAGGGACTCATCCGACAGCGGCGTGACTGACAGACTGGTATCCGCCATGTGTTCTCACCTCACCCTTTTTTCAATGGTCAGGACATTCTGATTGCCGACGCGCTTGTACTCGATGTGATCGGTCAGTTTTCTCATCATGAAGATCCCCAGGCCCCGGGTGCGTCTTTGCCGGGCCGCGACACGAAGATCCGGCTCCACCTTGGCGGCCGTCGGGTCGAACGCGACTCCCCCATCGACGATCGTCATGGTGAGCAGGCCGCAGACAAACTGGCACTGCACGCCGACTTGGCCGGAGTCCGACAGGCCCGCGTGCAGAAGAATATTCTGGACGACTTCATAGAAGATGGAGTGCAATTCGAAGATCAGCCGGGGGGACATTCCCCACGCGTCGAGGTGCTGCCTGTACTGGACGAGCGCGGCCGGGAACTCCGAGCGGGTGAACGTCAGCCGGAAGTTGTCCGTGCCGTGGGCCTCTCTGGGTTCCCGGGTGACCGTGCCGCCGGGTCCGGGGAGGTGCTGATGCGCGTTGAACATGTCCGCGAGGTCGAGTGTGTCGAGGACACGCTGCAGCCCGGCGGACACATCGCACAGCCGCAGGAGACAACCCCGTTCCTGGCAGGTGCGAATCGCCGCCCAGAGGACGCCGACATGGACGGAGGAAAAGTGATCGAGCTCCGCGCACGACAGATGGATGACCGATGCTCCCGATTCGAGGAGCGATTGAAGCTCCTGATCGAATTTCTCGATCCGGCCATCCCCGAATTCCCGGGGGATGGTCAGGCCCCGGCCCGTGCTTGTATCAACCGGCATTGACCACCTCCGGCTTTTCCGGATGGGCGGCAATCACGCGCGCTCCGCTCCAATGGACAGCCACGAGGGTGATGTCGTCCTGCTGATCGGCGCTTCCCACGAATTCCTCCTGCGCCCGCAGAACGTGTTCGACAAACTTGTCCTTTGCACCGGAGGCCGCCGAATTGAGCGACCCGAGAAACCGCGGCATTCCATACTCCTCGTTTCGAATATTGAACCCTTCGTTAATCCCGTCGGTGAACTGGATGAGCCAGTCGCCCGGCTCGAGCGTCAGGCGCGCCCGCTCGACGCGCGAGCGGAAGACCGAATCGGTCATCATGCCAAGGGGGTATCCCCTGGTCTTGATCACCTCGGGCGCCGGATCGGATGCCCGAAGCCGGATGAGCGGATTGTGGCCGGCGGAGGCGAATTCGAAGTCGCCGGTGCGGCGGTCGAGGACGCCGAGGAACATGGTGACAAAGGTTCCGCGCCGGATATTCGGCTGCAGTTCGGCGTTCACCAGCGCGAGGATTTCCGCCGGGTCGCCGGTGGTTCGGACGATCGAGCGGACAATGTCGCGTGTCATGAGCATGACCAGCATTCCGGGCAGCGATTTGCCGGAGACGTCCGCGACGAGAATCCCGACCCGGTGTTCGTCGATGGGCAGAAAGTCGTAGTAGTCGCCGCCGACCTCCCTGGCGCTGCGGTAGGCGACCGAACAGATCATGCGGCCGTCGCTGGGCACCGAACGGGGAAGGATGCTCAGTTGAATTTCCCGGGCGATCTCGAGCTCCTTGCTCAGGCGCTCCTTCTCCACCAGTTCGCGACGGGCGTCATCCAGCCTCCGCCCGAGGGCGCCGAGGGTCGCGGCGAGATAGCCGAACTCGTCGCGGCCCGTGATCGGGATATCCCACGACGGGGCGTCGGAACTGACCTGCCGAAGGTGCGCCGTGATCGTCTCGACCGGCTTGAGCAGGCGGCGAACCACGATCGCGGTGACCGGAATGCCGAACATGAGCATCGCGACCATGATGATCAGAACCGTTTGAAGGGACGCCAGACGGGCCTGCTTCACGGCGCGCGTTGAGGAGGCGATGACCAGGGTGCCCAGGCGGTGATCCTGTTCGGCAATCGAGGCGGCGATGATGAGGGTGTCGTCGCCGCGTTCCTCGAACTGCTCTCCGGGGCGGCTCATGCCGAGCACGTCGATCGGGTTGACAATCTGGAACTCTTCGCCCGCGGCGACACGGCGGATGTCGTTGTGGGCGATCCAGACGCCGCGGGAGTCCGTGAACCCGGCCCAGTGCACCATTCGATTGTCCGATTTGATCCGGTTGCAGATGTTGCTCAAAAGCAGGACATCAGGCCCGTTGGAGGACACATACAACTTGCCCGATGTGCTGGAAAAGGCCTGCGCCTGCACGTGGAGATTTTCGAGCACGCCGCGGGTGACCGTCGCGACATACTGGCGCTGGACCACGTAGCCGGTCACGGTCATCAGGACAAATATGATGGTGGCCGCATAGATGGCGGCATTGCGCCGTACCGATTGCCGGAAGTCGCGGGCATCGGGCCAGCCGGATGGCGACTTGGCCGTATCACTATTGGTCATATGAGAGTTCCTTTAGCCGTCCCAGTTCGGCCTCGGCCCTTGCGATGAACGCCCGGATCTCCGAGTTGGCCGGGTCCAGCCGTTCGGCGTTGCGCCACATCGCCAGCGCGGCCTGAAGGTCGTTTTGGCCGTACAATTCGACGCCGACCAGGCGGTACGCCTTGATCAGGTAGTCGCGCACCGATTCGTAGCCCGGCGCGACCCGTTCGACCTGCTCCCACTGCTCGATCGCCTCCTGCAGCCGGCCGGCTTCAAAGGCGCTTCGGCCGCCGCGGTAGGCCGCCTCCGTCTCGGCGGCCAGTTCCCGGCTGAGCTTGACCGGCTGGCTGACCGCGGGTGTGGGGGGCGGAGTGTCCCTGCGCTGACGGGCGGCGTGCAACTGGCCCGTGAAGTCCTCGCACCACTGGTGCCGCGGGTAGAGCATGGACGCCGAGTCGAGCGCGGCCTGGGCCAGTGAGGTTTTGCCCTCCGCGTGCCGCCGGATGGCCAATGAGCGAAACATTTCGAACCGGATGCGGCGCAACAGGGCCGCGATGTTGCTGTTTCCGGGTGTGTACTGGTCGAGCGCCTGCGCCGCGGCGAGCGCATTGGCATTATCGCCCATGGCCTGCATCGAATCGATGGTGCGGAGACGTTCGCTGATGAATTGGTCGCGGGCCGTGATGGTTTCCAGCGCCACGACGGCGAGGTCGCGCAGGATTCCCGCGCTGTCGCCCTCCGGCTTCTCCCTCATCGCCAATTCGGCGTAGTACCGCGCGCCGAGGAATTCATTCGTGCGATAGGCGGCGGTTGCCGAGTCAACCAGATTGGCGTACCGGTGCTCGCGTTCGTCGGCGCGCACCCGGGCAAGCGCGGTTTCGAGTTTCGCGGCGACGGCGTTTGTGTCCGAACCATTGGTCCGGACGAGAAAGAGCGCCCGGTCGAAGCGCCGGAGTGCTTCCTCATGGGCGCCGGCCGACAGCGCGCTGTCGCCCTCGGCGATGAGATTGTCGATGAGCGTGCTGTTTTGATCCTGGAGCTGGCGGGCCATGACCCGCTGGAATTCTTGCTCCTGCCTTTCACTGCGGTGCCGCTTGCGCTCGCTCACGGTTGGGCCGAAGGCAGTGCTCAGGGTGAACATGTGGACGCTGCCGAGGTCCCGTCCGACCAGCCCGTAATCGAGCCGGACCGAGCGAACGGCGATCCCTGCGCCGACGGAGAGGTCGCCGTTGCGCAATCCGCCGCGCAACTGGAGGGATTGCCCCATGCTGTACTCGGCGCCGAACGCTGATCGTGCCTCGTTGCGAATGCTGCCCTCCAACCGTGCGGAGAGCCGTATTGAGTGAACCGATGCCTTTCCCGGGCGCAGGTCCACGGACGCGGAACCGGCGTAGCGCCTTGGGTAACGGACAGTTTCGGCGACCAGATCGGTCGTTGGGTTCAGGAGATTGCCGCCATCCAGGGAGAACGATGCGCCACGGAACCAACCAAGCGACATCGGGAAGCGCCGGGTGACGGAGAGATCGAGCCCGGGCGAGGATGTTGCGCTGTAGCGGTCCACCTGGTGATGCTCCATGGTGATGGTCAGACCCAGATCGTATCCGGCGATTGTTCGTCCGTATCCCAGATACAGGCCGAGACGTTCATCGGACAGTTCGCCGAGCAAGACGTTGCCCGCATCACGCCGCTCGATCCCGCCCACGCCGAGCCGGGCGATGCCGATGCCCACAGAGCCGAAATCCAGGGTCGGCCAGACGATGCCGGCGTAGTCGTAGTTGACATCGGACTCAAACAGATTGGCGTGGAAAAGGGAGATTTGCGCCTTCGGCGCTTGCGCCAGACGCGACGCGTTCCAGAAGGCGGCGGTGGAGAAGTCGCAACCCGAAACGTCGGCTCCGCCAAGGGAAAGGTCGCGCGCGCCGAAACCGAAGCGGAACGGCGACTGGGTTCCGTCATCCTCCGCGGCGGCGGGGGCGGCCATCAGGAGGCAGACCGAAAGAAGAAGCGCGGCGGTTCTCATCGCAGCACCACCACCTTCCGGCGATGAGTCTGGGTCGCACTCGTCGAGAGCACCGCGCGGAGCTGGCAGAAATAGGTTCCCGGCACCACGAGATCGCCGCCGTCGTTGCGGCCATCCCACCGCTCGCTATTGTGCGCACCCGCCGCTTGTTGCAATCTCTCGGCGAGTCTCCGGACGATGCCGCCGGTGATTGAATAGATGGTAATGTCCACTTCCGCATCGGCGGGGAGCACGTAACCGACGGTCGCCGACTCCTCGAGGAGCGGGTTGAACGGATTGGGGAACGTGGTGAAGGACGCGGCCAAGTCGGGCGCCGCGACCGACAGTTCCGTTCCGCGCAGCGGGAATGGACCATCCGGCGTCACGACATACGCCGTAGCGCCGAGTTCAGCGTCGCGCAGCACAACAGCCGTCGAATCGAGAAGGCTGACCGCATAGTTGCCGACGGGGGCCTGCGCGGACACCACACCGGAGATTGTCAGTTCGAGAATGCCGCCGTGGGCAATGGGGATCGGCGGGCTGATGTCCAGTGTGACGAGATCCGATTGCCACGAGATCGCAGCCACAACCGGGTCCCCGCCGGCCAGCAGGGTGAGCGACTCGAAAACGGCAGCGAACGGAAATGCCGCGCTCGAGGAGGCGTCCCGTTTTGTCAGATGGATGGCCAGACGATCGAGCAGGAGTGTTCCCTGAGATTCGCCATAGGTGTAGTCAATGCGCCCCTCCAGCGCGTTCACCCCGGCGCCGAGCGGCGCCAGATTGGCCGGTCCGCTTGCGAGATGGAGGGCGGGGCGTCCGGCGGGCAGAATGATGCCTGCGGCGCCGGTCGAGAAGGGCCATGAGAGTTCGCATTGGTCGCCGGCGGCCAGGACCAGCGGCACATTTGCATCTGTCCCGTCGTATCCGCTAAACGACCCGGGATCGCTGATGGAGATCAGGAAGTGGTCATAGGGCGCATCGGACTCCAAATCGGCGATCAGCTCCACCACGGTTTCGTTTCCGGGCTCGAGGCGGAGCTCATCGCCGGGGATGACCAGATCGACGGCGCCCTGACTCAGGCCGAACGCGCTCAGATACTGGATCGGTCCGCCATCGATGCGGTAGCCGACCCGGTCGAACAGCGAGAGCGGATCGAGAACCCGTCCAAGGGTGTCGAGCGCCAGGAACTTCACGGCATTCAGCACGACGGGAGAGGCCGCGGGGTGTGCCGGGTAAGACGCCTGCAGGCGCGCCAGGGCAACGCCACGGCTGCCGCTGATGACGCTGGGCGGCAGCGTGGCCTCAAGACAGATACCGAGCGGCGCGGCGGGATCGCGCAGGTGCGTGTAGGCGGACCGTATGGGGAACACGGCGCTATCGGCCGCCGCCAGCGCATCGCTGACCGCGAGACGGGGCAGACCGGAGCTCAGATCGCGACAGACAAACGCGGTGCTGTCCGGGATGACCACACGGAAACCGGACGCCGTCACCTGCGGATCGACCGACACGTGCAGTTCAACAAACTCGGTCTCCCCCGGGCTGAGTATCAATGGCGCGCTTAGATCGATGGCCAGCGTCCCGGCGGTGGCGGCGGGACTGGAGATCGTCGCGAGGGCAAATCCCGCGCGTGAGAGCCGGACCTGCGAGAACAATTCCCCGGGCGCCATGAGCGAACCGCCCGCTCCGACAAACCGGCATGAGAGCCGGGTGAGCATGATCTGCGCGCTGGATTCATCGCCGACATTGGAAAGGCCAATTCGCAGGAGGCCCACATCGGTCTGCCCCCGGTTGGCGGTTGAGCCGACGATGGAAGTCGCACTCACGGCCAGGTTGGCCGCCGGGTTGAGTACACGGCAAGCGCTGGTGGACACCGGGAATGCCACGCCATCGGCAAAGGGCACGCCCAGGCCGGTGTTGGCGTCGCGGATGACGAGCGCCCCGGGATCGGTCAGCGCCAGCCGGAACCGGCCGAACCGGGCCGAATCGGCGACATCGAGCAGGAGGGAAAATCGCACGGTCCCGTTCGAATTCAACAAGACGGGCGCCGCAAAGGCGAATTCGACCCCGGATTCATTGGGAATGTCTTCCACGAGGGTCGACTGACGCCGGTCATCGGTCAGAATTAGCCGCTTGGCTACGGCGGCCATCGAGAGTGGCTGCCGGTCGAAATCCTGCGCGCTGAGCGTGAGGCTCTCGATGCGAACCGGGGCGGCTTCGGGGTCGCTGTTGTTTTGGAGCACGATCGTCAACGGAAAGACATTGTTTTGCCCGCGTGTCACGGCGGCGGGGATGGAACTGGTGAGGGTGAGGGAAATCGGCGCCGGCGCCGACTGCACGAAGATCGCGGGGGATTCCACCAGGGCCGATGAGTCGTGCAGCGATTCCGTGACCGCGCGGTAGCGCAGCGCGCAGGAGCCGGGAGCCGCGGCGGTGTAGAATCGCCGGATGGTGGCCGATGTCCCCGGGGCGATCACGGCGGACCCTCCGGAAACACTGTCGAGCCGGATCGAGCCGGACGCGCCGGCCCCCAGTTCCCTGATCACCAGATCATCGATCGGATTGGGGAGCCAGTTGGTGATTTCGATCGTTGCGGTGACCGGCTGTCCCACGGTGTAGGTGGTGCGGTCGAGATCCAGCGAGGCGGCGAGGGACCCGCGCGAGATGTACAGCCAGCGTGGAGAGGACAGCGCGTGGTCCAGCGGGCCATCATTGCCCGAGGCGTATTCGCAGCCGTCCTGGGGCAGGGCGAATTTCACCGACGCCTCCGGCGAAGCGTCCCCGGCGATGTCCGCCGTGACGATGAGCCCCGGTGTGGTCGCGTTGACCGGGAGACTGATTGTGCCGCTGTTCCAAACGCCGGCGGCGTGGGAGAGCCCGGCAATGGGAACATCGCCATCCGAGAACAGGGCATCTCCGTCGGTGTCCTGCCACAGCGTGACGGCGGCCAGGTCGTCCGGCCCGGCGGTGCCTTCGTTGCTCAGGTTCAGCCTGATCAAAGTGTCGGGGAGTCTCCCGTTGCGGGCGGGCTTGAACGCAAACAGGGTTGCGTTGTGCTGTCGGCCGACCAGGACGGACGTTCCGACATCGAAGACGTTGTATTGAGCGGCGACCGAGCCATCGATGACCAACGGCGCATTGATGCCGGAAGGAACATCGCCGTTGATATCGACGAACCCGGAGAATTCGAAGTCCGAGAGGGCGTCCACCCCGATGGCCAGCGAGTCACCGTCGGCGACATCAAGCGGCACATCAATGCTGACATAGAAATAGGAGAGCTGTTCGGGTTGGAAGACCTGGGACATGCCCGCCAGCCTCAGGCGCCCCTCCGCAAATTGCCCGGTGGCCACCAGCTCGTCGTTGCCGGTTTCGCCGAATGAATCCACGCTGCGATAGAGCGAGACCGTTCCCAATGACTGGTCGGCGGCTTCCCCGCCGCCGGAGGACCGGGACTCGTTGACAAAGGACACCGCCGTGAGAGTCTGTGCCTGTGTGCGGTAGCCATTGTAAAGCGCGAACAGGAGCGGGCGGTTATCGGTGCTTCCCGGGTTGACCGATCGCCCTGAACGCGGCGTGGCGATGACCGTGATTCGATCCGACGGGAATACCAGGTCCGGCTGGTTATTCCGGATTGGTTGATCATCCGGACCATCCATTCCGCTCACGCAGAGGACGCCGTCAACGGGGATCTCCAAATCAAGAGTTCCACCGGCGGTGAGGCCGATCGGGATGTCCACGGTCAGGATAAAGCGGTTGCGCGTCTGGTTCAGTGGAACCGCCACGCCGTCCAGGCGCCATTCGCCGGCCAGCCGCGTGAGCGCGCCGATGCGCTGATCCTGGGGATCGAAGCCGTCGGCGTCGACATCGGCCCAGAGCGCTATGGCGGAAACGGCGGACCCCTCCACCGACCCGCGGTTGATCACGCGCAGACGCGTGAGCACATCGGTGCTGTAACCGGCCCGGGGCAATTCGAAATCCAGGATCGGGATCTGTGACTGACCCCCAAAGCGCGAATTGCCGCCGTTGCTGTGGAGCGTTGTGCCGGCAAGCGGGAACGCGTCGATCGTGTGGGCCGTTGGATTCTTGAGAGGGAAACTGCCGGACACGGGGACCGGCTGGGCGAACTCGAAGTCAAACTCAGAATCGACAGCGACATTGACGTGGTTGCCGTCCCGACTTTGCTCGCGGTCAAGGTGAAGGCAGAACGCGATTCGCGACTGGGCGCCGTTGCCCGCGATCGGGAGCGCCGCCAATTCGAAGTGCACGGCGGTACCCGACGGAATGGCGGTGGCGATCAGGCTGTCGGGAGGGCCATTGCTTTGGATTTCGTTGTCGCGGTCCAGCCAGAGAGTCGCGCTGTCGATTTGAGATCTCAGCTCTTCGAGCGTGGCGCCGCGCGGATCATCGAGGATCAAGCGGCAATCCAGCGCTGTCAGGGTCAATCCGGTGCTCAAGCCGTTGATGAGCGATACGCCGGCGACTGGAATCGCGGACTCACCGGGGATCAGTGTCGTGGCGGGTATAGGGATCGCCGAGGCCACGACGCTCTGGCTGGAGAGAATGGAGATGGTTTCGACCGCCGCGACATCGCCATCGATCGGGCCGTCGTTGTTTGAGGCCATCTCGATCCCGTGCAATGGCACGCCCAGCGAGAGGGTCGCACCATCCGTGGCAAAAGCCGAAATGCCAACGCCCACGAACAGTCTTGCGGACGGCGCGGTGATTGGAGTTGCGAGCCCGCTGATGCTCCACAATCCCCCTGTGAAGTGCATCGTCCCGAGCCGTTGCTCGGCTTCCGCACCGTCCCACATTCCGCTGCCGGTGTCGAGGTAACACATGACCGAGTCAAAGTCGGCGGGACCCGCGGTACCGGAGTTTCGGATGCTGATCACTTCCAAAACGTCGGCCTGGTATCCATTCCGGCGCAGATCAAGAGTCATGACATGGGTGACGCCATCCACGGGAGAAACAGACAGGTTGCCCGTGGGCGCCAAATCGATCTGGTCAACCGTTTGACCATCGACGATGCTGAATCCCAGCGAATTGACCGTGTCGCTGCCTCCGACGGGGCCGCCATCGGGCGTCATGATTCCCGTCGCGGGAATCACGGCATAGTCCAACGAGTCCCCGTCACGGGGGGCCATGGCCACGTCATGGGTGAGAAAGAACGCCACCCGGGAAACGGGCGGAATACTGATCGCGGAAAACCCAAAGGTCGTCTGATCACTCGGCGGGGAGATGCCCAGACGCTGATCCGAGGGCTCGAACAGCCCGTTCCCGTTGGCGTCGCGGTAGAATGAGAGAGCCGCCATGTTGGATCGGATCTGTTCCGTGGTCCCCTTGCCCCGGGAGACATCCTGGACCCGGATCGAAGTGATTTCCTTGGCCGTGGCGAATCGGTTCTCCAGGGCGAATGCCAGGACGGGGACTCGGCTCTCCCCGGCATGGACCGGGGTGTTGCCCAAGGGCAGTTCCTCAGCGACCAGGACATCGACGACGATCGTGTTTGACGTGTCGCTGATGCCCCCGGCGGCGCTGGTGGCCACGAGGCGGCCGGTGCCCTTGGCAGTGGCCGTGAACAGGCCGGCGCCATCCACGGTCCCGATGCCGCCGATGACGGCCCAGTCAACGGCGCCGATCATGGCGGGCTCATAGGTCGCGGTGTATCCCGAGGCCGCGAAGGCAACCGTCTGGCCGATCCGGAGTGAGGCCGTGTCCGGCGTAACGATCAGGCGGGTCATGTCGCCGTGCGAAACGTTTATGGTGCCCGAAGTGTCGGCAATTCCATCGGTTTCACGGCGGGCGATCACACGCCCGGCGCCCACTTGCGTGGCCGTGAAAAGCCCGGTTGCATCGATGTACCCCATCGTGCCGAGCACCGACCATGACAAGCTCCCGGGCGGGATCGCATTCCCGTCGGCATCGAACGCGCTGACCGTGAATTGCCGCGTTTCCCCGAGAATCATCATGGCGGTGTCGGGGTCGATGCGCATTCCCAGGACTTGGCCGGGGATGACTTCGAGATACCCGGTGGAGTCCACGGGGCCGAACTCGGAGCGGGCCACCATCCGCCCGACCCCGACGTGTTGCGCCACGAACAGACCCGTGGAATCGACCTCGCCAAGCGGCGCGGTGATCGACCAGGTCACGCGCCCGGGACTGGTCGGATAACCGTCATTGTCCAACGCCGTAATTGTGAAGAGCTGCGAAGAGTCCGCGGAAACGATCACGGAGTCGGGCTGTATCAGAATGCTGGCGGGCGCTCCCGGCGCGATCTCAAGCGCGACGAACACCGTATCGGCAAGGCCGCCATCGAACGCGATGAAGGTGAGGAAGTGGGTTCCCACATCCCCGATCCCCGTTCCGAAATCAAAGTCGCCCGTATTGTTGCCGTAATCGACAAAGCTCGCCCCGGCGGGAACTCCAAGGGCAGTGAGTACCAGCGCTTGCTCGTCGGGATCGGTGGCGCTCACGTCGAGATGGATCGCCCCTCCGACCAACGTGCTCAATGAGCCGGAGACACCCAACTCGGGGCGCTGATTGCCGGCCTCGAGGACAGTGATCCCCACTGTTTCCGTGTCCGCCAGTGCGCCATCGGAGGCGACGAAGCGGATCGAATAGGACCCCGCCTGCGTGAAGGATGGGTCAAACGAGAATTGCCCTGTCCCGGTGGAGAGATCTGCGAAGGTGGCGTGAATGGGAAGGCCAAGAACGGTCAGGGTGGGATCGCTGCCCTCCGGGTCGATCGCGACAACGCTGAACGTGAGCTTTTGGCCCTCCATGACCGTGTGATCACCGATGGGATCCCACTGAGGAGGCAGGTTGGTGGAGGCGACCGAAGTGTTGATCGTGACGGTGTCCGCCAGAACGCCGTCTGTGGCAATGAAGCTAATGTAGTGTTCGCCCAGTTGGCTCGCATCGGGAATGAACGCAAACGTCCCGCTTCCGTTCGCATGATCCAGAAACGTTGCGTTCAGAGGGGTACCCGGGCACGACAGCGCAGGGATTGTGCCGTCGGGATCGGACGCCAATACGTCGATGACCAGTTCCTGCCCGACGCCAACGATCCGATCTCCCAGGGGCCCGATCACCGGAGGGCGATTGACATTGCCGACGGTGAGCAGCACGTCATCGGTGTCCGCAGCGACACCGTCGGAGGCGATGAAGCGAATGGAGTAAATGCCTGCCTGGTCGTAGGCCGGCGCAAAGTCGAATCTCCCGGAACCCGCCCCCTGGTCAAGAAAACCGGCGTTGGCGGGGAGGTTATCCGCCGTGAGCGAGGGGACGACCCCATCGGGATCCGTCGCCGAGACGAAAAACGTGAGGGTTTGTCCCTCTTGGGTAACCTGATCCGGAGTCGGGGTCCATTGCGGCGCCCGATTCGAATCCAGGACGGTGATGGACGGCATGGCGGTGTCGGCGAGCGTGCCGTCCGATGCGATGAACCGGACCGTGTAGATGCCCGCCTGGGTGAAATCGGGATGGAATTCGAAGGATCCGGTCCCATCTCCGTGATCGGTCAGGCTTGAATTCGCCGGATTCTGCTCGACCAAAAGCGACAACGGGTTGCCTCCCGGAGAGGTGGCGCTGACCATGATTGACAGCACCGCGCCCTCGGTGATCAGTTGATCCGGAATGAAAGCAAGCAGCGGCGGCGAGGAGGCGTTGCCCACGATGATGACGACGATCTCGGTATCCGATAGAAACCCATCCGACGCGATGATCAAGACGTGGTAGATTCCGGCCTGGCTGAAGTCGGGATCAAACTCGAGTTTGCCTGTGCCATTGGTGTGGTCGACAAACGTGGCATTGGCCGGCAGATTCTCGGCAGTGAGAGACGGCTTGGCGCCGTCGGGATCGCTGGCGAAAACCACCAGATTCAGTTCCCGGCCTTCGTTGACCCGGAGCGTGTCGATGGCGGCAACGACCGGTGGCCGGTTGGTGTTGGTCACCGTGATGGTCACGCTCTCTGTGTCCTTGAGGGCTCCATCCGAGACAATGAACCCGACCGAGTAAACCCCGGCCTGTGTGTAATCGGCAACAAAGGTCAAGGTCCCGTTCCCGTCGCCGCCATCGGCGAAGACGGCGTTGGGGGGCAGTCCAACGGCCTGCAATGTGAGCGGGTCATTGTCCGGGTCGCCCGCGGTCACCTCCAGGAGGAGCGTCTCTCCCTCCGCAATGCCTTGCGGGCCGATGGGAGTCCAGACGGGAGGGCGATTGGCGTTGTTGACCGTGATGGTAATCCATTCGGAATCGACGCGCCAACCGTCGGAGGCGAAAAAGCCGACCGGGTACAGTCCGGCTTGGGTGCTGTCTGGTGCGAACTCAAAGAGCGCCGTGCCATCGTGGTTGTCGGTCAGTGACGCGTTCGCCGGCAGTCCGAGCGCCGAGAGCGTGATGCTGTCGCCGTCCGGGTCCGTGGCGGCAATCATGAAACTGAGGTTATCCCCCTCATTGACGGAACGGGGCCCGATAGAATCGAGAACGGGGGCGCTGCTTTGAAAGTCGCTGAAGGCCACATAATAGTAGGTCTTGTTGCCGTCATTGACGACGTGATCGGTGCCGATTTGAAAGCCGTTCGCCAGCAACGCCTGGATGGCGTTGGCGAATGCGGGATTCCGATGGAACTCAAAGGCGGCGTCGCCGGCCTGAGACAGATACCGCTGCACGCCCGATTCACCGCCGTCCTGCTTGACCAGCAGGTAGGCTGGCGCGAACCCCGGGAGGATCAGATCCCGATTGTCCTGATCGTCCCCGGTGTATGAGCCGTAGTCGAGAACGCCTTGCGAGTCGGCGAACGCCGCATAATGGTAGACGTCGAGCGACTTGTTGACCGCGTTGTCTTTGCCGACTTGGAATCCGTCCGCCTCGAAACTCTGTATCCGATTCCCGTCGTCGGCGCTGTTGCTGAACTCGATGCTCCGGTCGACGGCTTGATCGGCGAACCGCTGGAAGGCGTGTTCCGCTCCCTGGCCCATAACAATGGCGTACGAGGGACTAAAGCCGACGCCGCTGATACTCCGATTGTCGATCCCGTCGCCGGTGTAAGAGCCAACGGTCAGAACGCCCGCGGTGGCTTTGAGCGCCACCCAATAGTAGGCGATCCCGAGGTCGTTAATACCCGGCGCATTTCCAACGGTAAATCCGTCGCCATCAAGCGCGGTGATCAGTCCGGTTTGGACCGGATCGTTGGTGCCGAGTTTTTTGGCCATGTCCCCCGGCATGCTGGAAGTGCGAATGACCGAGGCCGTGTTCTGGTCGCCCCTGATGATCACCAGGTCGGGGCTGAATCCCAAACCGCTGACACTCTGCGTTGCACTGCCAGTTCCAACGTAGACACCGTGGGCAAGCCACTCTCCCGGGACGACCGAGGCCGTGGCGGCCATCGCCGCCCCCCTGTGTCCGGGCAAGACGATCGAAAGCGACGCGATCACCCAACAGGCCATACGCACCCGCCCTCGTAGAGCCGATTGGTGCGCGGATGCCGGCGCCATTCCCTCCTTGGGGGTCGTGATCATCGCGGTCACTCGGCCAGCGCTTGATTGGAGTGTTTCCGGACCAGCAGGGCAATCTCCCTCTCACCCGTGTGGCTGAATCCCGGTATCTCGCGGCGGCACTCCGCCTTTGGTCAATCCAGAGTGCATTGAGTCTGTCGGCGTCTATCCTTTGTTATCACTTCTTCACGTTCTATATCGGTCTACCTCCGATTTTCAGCAGAC
>JBFMFQ010000073.1:0-14634 GCA_040752075.1 Candidatus Zixiibacteriota bacterium | reverse complement strand
GGCTGAAGCCGTTACTACAGAACGCAATCGTCGCCGCTCTTGTAGTAACGGCTTTAGCCGTTACCTGCTTGTGCATTCGCACGGCCCCGCTTCACGGGATCTTCGACAAGCCGTGCGACTACGCATGGATTGGGCGATTGAGTCAGACCCCGTAGCCGCCGGAGACTTTGATGTTGGTGCCGGTGACGTAGCCGGCGACGGGCGAGATCAGGTAACGGACCGCGCCGACAATGTCCTCATCGCGGCCGAGGCGTCCGGCGGGGATGACCTTGCGCGGGTTTTCGGGGGGATCAACGGTGGACTCGTGCATGCCGGGCGAAATCATGTTGATCGTGATGCCGTGGCGGATGGCTTCCTTTGCAAGGCCGGAACTGAAGGAAACAAGCGCGGTCTTGGCGGCCTGGTAGGCGGCGCCGTTGGGGATGCTCTGCAAACGGTCGGCGAAAACCCAGCCGATGTTGATGATCCGTCCGGAGCGGCGCTTCTGCATGGTCTTGACCGCCAAGAGCGAGAGACGCGCGGCGATCGAGAAGTTCGACTGGAACATGTGTTTCAGTGTCTCGGTCTTCATGCGCAGAATGGGACCATTCCAGTAGTCGCCGACGTTGTTGACCAGCACGTCCCAGCGGTCGAAGTGACGGGCAAACTCGTTTGCGACACGCTCGGCGGCCCGGAAGTCGATGAGATCGGCCTTCCAGTAGCGGGCGCTGACGCCGAGAGTTTCGCATTGCCGCACCACGGACTTCGCCGCGGTTTCGCTTTTGCGGGTGACGATGCCGATGTGGTATCCGTCTTCGGCGAGCGCCAGCGCGATGGCGCGCCCCATGCCCTTGGCGCCGCCGGTGATGAGTGCGGATGGTTGGGAGGTGGATTTGGCCATGTTGCCCCGGTGGTGGGTGCAAGCACCCACCCTACATTTCGAATAGTATTGCCATGCCCATGCCGCCGGATACACACAGCGTGGCGAGGCCGTAGCGCGCCTTGCGGCGGCGCATTTCGTGGAGGAGCGTGACGACAATGCGCGCGCCGGTCGCGCCGATCGGATGCCCGAGCGCGATGGCGCCGCCATTGACGTTTGTTTTCGCGTAGTCGAATTTCAATTCGCGCTGGCAGGCGATCACCTGCGCAGCGAATGCTTCGTTCAGTTCGAGGAGGTCAATCTGCTCCAGCGACAGGCCGGTCTTCTTGAGGAGCTCGCGGGTCGCGGGAACGGGCCCGATTCCCATGATGCGGGCATCGACACCGACGTTGGTCCACCCGACGACGCGTGCAAGCGGCTCGACATTCAGGCGCTTGGCGGCGGCGCCCGAAAGCACGATCATCGCCCCGGCGGCATCGGTGATGCCGGAAGAGTTGCCAGCATGGACGGTGCCATCTTCCTTGAAGACGGGTTTCAGTTTGGCGAGGGCGGCAAGGGTGGTGTCCGGCCGGACATGCTCATCGGTTAGGAGCACCTCTCCCCGCTTTCCGGGGATCGGTGTCGGGACAATCTCCTCGCGAAGGCGCTCGCGCGCGGCGGCGGCGCGTTGTTGCGATTCGAGCGCGTAGCGATCCTGCTCATCGCGGCTGATCCGGTACTCCTCAGCGAGTGTTTCGGCGGTGCGTCCCATGAGTTGATCGGCGATCGGGCACTGGAAGCCGTCTTTGTACATCGCATCAACCAGTTCGCCATTGCCCAGCCGGTAGCCCCAGCGCGCTCGTGGCAGGAGATACGGGGTGTTGGACATCGACTCGGCGCCGCCGGCGAGGATAACCTCTCCCTCACCGCATTGGATGGTCTGGCATGCGAGGGTGATGGCCCGCATGCCGGAAGCGCAGGCCTGGTTGACGGTCATCGCCGGCCGGGACATCGGGACTCCGCTGCGAACCGATATCTGCCTTGCGCTGTTGGGCCCGCCGCCGGCCTGACGGCCATGGCCGAAGATTGTCTCTGTGATCTCCGACGGGTCGATGCCGGTTCGGGCGATGGCTGCTTTCGACGCAATGACACCGAGATCGACAGCGGTCAGTTCGGCGAGTGATCCGCCGAATTTGCCGATCGCTGTCCGAACGGCGCCCGCGATGTAAAGGTCAGTCGTCAACGGCTACTCTCCATGCGATCCCTCAGGACCGAATTGGGGGAGTATACGTCGATGCATGCGGGGAGGCAATTGTCTGGTCGTTGTCGGCGGGTGACGCGGAGTGATTTGGACTACGCGCTGCGCGCGTGCGGCACGGGTCTAAAGACCCGTGGCACCCAGGGTGCGCTCGGGGGTTGAACACCCGTGGCACCCAGATGTATTCCATGAAGTGATCCTCGAAGTGATGTCACCTGGCGACGGCTTGTTGGCGGATGATTGTCGTCTGTTCTTCATGTCGCATCACCCGGCCCGACTTTCCCCGCGCCGCAACACACGCGGCAGAAGGGATGAACATCAATGGAGTATCACCGAACGATTGAGCGGTCGCGGACCCGTGTCTGGGTCGGGGATCCCGGCGGTGAAGAGCGCGGCGCCGCGCGGGAACGCCGGAAGGAAATCCAAAGAACCGTGCGCGATGCCATCGCGCTGCTTGCGCCCATCGAACGGGAGATCATCGAGGGTTACTACTTCGAGGGGCTCTCGTTGCAGCGTCTGGCAAACCGGGCGGGACGGCCTTTCTCGCGGATGCGCATGCTGCACGAGCGGGCGCTGCGCAAGCTGGCCATGATCCTGGCGCCGTTTGTGGAGCGGGTGTTTCGCATCCGGGTGCTGCAGTTCCCCAATTGTCCGATCTGCCGGGCCGAATGGCGGTCCGATGCGGAGCGGATCCTGGACGACAAGACGGATGATGTCACCTGGGGCATGATCATCCGCCGGCTGGAGCGGGCGACCGGCTGGCGCGCCCCGGGTGCTCCGGTCCTGAAGGCGCATCAGGCGCGTCATCGGGCCTTCACGAAGTTCAACAGCGATGAGCGGGAGGAGTCGCATGCGGAGTGACCATGTCAAACTGAGCGGGCAGCACGCCGCCAAGCTGTTCATGTCCACCGAACTGAAAACGCGTGTTCTGGCGGTCGCCGAGGCGATGGACCGGTCGTTCGCCGACACCTGCCGTCATTTGATGTGGATGGGACTGCCGGTGATCGAGGGGATGCTGCAGGCGCATGATCGGGGAAGCCGGTGGTGGCTGGGGAGGGTCATGGGTGAGGACGGGAAAGTGGAGGGTGAGCGGGAGGAGTGAGGGGAATTGCATTGGACTTTCATTCTGTCGGACGGTTGACTTCATGTTGACTACGCGCTGGCGCGTGGGGCACGGGTGCGAAAAGCTTGTTGAAAAACCCCACACGCTCCCCTATGGGCCACAGCATTTGTAGGGGCACCCCGGGACCGGCTCGGCGGGAGCCTCGCCATCCCAAAGGCGGGCGCCTGAGATGCAATCCGGTCGCTCGACACAGATGCAGACCAGCAGCAACAAAGGACCGGGGAGAGTCAGGGCGAGGGTTGCCGGTGTCCCTTTTGGTCACCGTGTACGAGCGACAGGAGATGCGGGAGGAGGGGGGTCAGGGTGGCGATCGCGTCGTTGACGGCGCCTGGGGAGCCTGGAACCGCGATGACGATGGTGCAGCCGCGTTGGCCGACGACGGCGCGAGATAGAGGGGCAGTCGTCACTTGACGGCGTCCGGCTTCATGGATGGCCGCTTCGATTCCCTCGAAACGGCGTTGAAGCAGGCCGAGGATGGCCTCCGGGGTGACATCATCGGGGGTCGGGCCGGTACCGCCAGTCAGAAACAGGAGGGCGACCGGGTCGAAATCGCAGGCACGTATCACCGATTGCGCGATGCGCAGGCGATCATCGGCCATGATCTCATGCCCCGTGACCTGAAGGCCGAGGTCCGTGAGCCCTTCCACGGCGAGTTTTCCGGAACGGTCCTCGCGCTCCCCGGCGGCGCAGCCGGTCGAGACGGTGATCACACGGGCGGTGAATGGCGTGTCTATTCGACCGCTCCCGTCTGCAACGGCTCGCCGTTGCCATAGAGGAAATCGACCATCACCACGACATCCTGCAGGTTGTAACGACCATCGGCATTGACATCGGCCGAGTTCGGGCGCCAGGGCGACGGCCCGTAGCGGAGCAGGAAGTCGACCAGCGCAACCAGGTCGCCGGCGTCGGTTTCGCCACTGGCATCGAAATCACCCGCGACGAGGGGCGGACCTGCCTCCAGCATGTGAAACGCCGACGGGGTCACGATCAGCAGCCGCTCACGGTATTTGTCGATGGCGAGGATCTCGGCATCGAGTTCGACGGAATCTATCGGCTCCGGGTGGGCGGGGTCGGTCATGTCGAAGGCGGTGACTCTTCCTCCGGTGTCGCCGGTGTAGAGGACGCGTCCTGACTGCCGGAACGCGGTCAGGGATGCCGGCACGACCGGATCGGAGATCAGAATCGGATTGGATTCGTTTTTGATGTCGAAGGTCAGGTATCCCGCCGCCCGGTCGGCGACATACAGACGGTGGTTTTTGACCTGAAGCTGACGGACTTGCGATGCGAGAGGAACGACCCGCACGCGTTCCGGTTTGATTGGGAACTCGAGGTCGTACACGGTGAGCAGCCCGGCGCCCTCGGCGAGATACATGTAGCGTGTGCTTGGCAATACTCCGGTCGGGAAGGCGGTGCTCTTGCGGTCCTGCCCGATCAGACGCGGCTGGGATCGGACACTGATGTCAAACAGGCGGTACCCCGCGCCGCCTTCGAGCACAATCGCGGTGTCGCGGTCGACAACAATTCCGGTCGCCGGATCGCGTGCGGGCATGGTGCCGAGCAAAACCGGTGTTCCCTCACCGAATACACGGTAGATCCTGACCCCGTCGGCGCCGCTGGCGGTGAATAGGTCGTTTTCGCAGACCAGGGCGTGATGAATCTTCTTGTTCCCAAACCGGAGAAAAGATGTGTCCGATTCCACCGAGTCGGCATGCACACGCCAGAAACCGCGGTTGTCGGGGATGAACACCCACGGACCGTGATGGGCGATGGAATTGTACCCGCCGGAGAATCCGAATTCCCCGGAGGGGCTGACATCTCCAAGGAAGTCGATGTCCAAAACCACGATGGTGCCGCCGTTGGTGGAGTAAAACCGCGACGGTGATTGCGAAGCGATGAGCTTGATGTCCCGTAGGCCGCTGTTTTCGGACTGCCAGAGCGACGCACCGGTTGCGGTGACCTTGCAGGAGGCAAGCCCCACGACGGCATCGGCGATGAGGAGCCGGTCGCCATCCAGCGCAACATGACGGGCATTGCCAAAAGTCAGGATGCGGCCCTGCACGAACGGGGACGTCGGATCGGTCAGATTGATGGTCAGCACACCGGGGGCGGCGTTGGGGACCCAAGCATGACGGCCGTTTGTGGCCGCCTCGGTGATGGGCACCGGCGATCCGGAGGCGGATGGCCTGAAGTCGGCGGCGTGATGGAGGATTCCGGCGTCGTCGATTGTCAGAACAACCAGGCCCAATGACCCGCACGGGATGAGAACAACTGAATCGGCCCCGGACAGACCAACAGGCGGGCCCGTGAAACCAATGGTGGAACTGAGAAACGGATTCCACGGAAAGGAAATGTCAAAAGATTGGGCAACCGAATCCCCGACGACGATCAACCGGCGGTTGACGGTTTCCACGAACCGGACTCCTGTGCCCGTGACCAGTTCGAGAGGAATGGTCTGCGAGACTGAGGACCGGTGAGCCAGTGCCAGCAGGTCACCATGACCATCGGCAAGGAATGCGACCGAGTCCGCGATGGCGATGTCCCGGACACCACCGTCGATTTCAATCTGTGCCTGGAGAGTGAACTCCGCCGGCCCTTCACGCCGGTAAACTCGAAGCCCATCGGCGGAACCCACAAGCACATGAGTGGAATCGGATTCGATTGCGGTGTTGGCCGACCAGAGGAAGGAACCGGTGGTGGAGAGATCGATTTGCGCGTCGCACGCGTTGAAAGAAAGAACGGTCCGAATCGCCAAAAGCAGCAGCAAACGGGGCAGGCCGCACCGAGCGGTAAGAGGGCTGGCAAGCACGCGGGGAAATCCAGGCGCCTGATGAGATTCGCTTGTGTGGTGAGCCTGGTTCACAGTGGGAGTCAAGTGTTGCTCATCTCGGACGGTTCGGTCGCCAGCCCGGACGAGTCCGGGTCCCCCTGTAATACGTTCAGGGGTCAAAGCCGTTGACAAGCAAGAGGTTTCCGGTATATTCAAACTCCGGGGGGAGGTGGAATTGGGGAGTACTCCCCCGCGGTTCCCCGCTTACCAGATCTGTCGATTACCGCGCTGTTTGAAAACAGAGAATTAGCACAAGGGGTATCTCACTTTGGAACCGATGAAAGATCGTAGGATGATGTCCTCTGCCGCCAAGTCCGTGATTTGCGTTGCTCTTATGAGCGCTCTTTTATACCCGGCGTCGACTTTGGATGCCGTGTCCGCCACGCAGCGTGTGGGGGACTTTGCTCGCGCCAAGGAGTCCCCCATCGTGTCGCCGTGGGCAGCGGATGTGATCGCGAAGACCACGCGTGAGGGCCGCGCACGTGTGTGGGTCTATTTTACCGACAAGGGCTTCACTTCGCAGGCGGGCCTTGCGGCGGCGGTGCAAAAGGCCGAGAGCCGTTTGACCGCGCGTGCGGTCGCGCGCCGCAGCAAGATGGGACGCGCCTCGGTGGAGTTCATCGATCTTCCGGTCAACGCGGTCTATGTCGAACAAGTTCGCGGACTGGGCGGTCAGTGGCGTTCGATTTCGCGGTGGCTGAATGCCGCGTCGTTTGACGTCGAGGTGTCCCGTCTCGGTGAGATCACCTCGCTCCCCTTTGTCGCGCGTGTCGCCCCGATGATCGGGATGAAGCGTGAACCGGTGGTCACCGGCGACGTTAAGCCGAGTCCCATCGTGTCGCCGCCCAAGAGCGCGGGCAGCGAAACGATTGACTATGGGTTCTCGCTCGACCAGCTGACCCAGATCAATGTTCCTGCCGTCCACAACATCGGGTTTAAGGGACAGGGTGTGCTGGTTTGCATGATCGACACCGGGTACCGCAAGGATCACACCACGTTTGCCCAGGCGTACGCGGAAGGGCGCGTCATTGCTGAACACGACTTCATTTTTGATGATGGCAACACGCAGGACGAGCCGGAGGACGCCGCCGGTCAGAACAACCACGGGACCTATTGCTGGTCGACGCTCGGCGGGGCGGCCGACGGCCTGCTCTACGGGCCGGCATTCAAGGCGGACTTTATTCTCGCCAAGACCGAGGACATCCGTTCGGAGACTCCGATTGAGGAAGACTACTGGGTCGAGGCGATGGAGTGGGCCGATTCGATCGGCGCGCAGGTGATCTCGACGTCGCTGGGGTACACGGATTGGTACACCTACGCCGACAAGAACGGGGACATCTGTGTCACGACGGTTGCGGCGGACTTGGCGGCCGCGCTTGGCATAGTTGTTTGCGTCTCCAACGGCAACGCCGGCTCCAGCCCGGGAACCATGAATGCCCCGGCCGATGGCGATTCGGTCGTGGCGGTGGGCGCGGTGTCATCGTCCGGGGTGATCGCGAGCTTCTCCTCGCGCGGGCCGACATTCGACGGCCGTATCAAGCCCGAGGTCTGTGCGCGCGGTGTGTCGACATATTGCGCCAACCCATCCAACCCTCTCCTGACGACGACGGCATCGGGAACATCATTGTCCTGTCCGCTGGTGGGCGGGTGTGCCGCGGTTCTATTGTCCGCTCATCCGAACTGGACGCCGATGCAGGTGCGCGAAGCCCTCATGATGACGGCGTCGCAGTCAGCGACGCCGGATAACAATTACGGCTGGGGGATTGTCAACCTGCTCGCGGCATTGACGTACAACCAATCGTTTCTGCCCGGCGACTTAAACTACGACGGGTTCGTCGATGCCTTGGATCTCGCGCTGGAGATTGACATTGTCTACTTCGACCTCGCCTACCCCCCGCCGCCCGCGTCGCCGGATCTGAACCTGGATGGCGTGGTGAATTCGCCCGACGTTGTCTTGTTGATCGACTATGTTTTCCGTGGCGGAGTTCCGCCGCCATACCCGACGAACTAATCAGGCGCAATAGAGTAACGGCTCCGATACGCGCGTTTGCCGCCGGACGCGCGTATCAGTAGTCTTGGAGGGTGCGGTGAATTCACGCATGGCTCGTCGGTTTTCGTTTCTGGCACCCCTTCTCGCAGTCGTTTCATTCACATTCCCCGGATGCGAGTCCGGCGGGGACCACGGGCAGAATCTGGGAGGGCGTTCGATGACATCGGGTGGTGAGTCCGGCAATCGACTGAGGGCCGAAAAGAGCCCCTACCTTCTCCAGCATGCCCAAAACCCGGTGGATTGGTACCCCTGGGGAACGGAGGCGTTCGCCGCGGCGCGCCGGGAAAACAAGCCGATCTTCCTCTCGATCGGGTACTCGACCTGTCACTGGTGCCACGTGATGGAGCACGAGTCGTTCGAGGACACTGCGGTCGCGCGATTGATGAATGAGACTTTCGTGTCGATCAAGGTCGACCGTGAGGAGCGTCCGGACATCGACAACATCTACATGAGTGTGTGCCAGATGATGACCGGCGGGGGCGGGTGGCCGCTGACGATCATCATGACGCCCGATCAGAAGCCGTTTTTTGCCGGAACCTACTTCCCGCGCGAGAGCCGTTACGGCCGCATCGGCATGATGGACCTGGTGCCGCGCATTCGCGAGGCCTGGGCCACACGCCGCGCGGACATCGATTCTTCCGCCTCCCAGATCGCCGAATCGCTCCAGCGCGATCCGGCACGGCCCCAGGGGGGAAGCGCGCCCGGACTGTCGCTCGTTTCCGCTGCGGTGTCGCAACTGGCGGGGCGTTTCGATTCGGTGCATGGCGGGTTTGGGCAGGCGCCGAAGTTCCCGACGGCGCAGAACCTCATGCTGCTCTTGCGTCACTGGAAACGCACCGGGGAGGGACATGCGCTGGAGATGGCCGAGCAGACGTTGACCGGGATGCGCCGGGGCGGAATCTACGATCACATCGGATTCGGATTCCACCGCTACTCGACCGACCGTGAGTGGCTCCTTCCGCATTTCGAGAAGATGCTCTATGACCAGGCGATGCTCTGCCTGGCGTACCTCGAGGCCTACCAGGCCACGCGCAAAGGCGAGTACGCGGCGGCCGCGCGCGAGATTCTCGCCTATGTCCGGCGCGACATGACCGACCGGGACGGCGCGTTCTATTCGGCGGAGGATGCCGACAGCGACGGCGAGGAAGGAAAGTTCTATGTCTGGACGACGGACGAAATCCGCGCCTACCTGCCGCCGGAGGATGCCGCGCTTTTCATTCGACTTTACAACCTCGAGGAGGATGGAAACTACCTCGATCAGGCCACGCAGGAAAAGACCGGGGCAGGCATCCCGCATGTGCGCGGCTCGCAGGACGAACTCGCGCGTCGCGAGGGCCTCGCGCCGGCGGCGCCCGCGGCACGTCTTGATTCGATGCGCGAGACATTGTTCGCCATTCGCGAGAAGAGGATTCGTCCGCACAAAGACGACAAGGTGCTGACCGACTGGAACGGGCTGATGATTGCGGCCTTCGCGCGGGCGGCCCGTGTCCTGGATGAGCCGGAATACGCCGGGGATGCCCGCCGGGCGGCGGACTTCATTCTCGCGAGGGTGCGCCGCGACGACGGACAGCTGCTGCACCGTTTCCGCGACGGCGAGGCGGCTATTGCCGCGCATCTGGACGATTACGCCTTCTTCATCTGGGGGCTGATTGAATTGTACGAGGCCTCATTCGATCCGCGGCATCTTCAGATCGCAATCGATCTGAACGATGATCAGTTCGCGCATTTCTGGGATGACGAGGCCGGCGGGTTTTATTTCACCGCCGATGATGCCGAGGAATTGATCGCGCGCACGAAGGAAACCTACGACGGGGCGATCCCCTCGGGGAATTCGGTGGCGTTGAACAACCTCCTGCGTCTGGCGCGGCTCACCGGGCGTGAGGAACTGGCCGGACGCGCCGATCAGTTGCTGCGGGCATTCGGCGCCGAACTTGAGTCCGTACCTTCGGCGCACTCGATGATGCTCTGCGGCGTCGATTTCGCCGCCGGACCATCGCAGGAGATCGTGATCGCCGGGGATCCGTCGGCGGCCGACACAAAGGCGATGCTGGATGCGCTGCGGGGGATGTTTCTGCCGCGCAGCGTGGTTCTGCTGCGGACTGGTGATGCGGGTTTGACGGAACTGGCGCCGTTCACGCGGGAGTTGGAAGCCGTGGGCGGGAAGGCGACGGTGTATGTGTGCGAGAACTTCGCCTGCCAATTGCCGGTGACGACGCCGGGGGAACTGGCTGGGTTGCTCGGGCGGAAGGGGAAGACGGGCGGTTGAGGCGACGGCGGGTTGGTTGGGGAGGGATTTGACTACGCGCAACGCGCGTGCGGCACGGGTCTGAAGACCCGTGGCACCCAACAACCGGACTGGAGTTCCCTGGCAACTCCCCGCGAAGATTCCCTTGCCTCTCCCCCATCGGCGGGATGACATTCTGAAACTTGGCGGCATTGGCGCGCCCTGGTGATGGAGATGACGAACATACTTGATGAATTCCGCTGGCGTGAGCTGCTCCAGGATTCCACGGAGGGGCTGGAGGAATTTCTCGCCAGGGAGAAGGTCACGGCCTACATCGGGTTCGATCCGACCGCGAAGAGTTTGCATGTCGGTTCGCTGGTCCCGATTCTGGGGCTGGCCCGTTTGCAGCGGGCGGGACATTCCCCCATCGCGATTGCCGGCGGCGGCACGGGCATGATCGGCGATCCCAGCGGGCGCACGCTGGAGCGGAAACTCCTGACGCTGGAGGAGATCGAGGCGAATCTCGACGGGATCCAAAAGCAGTTGGAGCGTTTCCTGGACTTTAAAGTCCAGTCCAACCCGGCGCGGGTGGTCAACAACGCCGACTGGCTGGCGACCATCTCGCTCATGGAATTCATGCGAGACATCGGCAAGCATTTCACGGTGAACGCGATGATCGCCAAGGAATCGGTGCGGCGGCGACTTGAATCCGAAGACGGCATCTCGGTCACCGAGTTCAGTTACCTGCTTTTGCAGGCGTACGATTACCTGATGCTCTACGACCGTTACGACTGCCGTTTGCAGATGGGCGGCAGCGATCAGTGGGGCAACATTACCGCCGGCATCGACCTGATCCGGCGTTTGCGCGGCGGACGGGCCTACGGGCTTGTCTTTCCGCTGGTCATGTCCAAGACCGGGGCAAAATTCGGCAAGAGCGAGGCAGGCACCGTGTGGCTTGACCCGGAGATGACCTCACCATACCGGTTCTATCAATACTGGCTCAACACCGACGACAAGGACGTGGTCACGTTCCTCAAGTACTTCACGTGGCGCTCGAAAGAAGAAATCGCGGCGCTGGAGGAGTCGGTGAAATCGTCGCCGGAAAAGCGCGAGGCACAGCACCGGCTTGCCGACGATGTCACGGCCATGCTCCATGGCGAGACCGAACTGGCAAAGGCGCACCGCGCCTCGCAGGTCCTCTTCGGCGGGGAGATGACCGGGCTGGGGGCGCGCGAGGTGGCCGACATCTTTGCGGATGTGCCGTCGAGCACGATCCCGGCGGCGCAGTTCGATGGCGGGATGCCGGTGGTCGACTTGTTTGCGACCTCGGGAATCGCGACATCGAAGGGTGATGCGCGCCGTTCCATCGAAGGCGGGGGCATGTACCTCAATAATGTGCGCATCGCCGATGCGCAACAATTGGTGTCGCGCAATGACGCGATCGAGGGGCAGTTCCTCGTGTTGAGGAAGGGCCGCAAGCAGTACCACCTGGTCCGGGTGGTCTAGTCATCGATCAAGCGGGGGGATGCTCGTCTGGAGTCTGTACGGCGGGGAATGAAGGGCAACCCGCGTCGAGAGTGCCGAGACACCGGAGCGGCGCCACCCGCCCGATGTTATTGCCCCGACGTGTCCGCTGGAAGACCCTGCAACAGGGCGGAACACATTTCACCCACGAACGGTCCGGCCGCGAGAATCGCGGTGATGGTCTTCGCGCAGTTCATGTCGCCTCCGGAGATGAGCCGGAGAGTTCCGCGGTCCCTTTTCACGAGCTCCGGTTTCGCTATGGCAACGATCTCGTCCCCCACGACCACGGCGAGATGCCGGTCCGCCGCGCCGGCGGAGAAGGACTTGGCTCTTTCGAGTGCTGACTCCTTGATCTCGTAGGCGATCTTAAGTCCGGTTTCGTCGCTTCCCTGCAGTCGGACACTCTCCATATCATAACTCGTCAGAAGCACTTCATCGGAGCAAAGGCAGAACGACTTGTGCCCGGTCGAGTCCCGTCCAAAGGGCGCAACAACTCGGACGGTACCGAGTTCCGGCCAGTCGAGCTGTTCCCTTCCCAGCCCAAATGCCTCTCGCACAACGCTCGAGTCCTTATTGTCCACCTGGAGGCACCCGATGGAGTCTCTTGTAACCACTGTGCTCAGGCGGTGGTTCTTAGTCTCTTCCTGACCAGAGAGTAGAGCGTCCAATGTAGAAAGCAGGGAGTCAACACGATCGTCATCGAGGATCGCGACGAATCCTCCCCGTCCGGGCCGCGTCAGGAGATCGAACGCAAACGGAATCAGGTGGCCTTCTGGAAGATCGAGTCGGATGATGCGCTTGTCGACTGTCCCGAGTGCGCCTTCACGAATACCCATAGACTCCAGCCGGCGCCGTATTGCAAGGGAATTCCAATCAAGTGCGCTCTTCTGCAGATCTTCGGGCAGGTCGTCAAACGAAAAGGTCCACAGGACACGCACACCGCCGACGTCCGCGATCCGGGCCGCATTGTGGCGAGCTGTGTGCTCCTTTGGGATGTTCCGATACCCCTGCCAGTAGCCGATCGAGAATCCCAGCGCCATGAAACTGAGGACCAAGAGCGCCCACTCAAGCCGTCGGGATTGTGTAGACATCTACCCTCGCACACGATGGATGACCCGAATTGATTATATCACGATCCGGTTAGATTCAAGCAGGATTGTCTGAGAGAAGCGGAAGGGTTGCCACACGTTAAGGGGGGCCCGAGTACTGTCGTTGTTCCTACACCCCGCTTTCCGAGGTTTTCGACGAGGACCGCCATCCCCTGATGTTCCAATAACACGTTGCGATACTGCGACTTATATCTGCGCTCCCGGTTCTCAACGCCTGCCATTGGATTATTGCAACAAAACAGCGATAGCGCCGTAATATCGATGTGATATCATACGGAGGTGCAGTCAATGCTCGAACACAATGACCAGACCGGGGGGATCGCCCAAACGAGGGCGTCCCTGATTGTCGGCGTCATGCTGTTGCTTTTGGGAATCGTGGTGTGGCTGATCGTGGGGACGATGTGAGCCCCAGGGAGGATTCGATGATTCGGGAACTCGAGCGAAAGGTGCCGTCGGGGTGGCTCGTTCTGGCGCTGACCATTCTCGTTTTGTTCGGGTGCGTCTTCATGCTGATTGTGGGACCGCCGCTTTTGAAGATCATCTTCGGTGTCGTGCTCCTCTTTGATGTGTTCATGATGTTCGGGTTGTTTCTCATCAACCCGAATGAGGGGCGTGTCTTGCAGTTGTTCGGCAAGTACATGGGCACGGCGAAGGAGGATGGTTTGCGCTGGGCCAATCCGCTTTACTCGGTGCACCGGGTGTCCTTGCGGGTGCGCAATTTCGAGACCGGGCGGATGAAGGTGAACGATCTGGACGGCAACCCGATTGAGATCGCGACCATCGTGGTCTGGCGTGTGGTGGACACGGCGGAGGCGGTGTTTCATGTGGACGATTACGAGAAGTATGTCCACATCCAAAGCGAAGCGGCGGTGCGCAATCTCGCCACGCATTATCCCTATGACACGCACGAGGACACGGTGGTTTCGCTGCGCGGCAACACCGATGTGATCTCGGGCAAGCTGCGCGAGGAGATCCAGGAGCGGCTCAAGGACGCGGGCGTCGAGATCCTCGAGGCCCGTATCAGCCACCTCGCCTACGCGCCGGAGATCGCCGAGGCGATGCTGCGCCGTCAGCAGGCGGGCGCGATTGTCGCCGCACGGCGATTGATTGTCGAGGGCGCGGTCGGGATGGTCGAGATGGCGCTCTTGAAGCTTTCCGAGCAGCACATTATCGAGCTCGATGAAGAACGCAAGGCGGCGATGGTCTCTAACCTGCTGGTCGTCCTTTGCGGCGACAAATCGGCTCAGCCGGTCGTGAATACCGGGACCATTTACCAGTAAGCGAGGCGAATTCCCGCCCCGGCCAGCGATGCCGGGGCGGGGCGCCAGGGGCAGGCGCTGTGGCAGACCGGAAACCATTTCTGTTGCGGATTGATCGCGAGATCATGGAGGCCTTGCAGCGCTGGGCCAATGATGATCTGCGTTCGCTCAACGGGCAGATCGAGTTTCTGCTGCGGCGGGCGTTGCGGGATGCGGGGCGGGAGAAGAATCGTGGTGATGGCGGCGATGAGGCTGGGACGGAGTGAGGATGTGTGGCGCTGACTTTAGTCAGTGCCACGTATTGCTTGAATGTCTGCGTGTTTTCGCGCTGACCAAGGGGCGTGTTGAAAAACCTGCGTCGTTTGGGGGACCGAAACGGCTCGGCACGGGATTGCTTCGTCGCTCCGTCCCGCCCTTGGCGG
>JBFMFQ010000072.1:0-14681 GCA_040752075.1 Candidatus Zixiibacteriota bacterium | reverse complement strand
GACCGGCCGGGGCGATTCGATTCGGGCCTGGCGTTCCCGGATTACTCCGATTCATCCAACTCCAGCGTTTTGACCTCCCCGAACCGTGTCAGGGGTTGATCGAACTTGTCGATCGGGCCGACGGCGAGAACCGCGTATTTGCCGGGCTGGAGGTACTTTCTCGCGACGGCATTCACGTCATCTTTGCTGACTGTCTTGACCGCTTCGATATCCAGTTTCAACTGGTCGGGCGGGAACCCGAAATACTCCTGCCAGGCGTACTGATTGACGATCTGCGAGGGGGTGACGTACTCGAACACCTCGGAGTTCAGGATCGACTCGCGTGCGGTGGTGAGTTCATCATCGGTCACGCCGTTTTTCAATAGATCGTCGATTACCCAGGTCATGAGCGCGATGGTCTTGGATGCCGACTCGACTTTGGTCTGGCAGGCGGCATAGAACATCCCCGGCTGGGAGGGCATCGTGAAGGCGGTGCCCACCGAGTATGCCCAGCCGGAGTCGGACCGGACGCGCCCCATCATTCGCGAGGTGAACCCGCCGCCGCCGAGAATGTCGTTCATGACACGGATCGCGTGACGGTCGGGATTTTTGCGGTCGATGCCGAGATGGCCGAAGCGGATGTTCGCCTGGTTAATGTCTTTGTTGATCTGGAAGATGCCGGTGGCCATCTGGGTCGGCGGTGCGGGCGGGTCAGGCAACATGGACGTTGACTTTGCCCAATCGGCGAAATGAGCCGCGAGGATCGCATCGAGTTTGGCGCGCGTGAGATCGCCCGCGACGGCGAGTATCGTGTTATTGGGAGCGAAATGCCGCTGGTAGTAGGACATGACATCATCGTGCGTCAGCGATTCCAGGGTGGTCCGGTCGGGTGTCCGGCCGTAGGGATGCCCGCCGTAGATCAAGTGCGCGAACTCGCGGCTGGTAATGCGCCCGGGGGAATCGTTGCGGCGCCGCCAGTTCTCGACGGCGTCATCGATGGCCAATTGCAGCTTGGCGGAATCGAAACGCGGCTGCTTGAGAACCTCGGCGAAGATCGTCATCGCGGTGTCGACATCCTTCGAGAGGCACCGGACGGAGAAATTGCCCGCTTCGTTGGAGATGTCGCCGCCGAGTTCGATGGAGAGAAACTCGAGGGTTTCATCCAGCGCATCCGGAGGACGCGTGAGAGTCCCGCCGGTGGTCAGGACTTCACCCACGATCCCGGCCAGACCGGCTTTGTCGTCGGGGACATATACCTCCCCGGCGCGGACGATTGCGGTGGCCGAGACCACCGGGAGACGGGAGTCGGGGAGAAACAGCACAATCATGCCATTGGGCAATTCAATGCGCTCCGGCGCCGGGGGTTCGACGGAGATCGGCGGGTAGGTCCAGTCGAAGTAGGGTGATTTGGCCGGGACGGTCGTCGCACTGAGTAGAACCAAAGTGGCGGCCGCGACCGCCGCCATCCATGACCATGAGTTGTATTTGCACGCTTGCATCTATGAGTCCTCCGATCAGGATTCCGGCTCGATGGGGATCAGGGTGGCCACGGTGCGGTTGTCTTTCGTGAATGTCTTCTTCGCCACACGCATGATGTCTTCGGGAGTGACCTTCTTCAGGCGTTCCTGCATGGTTTGCAGGTAGCGCCAGTCCCCCGCACGGGCCTCGAATTCCGAAAGGCGTGCGGCCAGTCCGAGATTGGAGTACAGGCTCCAGATAAAATCGGCCGCGATCCGGTTTTTCACCTTCTCCAGTTCCCTGGCGTCCACCGGCACCGTGGCCAAGCGGTCCAGTTCCTCATAGACCGCGGTTTCGATGTCCGTGGTCGTGGCCGGGTCCTTCGGGGCGGCATCGATCACAAAGACATTGGGGTCCAGGTCTCCCGCATCGGATCCGGGAAACTCCGAGGTGGAGACATAGACGGCCACCTGCTTGTCGAGGACGAGCGATTTGTACAGGCGGGATGTGCGTCCATCGGACAAGACGCGGTGGATGACCTGGTAGATCACTTCGTCCGGGTCATTAAACGCGGTCTTGTGATAGGCGATGTACACGTATGGTTCCGCATCGAATTTCTGGTCGACGCGGCGCTCGCCTTCCTGCGGCGGCTCGACGGTGACCACCGGGTCGGGATCGGGCTGGCGCGGCACGTGCCCGAATTTCTCCGCGGCCATGCGGAAGACATCCTCGGCCTTCACATCCCCGACCAGGGCCAGGACCATTCGGTTGGGGGCGTAGTAGCGGCGGTAGAAGTCGATGAGTTTCGGCCGGGTCAGGTGCGCGACCTCCGATTTCCATTCCCAGAAGATCTGGTAGGGGTGAGCGATGAAGGCGGTGCCGATCAACTGCTCGAAGAGTTTGGTCTCGCCCTCGTTGTCCACTCTCAGACGCCGTTCCTCGATCACCACATCGCGCTCGGCGTAAAATTCCCGCAGGATCGGCTTGGTCATGCGGTCGGCTTCGACGGTCATGAACAGCTCGAGCCGGTTGGCCGGCAGCGAGACATAGTAGGTGGTGCCGTCGTAACCGGTCCCGGCATTGAATCCCGAGGCGCCGTTGCGATTGTAGAGTTCCTCGTACTCGTTTTTCTCCACCAGGTCGGCGAGCTTGACTTTGACCTCTTCGAGACGGGCCTCCAATTGGGCGATGAGCGGGGCATTGTCCGGCACATCGCTCAAGCCCGCCTGGCGCTGGAAGTCCAGCAGCTCGGCGCGTTGTTTCTCGCGTGTGATCTGCGCGCGCAGACTGTCCTCTTCGACAAGAAGCGGATATTCGGTCTTGAAGTCCTTCGTGCCGAGGGTTTCGGATCCCTTGAAGAGCATGTGCTCCAGGAGATGGGCGGCCCCGATCATTCCGGGCCACTCGTTGGCGGAGCCGACCTTGTAGTGCATGTAGGCGGAAAAGACCGGAGCCTCATGGCGCTCGACCACGAGAATGGTCATGCCGTTGTCGAGCACCTTGCGCTTGACGTCCAGCGGGATCTTCTCATCGGCCCGAAGCACCGACGGCAGCACAAGCCACGCGGCGACCAAAACTGCCAATGCGGGAAGACGAAGTCTCACAAACACCTCCCAATGAGTGAACAAGACAAGATCGCGCCGGCGGGCCGGCGCGACCAATGCGATTCCTGGATTTTTGGGTGCGGTGGACATGAACCTGTGTACGAATCACGGCTGGCCGGGTTGCGGATGCCTCAGGCCGATGCGCCGTGGCACTTCTTGTATTTCTTTCCGGAGCCGCACGGGCAGGGATCATTTCGGCCCACTTTGGCGACATCCCGTTTGACCGGCTGCTTCTTCCCCGCGGTGCGGGCCTCCGCATCGACGCCGCTGTAACCCAAGGCACTGGCCTCTTCGTGGATTTCGCGGATGGGCTGGCGCTGGACTTCCGGCAACGGGGAGGGAGCGCTTTGCGCCGGTTGCAGGCGAAACATCATCTCCACGGCCTCCCGGTCGATCGTTTCCACCAGCTGGGTGAACATCGAGAACGCTTCTTTCTTGTACTCGATCAGCGGATCGCGCTGCCCGTAGGCGCGAAGCCCGATGCCGGTCTTCAGCTGGTCCATCTCGTAGAGATGTTCCTTCCAGCGCTCGTCAATCACCCGCAGGATGGCGAAGCGTTCCAACTGCCGCATGAGCGGAGCGCCCAGCGCGCGTTCCTTGTTTTCGTAGACCGACATCGCCAGCGAGATGACCTTTTCGAGCAGGCCGGCGTGGTTGAGCTCGCGTATTTCCGGCGCATCGAAATTGATATCCACGAGCACGGTCTTGTTGAGTTCCAAACGCAGGGCGGCCGTGTCCCAGTATTCCGGCGCCTGGCCGGCGGGGCAGTTCTTCTCCACCATCTCTTCGACGACGTGCTGGATCAGCTCCACCGCCTCGGCGCGCATGTCCTCCTGCTCGAGCGATTGGGCGCGGCGGGAGTAGATCACCTCGCGCTGCTGGTTCATGACGTTGTCGTATTCGAGCAGGTGTTTGCGGATGCTGAAGTTTTGCGCCTCCACCCGCTTTTGCGCCCGTTCGATGGCCTTGGTCACCATCGGGTGCTCGATGACCTCGCCCTCCTCCAGGCCGAGGCGGTCCATGACGCTCGCGATGCGCTCGGAGCCGAAGAGACGCATGAGATCATCTTCGAGCGACATGTAAAACCGCGACGATCCCGGGTCGCCCTGGCGCCCGGATCGCCCGCGCAACTGACGGTCGATGCGGCGCGCCTCGTGGCGTTCGGTGCCGATGATGTGCAGTCCGCAGGGCACCGAGTCGCGGCAGTTGAGTTCCTGCAGGTACGGGCAGACCTCGCCCTCAGAGTCCGGGTCGCTGACCAGGGCGCAGTTGGTGTGTTTGACCACTCCCTTGCCCAGTTTGATGTCGGTGCCGCGTCCGGCCATGTTGGTCGCGATGGTCACATGGCCCGGTCCGCCTGCGTTGGCGACAATCGCTGCTTCCTGCTGGTGGTACTTGGCATTCAGAACCGAGTGCGGGATCCCGACGCGCTTAAGCATACGCGAGAGGGTCTCGGAAACCTCGACCGAGACCGTGCCGACCAGCACCGGACGGCCGGCGTTGTGCTGGGCGACGATCTCCTCGATGATGGCATTGTACTTTTCCCGCCGTGTCCGGTAGATGACGTCGTTGTAATCGATGCGCCGCACCGGCTTGTTGGTCGGGATGCTGGTGACATCCAGTTTGTAGATGTCGAAGAACTCGCCCGCCTCGGTGACCGCGGTGCCGGTCATGCCCGCGAGTTTTTTGTAGAGACGGAAGTAATTCTGAAGGGTGATGGTCGCGAGGGTTTGGGTTTCGGCCTCGATCTTGACCTTTTCCTTGGCCTCGATCGCCTGATGGAGCCCGTCGGAGTAACGCCGTCCCGGCATGAGGCGGCCGGTGAACTCGTCCACGATCATGACCTTGTCGTCTTGTACGACGTACTCGACGTCCTTTTCATAAAGCGAGTACGCTTTCAGCAACTGCGAGACGATGTGGACCTTTTCGGAGCGTTCGGCGTGGGTCTTGTAGAGTTCGTTTTTCAGGCGCGCCTTTTCGACATCGGAGATGTCCTCGCGCTCGTCGATTTCGGCCACCCCGGTTCCGATGTCCGGCAGTTCGAAGAGATGCTGCTCCTCGGGCTTGAGGAAATTCAGGCCGGTGTCGGTGAGATCGATGGTGTGGTCCTTCTCGTCGATCGCGAAGATCAGCATCTCGTCGATTTCGGGCATGCGCTTGTCGCGGATGTAGTCGACCTCGACACGCTGCAAGGCCCGCTTGACGCCGGACTCCTTGAGGTACTTCATGAAGCGGTTGTTCTTCGGCGCGCCGCGCTTGACCGCCAGAAACTTAATGCCGGCCTCGTACTCGTCACCGGCCTCGAACAGCTTGATCCCCTCCTCGACGAGTTGCCCGGTCAGTTCTGTCTGACGGCGAATGATGCGCTCGACCATGCCGCGCATTTCCATGAAGCGAGACATGTCGGAGCGTCCGGTCGGGC
The DNA here is from genome assembly GCA_040752075.1 of Candidatus Zixiibacteriota bacterium. Taxonomy (GTDB): domain Bacteria; phylum Zixibacteria; class MSB-5A5; order WJJR01; family WJJR01; genus JBFMFQ01. Next base: position 9,218 of record JBFMFQ010000072.1, on the reverse strand, counting down.
CGGCGATGATGAGCGGTGTGCGCGCCTCGTCGATCAAGACCGAGTCGACTTCGTCGACGATGGCGAAGTGAAACGGCCGGTGGACACGGTCTTCGACGCGCACGGCCATGTTGTCGCGGAGGTAGTCGAAGCCGAATTCGTTGTTGGTGCCGTAGGTGATGTCCGAGTTGTACTGCGCGCGGCGGGTCGCGGGGTCCATGTCGTGCTGGATGCACCCGACCGTCAGCCCGAGGAACTTGTAGATTTGCCCCATCCACTCGGCGTCGCGCCTGGCCAGGTAGTCGTTCACCGTGACGAGATGAACGCCCTTTCCCTCGAGGGCATTCAGGTAAATTGGCATGGTCGCCACGAGCGTCTTGCCTTCGCCGGTGGCCATCTCCGCGATCTTGCCCTGGTGGAGCACCACCCCGCCGATCAACTGGACATCGTAGGGGATCATTTCCCAGGTCATCTCCTGGCCGACAACATCGAAACTCCGTCCGCTCATCCGGCGGCAGGCGTCCTTGACGACGGCGAAGGCCTCCGGCAGCAGGTCGTCGAGGGTCTCCCCTTCTGCGAGCCGGTTTCTGAATTCGTCGGTCTTCGCGCGGAGCTGGTCGTCGGTCAGGTCGTGGTACTGCTCGTAATACTGGTTGATGGTCTCGACAATCGGCTCGATGCGCCGCACATCGCGGTCGTGCTTCGAGCCGAAGATCTTGGTGAGGACATTTTCAACGACGGACATTGCGCGTTCTTTCTAATCGGATAAACATCATCCGCGGTTCGTTTCGACTTCGCGTTGCTGATGCACGGCAAGCCGTGCATCTACGCATTGTTGCCACTTCGCCCGGTCCCTGGTCTCAAATCTCCGTGCGCCCTTCCAGCGCGCGGATCACCGTGTTGGAATCGGCGTATTCGACATCCCCGCCCATCGGCAATCCGCGGGCAATGCGCGATACCGTCACGCCGAGCGGATGGAGCACCTTTGCCAGATAGATCGCTGTGGTCTCGCCCTCTGATGTCGGGTTGGTCGCGATGATGATCTCTGTCACGCCGTTGCTTTTCACACGGGATACCAATTCCGCGATCTTCAATTCCTCCGGCCCGACCCCATCCAGCGGGGAAAAGACCCCGCCGAGAACGTGATACACGCCGCGAAACGATCCGGCCCGTTCAAATGCGAGGACATCATGGGGCTCCTCGACCACGCAGATCAGGGAGTGGTCCCGGTCTTGGGCGCGGCAGATGGGGCAGGGATCGTCATCGGTGACATTGAAGCACTCCGAGCAGAAGCGAATCCTCTCTTTGACCGCGATGATCGCTTCGGCGAGCGCCTTGGCGCCATCGGCGGGCGCCTGCATGACGTGGTAGGCCAGCCGGTAGGCGGTCTTCTTGCCGATGCCGGGCAGCTTGGCAAACTGGTCGATCAGGCGTTCGAGTGTGGCGGATGTGTTGGCCATGGGAATCGGGAGAACACAATCATGGTGTGGTGTGACGGTTGCCCAAAGGCCCCTCACCCCGACCCTCTCCCGAAGTCCGCAAAAAACGCGGACTTCGGGAGAGGGAGAATTCGTCTCCCTCTCCTGGCGTTCTTTGCCAGGAGAGGGTCGGGGTGAGGTGCTTTTGATTTCCTATATGACACATGTTCGTGGCCGTCCGGCTCCGGTGATTCCGTTCCAATCCCCGCTCAGAATCCCATCCCCGGCATGGGCATGCCGCCGGTCAGTTTGGACATGCTTTGCGACTGCAATTCCATCGCCTTTTCGTGCGCCTGGGTGATGGCCGCCACGATCAGTTCCTCGAGCATCTCGGTTTCGTCGGGATTGACGACTTCGGGGTCGATCTTGATTTCCACCAGGTCGCGCTTGCCGTTGACGACCGCGCGAACCATTCCGCCGCCGGATGTCCCCTCGACCGTTTCGCTTTCGAGCTGGGCCTGAATCTTCTCCATCTCGGCCTGCATCTTTTGGACCTGCTTGAGCAGTTGATCCATGTTCTTCATCGGGCCATGCCTCCGAAGCGGGGAATCTTACCCCACGATTTCGCCATCGAAACGGCGCAGGATTTCCTGAAGATTGTGGTCTCCCGCCAGACGCGGGTCGGACAGCGAGGGGGCCGCGGCGGCGCGTGTGTTGCCCCCGCCGTTGCCCGTCGAATCGCCGGTCTTCACGTGAATGCTGACACGCAGTCCTTCGCCGAATGCGCGCGCGATTTCGCCGACGATCAGATCTCGGATCGGACGTTGGGCGAGCTGCTTTTCATGAAAGGGGGAACCCTTGTAGACAATGAGGTCAACCGTGCCCGGTCCCGTCTTGATCAGTTCCGCGTGGCCCAGAATCGCCTGCAGGGTCGGACGTGTCCGGCAGATGGCATCGCGCACGGTGCCGAAATCAAGCGGCCCGGCCCCTGCGGGTGACGGTGGGTCGGCCACGGCCACGGGTGTCGAAACCGCCTGGCGCTCGTGTTGCGCCATGGCTCGCGGCTCTTCGGGCATCACCGATGGTGTCCTTGACGGCGACGGGACCGCCAACGGGGCACGTGGCGCAGAGGACGCACGCGGAGGCGCCAGGGAGGGCGCACTCGCGGGCAATGCCGCAGTCCGTCCTTCGAGGCGGGCGATGAGACTGCGGATGTCCACGGACGAATCCAACTTCGCGGCGCGCATGGCCAGCAGTTCGAGTTCGAGGCGCGGCTGGGCGATGCGTTTGTAGCGATCGGCCGATTCGAGAAACATCATCAATAACCGCAGCAGATCGCCCTCATCCCATGCCGATGCCACTTCAACATACCGCCGCCGGCTGTCGGCATTGAGCGCGTCGTCGGAGAATTGATCGCCGAGTGATCGTGCGAACAACAGCCGCTTGAGGTGGGCCGCCATCTGCCGCAGAAACAAGATGAGATCGCGTCCGAGGTGCGAGACCTTGGCCACCACACCGATGGCCGCCTGCGGATCATGGGCCGCCAGGGCATCGGTCATCTCAAACAGAATCGCGGTGTCGACCAGTCCCAGCGCTTCGTGGACGGTCTCGGCGGTAATGTGTCCGCCGGTGAAACCGGCCATGTGGTCGAGCAGGGACTGCCCGTCGCGCAGCGAACCGGCCGCCTCGGTCGCGAGGACTTCCAGCGCCCCCTCCTCGATGTCGATGTGCTCGGCGGCGGCAATGCGCCCCAGCGCCCCTGCCAGACCGTCCTGCGAGATCAGCCGGAAATCGAGACGGAGTGTGCGCGAGCGCACGGTCGCCGGGACTTCGTTTGGTTCGGTGGTTGCGAAGATGAAAATCACCGAGGGCGGTGGCTCTTCGAGAGTCTTGAGCAATGCATCGAAGGCCGCATCCGAAAGACGATGCACCTCGTCCACGATGTAGATCTTGTAACGCGCCGACACCGGCACATAGCGGGCGGACTCGCGCAGGTCGCGGATGTTGTCGACGCCGGTGTTGGAGGCCGCGTCGATCTCGAGGACATCGAGGTGCGATCCGACCGTAATGCCGGTGCAGGCCGCGCACTTGTTGCACGGCGTGATGGTCGGCCCGGTCTCGCAATTGAGCGCCTTGGCCAGAATGCGCGCGGTGGTGGTCTTGCCGGTGCCCCTCGGCCCGCAAAACAGGTAGGCGTGGTGAATGCGACCGGAACTGATCGCGTTCTTCAATGTCTGTGTCACCTGCGGCTGTTCGACCACTTCATCGAACGTCTGCGGGCGCCACTTCCGGGCCAGTGCCTCGTAGCTCATCGCTTATTCTTTCACACCGCCCAACGCTTGCGGCGCGGGCGACGGTCGCTGACAAATCATGGGTTCGTGCACCCGACGTCGACCCCGGCTGTCTGGGTCCTGCGCAACAGTTGACTCCGACCGGGCGATCCCACGGCACACGAAGAGAATCGCCGACCGCTGCCACCTTCCGGTTCTGACGGGGTTAAGCGAACTTCCGTTGCGTAAGACCCGGCCCTCAACATCACTTATTCCACAGGCGCCCATCAACCTGACGGGCCTCGGGCGGTCTTCAGCCCCGGTATAGCGGGTTCCGGGTACAGGGCACCGCTAACTCCCCACCTAGCACGAACCCGGCCCATTATACACCCCCTCAAGACCGCTTACAAGGACTTCGGAGACACAGGAAATCATCTTTCGCGCATCGCGACGGCGGCGGAACCAGGCCCAGGCCTTGGGGTAAAAGGCGGTATGATCCCGCGCCGCCGCCCAATGCTGGCGTTGCTTCCTGTGGCCCTGCTGTTTGTCGTTCAGACCTCGCTGCCGCTGTCGCTTTTGTGTCCCGATGGGATTTGTGCGGTCGCACGGGCCGGGCTTTTGACCGAACCGGTTTTGTTCTGCCTCACAATGCCGGAGGACTGCGGCGCCTGCCGGGACATCGAATTACCGGGCACCGGCGGCGGTTGTTCGCCTTCGGCCGTGTGCGAGACTGCGGACACCGACAACGGCGTGACGCTCCCGGGATGTCTACCGGCCGATGGCACGGGTTGTGAGGACATGCCGAGTTGTCCGCTCAAATTGGCGGACTGCCAGTTGTGCCTGCCTTCGCGTCTGAGCGCGGTCCTGACTCCGCCCACGCAGCCCGGGGCGGACAATCACGAGTTCCCGATCGACCTCGTTGTCTATCCCAATCCTGCGGCCCCGGCTCCGGGGCATCCTGCCGCATCCCATTCTCCGCCGTGCTTTGGGCCGGGGCAATCCGGTTACGAGCGGCGTGTCGTTCTGTGCTCCTTCCTGTGTTGAGCCGACGGGAGTGTTGTTTCGCTCTGTTTGTTGGCTGATTCTCAATTCACTCGATTTGGAAGGAGATTTCAAATGCGTTCTTCATTCCGGTATCTCGTTCTGCCCGCTTTGGCCCTGGGCATCGTCATGGCCTTCTCACCCGCTGCGCTGGCCGTGGGTCCGACCTGCGATATGGCGTCCTGCAAAGCGATGAAGGCGGCCGACTGCGACCCGGCGGATTGCATTCCCTGCGATCTCTGTCCTGATGATTGCAAGGATGCCTGTCCCGGAGGATACGTGACTTGCAATGCGGCCTCCATGGACTGCCGGACGCTCACGCAGACGGCCACGACCGCGGCGGTAAAGCCGGTCGAAACCAAGGCCTGCGGGGCGTCTTCATCGACATGCTGCAAGGCGGTCGCTCAGGTCGAAGTCGAATCGCCCAAGTCGGCGAAGTAGTCGCTTCGATTCGAGGTGAAACGAAGAGGGCCGGGAGTCTGACTCCCGGCCCTTTTGATATTGCGGGTGGCTGGCGCCTTGCGGCTAAAGTGGAGCAGAGCGGGATCGAACCGCCGACCTGTACGTTGCGAACGTACCGCTCTCCCAGCTGAGCTACTGCCCCACAACCGGTCCGGGACGATCCCAGAGGACCGCCCGAAGGGAGGCCAATATACCCATTTCGGTCATCCCGAGGCAAGCGGGTTGCGACGGCGCCCAAACGTTGAAATGGACTCGATCACGTTGTCAAAATCTGGACTCAATTCATCCATTGTGACGCCCCGCGCATTGACCATGACCGACCAAATCGTATAGTGGACGGGCGTGGTTTGGGCCGATCGTCCGCCCCTGCGAATGAAGCACATCGAACGCCGAAGGCGAGGAATGTCCATGCACCGAATTCTCGAAAAGAAGATCGTCGCGCCCATGACGGCGATGATGATGGTCGAGGCGCCGCGGGTGGCGCGCAAGGCACAGCCCGGTCAGTTTGTCATCGTACGGCTCAATGATGAGGGCGAGCGGATCCCGCTGTCCTTGGCCGGATGGGACAGGGAGGCCGGAACGCTTCGCCTGATCATCCAGGGCATCGGTTATTCGACCAAACAGATGGTCGCGCTCAAAGCGGGGGATGCGTTTCTGGATGTGGTGGGTCCCCTCGGACGGCCCACTCATCTGCCGAAGGATGATACGCTGGTCGTGATCGGCGGCGGCTACGGCGCCGGGGCGGTGCTCCCCAACGCCATCCAGGCCGTGAGCGAAGGCCGCCGCACCATCGGGGTGATCGGCGCCAGGAGCAAGGATTTGGTCTTAGTCGAAGCGGACATGCGCAAGGTGTGCAACGAGGTCTATGTCACCACCAATGACGGATCCTACGGCATCAAGGGATTTGTCACCCATGCGCTGGAGATAATTCTGCAGAAGGAGAAGGTCGGGGCGATCCTCGCGGTCGGGCCGGTGCCGATGATGCGCGCGGTCGGCGAGATGACCCGTCCTTTGAAGATCCCGACCATTGTCTCGCTCAATGCGGTGATGGTCGACGGCACCGGGATGTGCGGCGGGTGCCGTGTCTCGGTCGGCGGGGAAACCAAGTTCGCCTGCGTGGACGGTCCCGACTTTGATGCGCACATCGTTGATTATGATCTGTTGGTCTCGCGCCAGAAGATGTACGCCGCGGAGGAAAAGCAGGCGCTCGATCACCTTTGCCGGCTCATGCCGCAGATTGCAGAAATGGCCTGAGCCCCCTGCACCGGAGGACTGATGAACACACCGAGAAAATACACGCCCAAGGAGCGGATGCAGATTCCGCGTCAGACGATGCCGGAGCAGGAGCCGGAGGTCCGCCGCACCAACTTCAAGGAAGTTCCCAAGGGATTTACCATCGAAGCGGCGATGCTCGAAGCCGCGCGTTGCATCGAGTGCAAGGACCCGACCTGCATCGAGGGGTGCCCGGTGCGTGTCGAGATTCCGGACTTTCTGCGCTTGGTCGCCAACGGCGACTTCGCGGCGGCGGCGCGCAAGATCAAGGAGACGAACATCCTGCCGGCCATCTGCGGACGTGTCTGCCCGCAGGAAAAGCAGTGCGAGGCGGTGTGCAAAGTCGGCAAAAAGAACAAGCCGGTCGCGATCGGGGCCCTCGAGCGTTTCTCCGCCGACTATGAGCGGATGAACAACCTGACACAGGAGCCGGTCGTGGCGCCGCCCACCGGATTCAAGGTTGCAGTCGTGGGTTCCGGACCCGCCGGACTGACCGGGGCATTCGAACTCGCCAAGCGCGGGCACAAGGTGACCATCTTCGAAGCTCTCCACAAGCCGGGCGGCGTTCTCTTCTATGGCATCCCGCGTTTCCGTCTTCCCGGCGAGGTGATCGAGGCCGAAGTTTCGTACCTGCAGCGAATGGGCGTGGAGATCATCTGCAATTCCCTCGTGGGGCAGACCATCACCATCGACGAATTGCTCGAGGAGGAGGGATTCGACGGCGTGTTCCTCGGCACCGGCGCGGGACTTCCCTGGTTCACCAATCTGCCGGGCGAGAACTTGAATGGCATCTACTCGGCCAACGAGTACCTGACACGCGTAAACCTGATGCGCGCCGACCGCTTCCCCGAGTCGGCGACGCCGGTGCGTTGCGGCAAACGGGTCGCGGTCATCGGCGGCGGCAACACAGCGATGGATGCGGCGCGTGTCTCCCTGCGGATGGGGCCGGAGAAGGTGTATGTGTTCTACCGCCGCACCCGCGATGAGGCGCCTGCGCGGTTTGAGGAGCTCGAACATGCCATCGCCGAGGGTGTCGACTTTCACTGGCTGACCGCGCCGACACGGTACATTGGTGATGATAACGGGTATGTAAAGCAGATAGAGATCCAGGAGATGGCGCTCGGCGAGCCGGATGCATCCGGGCGTCGCCGCCCGGTGCCACAGCCGGGCTCCGAGAGGTTGTATGACGTCGACACGGTTGTGCTCGCGCTCGGCTTCGGCGTCAATCCACTCATTACCCAGACCACACCCGATATCAAGACTGATAAGCGCGGCGTGGTGCTGGTCGATCCCGCCACCGGCATGACATCCCGCGAGGGCGTGTTCGCGGCGGGTGATGTCATCACCGGCGGCGCGACGGTCATCCTCGCCATGGGGCAGGCGCGCACCGCCGCAATGGGGATGCATGAGTGGTTGATGCGGGGGAGAGCGGGCGAACCCAACCGACCGCTCGCCACTGCCGCCACTTACTGACCGATCCGGGGCAGGAGGGCCCCACGAGTGCTGACGAGCGCAGGCAAACCGTTCCGGTCCGCCAACTAGAGGGTGTGCTTTAATACTTGACTTGAATGAATACTGTTTCAGTCGTCTATCTCGTCCGACAAAAGTCTTCGACAGCCGCGTGCAATTCTTCAGAAAGTCCTTGCAACTCTCTCTCTCTCTCTCCATAAGTTAGCTCTGTCGCCCTACAATTGAGAGGGCGATGGGCACCTTCGACGCACCTCACAACTTCAGACCGCCGGGGCCGGCAGACAACAGGACGCTCCGATGCCTTGACTCCGGCTTGGAACGGGGGAGGATATCATGCCTCAAGCACTCGTTGGGCTACATGGCCGGGGGCGCTGGCTGGTTGTCGGGTCGGTGACAATAGTCGGCATTGGGCTTTTGGTACTCGCACTTTCAGTCGGCGAGTCGGTGGGTCGGCGTCGCGCCGACGATGCGCGGATGGAAACACTCCGTCATTCCTGGAAGACAACATGCGTGGTATCTCGCGGGGCAAGCCCTTTCCCAGCTTGCCGGTGTGGACGCCCGACGGGAGCCGGGGCATTGAGGTTCTTGAACTACTGCCCGAAGGCGGCATCCTCTTCTACGTCATGGCCAAGTGCGGGTCGTGTGTCGACGCGGTGGCGATGCTGGACTCGGTGGCTCACTCCCTCGGCGATAACTGCCCCAAAGTTGTCGTAGTTACCAGCGCCAATCCGGATCAGTTGCTGGAGGGGCTCACCGGTCGTGGTGTGACTCTGCCGGTATGGGTCGATCAGCAGGATCTGATGTCAACGGAGTACAATGTCCGAGCCACGCGGGTCTGGTTTCGAATCGGACTGGACGGACGGCTTGAGGATGTCGGGGTGACCGAGTTCAACCCGGCGGAGTACGAACGATTGCTCAGACGATAGGAGGGTCCCGGCGGTCGGGGCTAAAAACGTATTTCCCTCAAACAGGGAGGTGCCTTATGAGTAGTAAGTTCAGATGGCTGGCTTTGTACGGATTCATCCTGCTTTGCGCCTTCGCGTTCGGCGTGGGGTATGGGATGGCGTACGAGAAGGCATGGGCAGGACCGGGGCGGGGTGCAACTGCACAACGACCTTTGGTTGCCCACCCGGATGTAGCCGCGGAGGGAACACAAGCAACCCGATACCTCCATATACGGACTGCGGCGTGCCGAATCCATGGAATGATCCATGCGGCATCTGCAGGTGTGCATAGGAGGGCTTGGCGTTGCAACCAAGCTATCCACACTGAGCAGTGTTTCGCGGGGAGCGGGCGCTTCTTGCGC
>JBFMFQ010000071.1:0-14726 GCA_040752075.1 Candidatus Zixiibacteriota bacterium | reverse complement strand
TACCTCATCATCAGGTCCATGTCCTGGGGATAATCCAGTCCTTCGACGATCGTGGTAATCTCGCCGGTGGTGTTGTTGACCATTTGGAATTGTCCCGTGTGGTTGATGACGAAGAAGGTGTGCCCGCCGATCATGACCGCGCCAGTGATATTGCCCTGGGGAATTTCGGCGATCAACTCCGGAGCCCCCTCTCCCTCGAAGTGCCAGATCTTGGTCCCCTGGCATATACAGAAGCGTCCGTTGTAGTAGTCGATGGCGCCCAGCCAGCCGGGCAGGGATGTCAAGTCGCGGAACTGCGTGATTTCATAGGTCGTGAGGTTGGCGCGGAGCAGGTGATTGCCGCCGTCCTCGGAGATGATGAGGTCGTTGCCGACCACGACGCCATCCATGTTCTGCAAGCTCTCATTCGGCTCGATCAGCATGCCGCGCGCGGCCAAGAGATTGCCCTCATCATCCACGAAATACACGGTGTCGTTCCAGTTGTTCAACATGGCAAAGCGCTCGCCGGGGAGGGCTGCCCAGCCGTAGTGGCTGACACCCGCCGGCAGGCGGATGTTGCGGAGGAATGTCCCATTGAAGTCGTACTCATCAATGGAACTCGATCCGGTGTAAACATGCCCATCTCTGATCTCCACCCAGCGGGCGGACTCGATAAAGGTCGCGGTGTCGCCTTCCATGTCGACCGCGATCATGCCGTCGCGGGTGTCGATGAGGAAGCGCCAGTCGGGATCCGGGCAGGGGTGGCAGGCGACGATATTGGAGATGTCCGACCAGTTGCCGGCATCGTCCCGGACACGGATTCCGAAATGGCAGCGTGTCCACCAGGTCATGTCTTCGATTTCGAGGGACTCGCCGGTGCCCGCGGCGGCGGGGACGGGCGGGTCGCCGACCGGGGTGGCCGAATCCCAGCTGCCTTCGGTCAATGGCTCATCGGCCATCCGGATCTCATAGACGGCGGCGGTGCCGGCGGTGTCGTCATCGCCGGTGGCGGTCCATTGCAGGTGGACAGCGGTGCCGACGGAGTCGACGATCTCCAGATCGGAGATGGCGGCGGGGGCGGTGACATCGCCGGTGGGGCCGGTGGAGTTATCATCGCCGCACGAGACGGCAAGCAGGGCAAAAGCCAAAAGACCGACACAGGAAACGATCAGGCGTTTCATGGTGCACCTCCTTCGCGTAACGTGAACCCGGGCTCCGGGCGGGGGACGATACGCGATTAGGAAGTGTGGTCAATATGCCATTGTCAAGAAGTCGGGATTCTTTTTGACAGGGGGTTAAAGGCTCCTCACCCCGTCCCTCTCCTGAGTTGCAAAAAGCGCAACTCAGGAGAGGGAGAAAAACAACTCCCTCTCCTGAACCGACGGCCTTAGGTCGGTTCAGGAGAGGGTCGGGGGTGAGGCGCCTTTGGTCGCAAACCCACAACTGGGAAAGCACGCCGTGCGATCGAGCCACCGTCTCACTAATCGATGGGGCCGCCATCCTCGGCAGCGGGACCGTCCATCGGATCGCTCAAGCGCCGGAACAAGAACTCGGTCGGGGCCTTGATCTCTTCTTCGCCGACTTCAAGCACGGCGTAAGCGAGGAAGTTGATCGGCCCGGAGTGCGGGCCCGGGTCGACCACCAGGTCGCGACCCCGGCTCAGTTCGATGCGGTTGGCCGGCTGATGTCCGAAGTAGTAGGACGCCAGGCTCGAGTTTTTGTCGGCCTCGCTGATGTCCACGGGCCACCAGCGGCCGTCGGCGTAGAACTCGGCCCAGCAATGGTAGCCATCGATGCCGCCATCATTTCGTTCCGACGGAATTGCGGCGCCGATGGCGAAGCGCGCGGGGATATTGACCGCCCGCGCCAGCGCGATGAAGTAGGAATGAAAGTCGGTGCAGTTGCCGCTTTTCGCATTGCAGGCATAGACGGCGTCGCCTTTGCCCCAACCCGATCCGTAGCGCGCGTAGCGCACCTGATCGATGACATGATCGTAAAGGGCGCGTGCACGCATCAGATCGGTCGTCTTGCCTTTGATTGCCTCCGCGGCGATCTCGCGGAAGGTCGAGTCGTTCGGGACCAGGCGTTCCGGCGCGAGTCCCTCTTGGGGTGAAGAAGCAGCGGTGGGGTAGGGGGAGACTTCCTTTCGCCGGACATTGTAGGTGATCTCGACCACTTTGCCGCTGTCCTGGGGACCGGCGGTCAGGTACAGGACTGTGTTTCCGTACTCGTTGTCCTCAAGTTCGCGCCACTCCGATGGTGCGGAGACCTTTTCAATCTCGACATCCTGATGGGCATCCGACTGGGCCAGCGGCAACCACAGTTTGGCGGGCCCCGGAATCGCCGGGAGCCGAACTCGATAGGTGAACTCGAATGCATCCTCACCCTGGATGACTCCGAGGAGACGTGGGGTCGCGTCGCTGACCGCGACGCGAACCCAGGTGGCGTCATCCTTTTGTTCCCAGGCGTAGAGCGGCTGGCCATTGACTTTGTGGACCGTCGTTTCGGTCACCGTCATGTCGCCCGGGCCGCCCTTGAGGAAGAAGTCGACATCGTAGACCGGGCCGTCTGTGCCGACCAGATCGACGCAGGCGAACTGAATCCCGCCGCCGAGGTCGGCGAGGTACTCCATGTGGATCCTCACGAGCTTGAGCTTTAGCTCCGCTCCCTCGTGCTGCAGCAGGAAGTATCCGCCGTTGGCCGCGGATTGTTCGGCAATGTGTTCCTCGATCGCCGCCGCGATTTGATCGATGCTGACGTTCTGCTCCTGGGCGCGGGTCTGACCCGCGACAGTCGCCGCGACGAGGCCCACAATGATCGCCAACTTCACCGTTCGACTCCTTCTTCGAGCGCGCCTGTTCTCATCACTTCCCGGAATGGTCGATCATTCGGGTCATTTCGGGTGTTCGGGATGTTCGGGCTTTTTGGCTTCGTTCGAGCTCTCCAGCTTGGCGACTTCGAATACACGCTCGTCGGCGTAGACTTTCCCCGTCATCTTGACAGTCTCTTCATGATGCTCTTTGATCAGGGGTTGAGCGTTGTCGGTCTCCATGTAGTGCAAGACCCACCCGGTCATCTCCGGGTTTTCCTTCCCGTCGACGGTGGCCGAGGTCACTTTCAACGCGTGCTGGTGCCCGTACTTGCTGCACTGCGCGGCGGCGCCCTTGTCCTTTTGGAGCGAGCATCCCAGGCAGAAGTTGACGCCCTCGACGGTGGCTTCAATCGCGCCCGCGGTGGCGGCTTTCTTCTTCGGATGCTCCGGGTGTTCTGGATGATCCTGCGCCGGCGCCGAGATGGCCAGGAAGGCCACGGCGAGCACGGAAGCCAGAATGGATCGGAACGGGTTCATGGACTCTCCTTCTCGTTCAGGGTTATTTGGTACACCATGAGTTTCTGATTGGATTGTCTGCGGCGCTTGTTTGGGGTTTTTACTTCTGGTTCGCCATGTCAATATAGGTGGACATGCACTCCTTCAACATATTCTGGGGGAAGAAGTTCCGGTTCTATCGATGCTGATTCTACGGGGTCCGGTCACAGGTCGCAACCGCATCTTCGTCAACGAGTTGCGTTGGTCTTGCCGGGGGACGACTGGGCGGGACAATGGACCTAGTGGACACAGTGGACGCACTGCACACGCAGTTGGCGCACGGCAAGCCGTGCGCCTACGAACTCTCATCTGCCCCCTACGTCAGCGCAAAATCCTTCACCCGCAGCTGCAGGCGCTCGGTGTGGTTCCAGGTGACTTTTTCGGGGACGTAGACCAAGTCGATGGTGCCGCTGTGGGCCATGAGTTCGTGGGCGCGTTCGCCCATGTTGAAGCCGATGCAGTCGAAGACACGGTTGCCCTTGGTGGCTTTGAACTTGAGGTGGTTGGTGCCGACGATGAACGGGTTGCCGGAGATGCTCACGCTGGCGGCCATGAAGACCGGGCGCGTGTTCTGCGGGCCGAACGGGGCGAAGCTTTCGAGGTGATCGAGGAAGCGGTCGGAAAGATCATCCAAATCGAGATAGCAGTCGATCGCGAGCTTGGGGATAAGATCGTCGTCGGTCAATTGACGGTTGGCGACCGACTTGAAGCGTGCGGCGAACTCGGGGATCCGGTCTTTGTGGATCGAGAGCCCGGCGGCGTACTTGTGGCCGCCGTAGCGAAGGATCAGGTCCTCGCACTCGCGCAGGGCCTCGTAGACATGGAAGGCCGGGATTGAACGCGCCGAACCGCGCCCCTCATCGCCATCAATCGAGATCATGACCGTGGGCAGGTGATACTTCTCGACTAAGCGCGAGGCGACAATACCGATCACGCCCTGGTGCCAGTCTTCGGAATAGAGCACGATGGCGCGGTCGCGCTTTAAGTCGACGTTGTTCTCGATTTGCGCAAGGGCCTGGCGGAGCGTGTTTTCGTCGAGGGATTTGCGTGTGCGGTTTTCGCGGTCGAGCGTGCGGGCGAGCTCGGAGGCCTGACGGTCGTCGCGGGTGGACAAAAGCTTGATCGCCAGATCGGCGTTGCCGAGGCGTCCCACGGCATTGATGCGCGGCGCGAGAATGAAGACGATTTGGCCGGTGGTGATCTGCCGTCCCATGAGGTTGGAGACAAAGCAGAGCGATTTCAGGCCCGGCTTGTTGGTGCGTTCGAGTTGGCGGATTCCAAAGCGGGTCAGAGTGCGGTTCTCCCCGACCAACGGCACGATGTCGGCAGTGGTGCCGAGGGCGACCAAATCGAGGTGCTCTTCGAGTTCGTTTTCGTTCTGGCCGAGTGTGCGGTAGAGGGCCTGCGCGAGTTTGAAGGCGACGCCGACGCCCGCCAGTTCCTGGCCCGGCTGGTTGACCGGGTCGAGCTTGGGGTTGACGATCGTGACCGCGTTCGGGAGACGCGAACCGGGCTCGTGGTGGTCCGTGATGACCACTTCGATGCCGAGCGAACGGGCGTACTCGACTTCCTCGACCGCGGTGATGCCGCAATCGACCGTGAGGATCAGTTTTGCGCCCTGGGAGTTGGCGTAGTCGATGCCATCGGAGGAGAGCCCGTAGCCCTCGACCAGCCGGTTGGGCAGGTAGGGCTCCACCTCGGCGCCGAGACGGTTTAGCACCAGAAACATGAGCGCGGTGGAGGTGATGCCGTCGACGTCGTAGTCGCCGTAGACGATGATCTTGTCGCGCTGTTGGAGGGCGATAACGAGGCGGTCGACGGCCTCGCGCATGCCGGAGAGATTGAAGGGATCGAACAGGTGGGCCATTTCCGGGTTCAGGAAATGGGTGATCCGGTCGGCGGAATCGAGATTCCGCGCAAGAAGGATCCGCACAATCGGCTGAGGCAGCCCGAGTTCTTCGGACAGGGCCCGGGTTTGGTCCGGGTCCGGTGCATCAGAATAGACCCACTTCACCCTGCGTTCCGTGGTCATCTCCCCAACTGTGATTACCACAGTTCCCCCCTCGGAACGGCGGAATCTCTAACAACACGGCGGGCTGTAAGCCGGGTTCTGTCCCCGCTCCCCTCGCGGAGGACGGGGTGTGGCCATTTATCTGCGCGTTTGGTCGCCCAAACGGTGTTGCGGCCTACCCGGAAATCAAGCGGGGCGAGCCACCCCTCTTTCCTGCTTGGCCTTGCTTCGGGTGGGGTTTACACGGCCGTCTCCGTTGCCGGAAACGCCGGTGGTCTCTTACACCACCTTTTCACCCTTACCCCGCGTTAACCACGGGGCGGTTGTTCTCTGTTGCACTGTCCGTCGGATTACTCCGCCCTCCTGTTGGGAGGCACCCTGCTCTGTGAAGCCCGGACTTTCCTCATCCCGCGCCCGAATGGGCAACGGGACGCGGCCACACGCCCACCGAATTGTTTAAGATCCGCCTCTCCTCTTGTAAATTGTTATATATCAACAACAACACACATATCCTCGTTTGCCGGGCCCAAAGTCCCACATTCAATATACGGGGGTTCGGGGAAATGGCAACCGTGAAAGGAGGAGTAAAGTTCCGGGAGGGCGAGATTGGGGCGGGGTTGGCATGGGGGCGGGATTGCTTCGTTGGTAGGTCCGCCCTGCGGCCCTCCCGCCTCGCAATGACCCTGGGCGGTACACGGCGCGAACAAAGAGGGGGTCATTGCGAGTTCCCCGTCCCGCATCGCGGGGCGGGGGACGAAGCAATCCCGTCCACTTCGGCGAGACCAGCGACCGGTTGGCGAGCTACGCCCGGCGGTAATTCGGGGCTTCTTTGGTGATTTCGACGTCGTGCGGGTGGCCTTCGCGCCAGCCCGCGCTGGTGACACGGATGAAGCGGGACTTGGTGCGGAATTCGGCCAAGTCGGCCGCCCCGCAGATGCCCATGCCAGCGCGCAGTCCGCCGATCAGCTGGTGCACCGAGTCGGAGAGTTCGCCTTTGTAGGCGACGCGTCCTTCGATGCCCTCGGGAACCAGTTTGCTCAGTTCTTCGTCGTCCTGGTAATAACGGTCGCGGGCGCCGACCTGCATCGCGCCGACCGAGCCCATGCCACGGTAGACCTTGAAGGAGCGGCCTTCGAGAAGGACCTTCTCCCCCGGCGCCTCTTCGGTGCCGGCGAAGAGCGACCCGACCATGACCGCATGCGCGCCGGCTGCGAGGGCCTTGGCGACATCGCCGGAGTACTTGATGCCGCCATCGGCGATGACACCGGTGCCGGTCCTGGCGGCCTCCTCGGCGCAATCGAGCACCGCGGTAAATTGCGGGACTCCCGCGCCGGTCACAACGCGTGTGGTGCAGATCGACCCGGGGCCAATGCCGACTTTGATAATGTCCGCCCCGGTCTTGCAGAGATCGCGCGCGCCTTCACGGGTGGCGACATTGCCCACGATCAGGAACACCTTCGGGAATGCGGACTTCAGTTTCTCCGCCGTTTCCATCACGGTCCGTGTGTGGCCGTGGGAGGTGTCGATGCAGAGGCAATCCACGCCCGCATCGACAAGCGCCTTGGCCCGGTCGAAGCCTTCCTGCCCGACACCGACCGCGCCGCCGACACGGAGCCGTCCGCGCTGATCCTTGCAGGCATGCGGGTACTGCCTGGATTTCATGATGTCCTTGACCGTGATCATGCCGCGCAGGTTGTTGTCGGGATCGACGATCAGCAGTTTTTCGATGCGGTTGGCGTGGAGGATTTCCTGCGCCGAGTCGAGGGTGGTGCCCTCGGGCACGGTGATCAGCGGCTGGCGGGTCATCACGGCATCGACGCGCACCGAAAGATCCTTCTGGAAACGCAGGTCGCGGTTGGTGAGGATGCCGACCAGCTTTCCCTTCTCGGTGATCGGGATTCCGGAGATGGAGAAGCGGCGCATGAGTTCGACCGCATCGCGCAGCGGGTGTTCGGGACCCAGCGTGATCGGGTCGTGGATCATGCCGCTTTCGGAGCGTTTGACCTTGTCGACTTCGGCGGCCTGACGGTCGATGGGAAGGTTGCGGTGGATGATCCCAAGTCCGCCGAGTCGCGCAAGCGAGATCGCCAGGCGCGATTCGGTCACGGTGTCCATGGCGGCCGAGATGATCGGGATCGGCAGGCGCAACTGGCCCATCTGTGTGGCGACATCGACCTCGCGGGGCAGGACATTGGACCGGGCGGGCACAAGGAGGACATCATCGTAGGTGAGCCCTTCACCCAGAATCCGTGATGCCCAATCGGGCAACGCCGCCGAAGCGGCGGCGTCATTCTTATTGCCTGTGTCTGCCATTGTTCGTGGAGGCGTCATCAATCACCAGCCTGATCATCATCCCAAATGAGTATACGTCCGCAGGAGTCGCACGTGATGGTGCGCTCGCCGCGCCGGATTTCCTGGATCAACTGCGGCGGGAGGGTTTTGTAGCAGCCCGAGCAGGCGCGGCTTTTGACCGCCACGACCGCCCCGGCGCCCTTGCCGCGCCGTACGCGCTCGTACACCGAGACGAGCGGACGATCGAGACGAACGAGGATGTTTTCGCGCTCGCCCATTTTGATTTTGATCTTGTCGCCGACCGAGGCCATTTCCGACCGGATGTTCGACAATTGCTCGCCGTTGACCTTGCGCACATCCTCGAGGGCGGCGGTCTTCTCTTCGATTTCCTTGCCGAGCGCCTCGATCGCTTCGAGGGCCTGAATGATGGCGTCCTCGGAGGCGGTGATGTCGTTTTTCACGTTGTCGATCTCGCGCGAGAGGGCATCGTATTCCTTGTTCGTCTTGATGTTGGTCATCTGGCCCTTGAGACGTTCGAGATCGGCGTTTTTCTCCTTCACCCGCAGTTCGAGGCGCTTGTGTTCGAGGCGTGTGGCCTCGAGGTTGTCGCTCGCCTCGTGCAGGGTCTGTTCGGCGGCCTTGATCTCGCCTTCGAGGCTGGAGATCATGTCGGGCAGATAGTCTTTGGAGCGCTCCAACTCGCCCAGCTGGTAGTCGATCCGTTGCAGTTCCAGCAAAAAGTCGGCGGTCTTGCTCATCGAAGCACTACTCCTGGTCAGGGCTGTTTCCATGGGTTGACTCTTAACAAAAACGCGCACCCCACCGGGGCGCGCGTTCTTCCGCTTCTTTAGCATCTCCCGCGACAGCGGGGTGCAGGACATTTGCTTTGGGAGTGAGGCTCTCGGGTATCCTTGCCATCAATTATCCGATGATCGTTTATGGTGGGCAATACTGGACTTGAACCAGTGACCTTTCGGATGTGAACCGAACGCTCTAACCAGCTGAGCTAATCGCCCGCCATCAATCTCCTTTGCGCGTTCGCGCTACCAGCATACGATTTGTTGACCACCGACTGTTTGTTGATCCTCCGGCGTCCGGGGGTTTGGTGGGCCCACCAGGACTTGAACCTGGGACCTACTGATTATGAGTCAGCAGCTCTAACCGCTGAGCTATGGGCCCTTGTGTCCGTCTGCGCGGGGGCCCCAGAGTCGGCCATCGTCTGCACCGCCTTTCGCCCCGGCGGTAATCTTATATAATCCTCGCGGACGGCTTGTCAGTCAAGGGGTTTTTGGTGTGGGTGATCGACGCAGGGGCGGAAGACCCGAGGCACCGGACATCCGTGATCGCGGCGAGGTTTATGGCAAGGGGCTTTGGACGGTTGTGGCGGTTGGGGGGCAATCCGAGGGAACACGGGGCTGAAGCCCCTTGCCCTGGACTTTCTTGGCGGGGTGTTGAATGGGGATGGAGGTCGGCGATAGACTCACTGCTCGCTTCGCTCGCGCAGCACGGCAAGCCGTGCTGCTACGCAGGTTTGTCGGCGCGGCAAGCCGTGCCGCAACGCAGGTTGGTAGGCCGGCCAGCGGTGGTCCTACATGGGATTGGTCTCGGTCGATTCTTCGACCAGGCGGCGGCGTTCTTCCAGCAGGCGGTTGATGGAGTCGTGGTCGCCGCGTTTCTCGGCTTGGGCGATTTCCTGCTTCATTTCCAGGAGACGGCGTTTCAGTTGGCGTTCGCGGAAGCGACGGAGGCCATCTTCGAAGAGGCGGGGCGCCAGTATGTGGTCTATGGAGTGGGCCAACAGCCGCGCCCACCAGTCGGTTTCCTGCGAGGATTCGCCGAGTTCCGCGGGTGTTCGCGGGCGCTGGCCCTGGGCGGTCTTGGCCAGGAGGGTTGAGAACATCTTGCCGAGACGGGCGTCCTCGAAATCGGACGGCGCGATCCGGTGGCGGGCGCTGTCGAGATACTGATCGTTCTCCAGGAGCACGCGGAGGAATTCCTCCTCTCGCAGCAGACTCTCGGAGAGCGGACGCGCCGTCTGCGGGCGGTTGGCAGGCGGCGCGGCGTTGCTGGTTCTCACCAGATCGCGCAGACGGCTCTCCGGCAGACGGAGTGAACCGGCGGCCTCGCTCAAGAAGGCATCGCGGCGTGCGGGCTCGGAGATGCGCGAGGCGAGATCGGCGAATTCCTTTGCGAGGCGTTCGAGCGCCATGAAGTCCAGCGAGCCCGCCTGAGCGCGCTCGCGTTCGACACGGAAATCGATTACGCTCGAGACCGCGTCGAGCAATTGACGGAAGCGCTCGGGACCGTGGCGGTGCAGGAAGCTGTCCGGGTCTTCGCCGGTTGGCAGGGCCGCGATGTCCACCGACACGCCGGCATTGATCGCGATTTCAATCCCGCGCAGGGCGGCGCGCTGGCCCGCGCTGTCGGCATCGAAGATCAGGGTGACCCGGCGGCAGAAACGCGCCAGCGTGGCGGCCTGCTGATCGGTCAGTGCGGTGCCGGAGACCGCGACGACATTCTCGAAGCCGTTTTCGACCATCGTCAGCCAGTCGAGATACCCCTCGACCAAAAGCGCCCGGTCGGCGCGGCGGATCGCTTCGCGGGCGAAATGGAGACCGTAGAGGATCTGTCCTTTGTGGTAGACTTCGGTCTCGGGAGAGTTCAGGTATTTCGGTTCATCCTCGGGGAGTATCGCCCTCGCGCCGAATCCCACCACTTTGCCGGAGAGATTGTGTATTGGAAAGGTGATGCGATTGCGGAAGCGATCGTAGGGACGGTCCCCGCGTTGTGATTCGCTGAGTAATCCGGCATTGAGCAAGGCCTGTTCCGAGAGCCCTTGGGCGCGTGCCGCGCGCGTGAGCGTGTCGTAGGCATTGGGGGCATAACCGATTCCGGCGCGTTTGAGTGTCTCCTCGCGAAAGCCGCGGTTTGTGATGTACTCGAGTGCGTGTTTGCCCTGCGGCAAAAAGAGGGCGCGCTGATACCCATCGTTGGCGATGCGGAGGACCTCGTAGACATCGTTGCGGCGGCGCGCTTCGGCGCTGTCGTCGGAACGGCGCTCGGGGAGCCGGATCCCGGCGCGGTCGGCGCAGTACTTGAGTGTCTCGGGGAAGGTCCAGCCCTCGTGTTCCATGAGGAAGGTGAAGACATCGCCCCCCTTGCCGCAGCCGAAGCAGTGGAAGAACTGGCGATCGGGGTGGACGTTGAACGACGGTGTCTTCTCCGTGTGAAACGGACATAGGCCAAGGTAGTTGACGCCGCGTTTTTTGAGCGCGACATACTGGCCGATTACCGCGACAATGTCGGTCGCTTCCTTGACCTGGTCTTTGATGGCGCTGTCGGTCATTGTGGTCATTCGGAAACTGCGGGCACGGCCCTGAAGGGCCGAGGCACCCAAAAACTGCTAATCATGGCGGAGTTTGGCGAGGGTTACGCCATCGCCGCCTTCGTTCCAGTGCCCGAGCCGTTTCTCGGTGACACGCCGGTCCTTGGTGAGGAATTCGCCCACCGCGCGGCGGAGGATTCCCTCTCCCTTGCCATGGACGATGCGGACTTCCTGCCAGCCGGCGAGGAGGGCCTCGTCGAGATAGCGGTCGAGCATCTCGAGTGCGTCCTCGGCGCTGAGTCCGCGCAGCGAGACTTCGGGGCCGACATCGGAAGTTTGTTCCACGTACCCGGTGTACTTGTGCTTGCGGGCTGCCTCTGATTTTGCGGCGTCACCGGAGGCGGTCTTCGCCAGCGGCTCGACGGCGGTCAGATCCATGGTGTAGATGAAATCGCCGATTTGCACGCGCACCTGGTCGCGTCCCTCGTCGATGGTCAGTATCTCACCTTCGCGCCGGAACGACTCGATCCAGACACGATCGCCCACACCCACCGGCCCGGCGGCCTTCTTCGGCGCGGGGAGCGGCGCGACACGCTGCTTCTCCTTCTGGATCGTTTCGATCTTTTCCGATATGACTTTCTGGGACTCCTTGATGCGCTGGCGTTCCGCCTGAGTCTCGCGGATTTCGCGGACCAGGCGTTCCATTTCCTGACGCGTGTTGTGCACGATCGCTTCGGCCTGCGCGAGCGCCTCGGACTTTTTCTCTTTTTCCAGTTGCTCGAGCTTGGCCAGACGCGCGCGGAACAGATCTTCCAGGGCGGCGGCGGCACGGGTGGAGTTTTCGAGTTCTTCCTGTTTTTCGCGCACGGTCCTCAGGCGGTCATCGAGTTCGAGGAGCAGTTGCGAAAGGTCCTTCTCCTGCTGGTCGACCAGCGAGTCGGCATGATCGGTGACCTCCTTCGGCAGCCCGAGGCGGCGCGCGATGTCGATGGCATAGGACGCGCCAGGGAGCCCGATCCGGAATTCGTAGGTCGGCGAGAGGGTTCTCGGGTCGAAGAGCACGGCGGCGTTCTCGATGCGCTGATCGTGCTGCGCGAGAGTCTTAAGCGCGGTGTGATGCGTGGTCACGACCAGCCGGGAGCCGCGCCGGGTCAGGGCGCTGACGATGGCCTCACCCAGAGCCGAGCCCTCCTTCGGATCGGTGCCGGCGCCGAGTTCATCGAGCAGAACGAGACTGCTATTGTTGGCCTCGGCGAGGGCCGCGCGGATGCGTCCAAGATGCGACGAAAAAGTCGAGAGCGACGACTCGATCGATTGCTCGTCGCCGATGTCGGCCAGGAGGTGATGAAAAACACCCATGCGCGAGTTTTCGCGTGCGGGAATCGGCCAGCCGGCCTGAGACATGAGGGCAAGAAGACCGATGGTCTTAAGCGCGACAGTCTTTCCGCCGGTGTTGGGGCCGGTGATCATAACGGTCGTGATGGCTTTGCCGAGGGCAATGCTCATGGGGACGACCTTCATGAGTTCGCTTCCCGGCCTGCGCTGCAGCTCGCGGGCTTTGAGAATCAGGAGGGGATGACGGGCATCGACCAAGTCCAGTTGGGGCGCATCATCGCGTGCGGCGACCGTGCCGCCGGTGTCGACGCCGAAGCGGGCGATGGCGTGAATGGCATCCAGCGCGCCATAGATGGCGACATCATCGATCAGGGCGCGACGGTTGTCGCGAATCAGGTCGGTCATCTCGCGCAGGATGCGCTCGACTTCGCGGGACTCCTCCATCGCGAGACGGCGAAGGCGGTTGTTCAGCTCGACCACGTTCATGGGCTCGACAAAGAGCGTGGCGCCGGAGGAGGAGCGGTCCTGAATGACACCGTCGTTGGCGGCGGGGTCGCCCTCGCGCATCGGGATCACAAAGCGGTCGTTGCGCAACGTGATGAGATCATCCATGCGCGACGGATCGGTGTCGCGCTGGCGGAGGATGCGCTCGAGACGGGTCACCACGGCGTCGCGCGCGCCGCGCTTTTCCCTCCGGATGCGCGACAGTTCCGGCGATGCCTGATCGTGGACTTCGCCTTCGGGGGTGATGGCGCGTTCGATGGCGATGCGCAACTGGTAGACCGCGGAGAGTCCCTCCAGGTGCGCTTCGAGGCGCGGGAAGGCATCGGCCGAGACCTTGAAGAATTTCAGCAGATCTTCGACTGCCCGCAGGAAATCTCCGAGCTCCAGGAAGCCGTGGGGATCGAGGAACGATCCCTCCAGTCCCGATCGCTCGACGTGGGCGCGGATGTCCGGCACGCGGACGATCGGGAACCCGTCGCCGGTGCGCAGGACAGTGAGCATCTCGGCGGACTCTTCCCGCCAGCGGTCGAGCAGTTCGACATCGGAAATCGGGCGGCGTTCGGCGAGAACCTCGGCCCCCATGGGGGTCAGGCACAGGGCGGTGGTCGCCCGTACGATCTTGTCGAACTCAAGCGTGGTGAGGGTATGGTCGTTGGCGATCAAGGCGCTCATGGCGTGGCGAATATAATACAAGTTGGGTGGGAGTGCTGGGGGGCGGCAGGCAAAGTGACGCAGTGTTCGAAGGGCGGATGGCAAAGGCTCCTCACCCCCCGCTTCGCGGGATCTGCGACCCGCCCTCTCCTGGCGATAAAGCCGCCGGGAGAGGGAGCTTTTCTCCCTCTCCTGAACCGCGTCTTTTTGCGGTTCAGGAAAGGGTCGGGGTGAGGAGCCTTGGTTCGAGTACCTAGTGCTGATTGTGGCGTTGGTCACATTGCTCGAAGTCTGTGCCGTTCCAGCGAAACCATCTCGCGGACTCCGGGATCGGGCGCGGGTCGAAGGTGCTGTGTTCGGGATCGTGAATCTCCGTGTACTGTAAGTCCGTCTTCAGAATCAGCCCTTCGCGGAAGCCGGAGGTGAAGAGGTAGGCGCCGTAGTGACGCGCGGGAAGGTCAATGAAGACGGTCGCGGTGTTTGCGGGGACCGCGCGGCGGACTTCGGCGGCCTTGTCGAGGATTCTATCCGACACGTGCCCCGCTTGTTGCCATGATCGGGCTTGCTCGACCAGAGCAACGGACATGACCGCAATCCAGAGGCAGAGCAGGGTCCGCCGCCATGGCTTGGCGGATTCACTGTGTGTCCAGCCGGCTAACGCCAGTGCGGCACCCGCGGAGACCAGGTAGATCAGACGGTACGCGGACTGCATAAAGCCGAGCACCGGCGCGAGGGCCGCCAAGGCGAGGAGGAAGCCGGTCCGGAATGCCGGTGATTGGTTTGTCCAGGTACGAACGAGCCAGTAGATGCCGGCGAGTGCGAGCACCGCGACGGTGATGGCGTAAGGTGGCGTGTCCGGTGCGATCGGCAGCATTTCGCGCAGGCGGAAGTACTGGGAGAAATCGCCGGTCAGACGAAAGATCAGCCGGACAGGAAGGAGCAGCTGCACGAGGTAGAAGATGCCATTGCGCATCCAGACGAGGGGATTTCCCGAAAGTTGAAGCGCGGCGGGCGATACAGATGCCCCGACATGTGAGCGCCAAACCAGCCAGCCTGCGACCACGACCAATAGCAGGAGGAGAGCGCCCAGCGCCCTTCGATCGAGGCGGCGGACTCGCCAGAGCACAACCGCGGCCGCGAGCGGGAATGCGGCCGCATCTTCCTTGAAGAGGAGGGCAACGGCCGACGAGAGAACCGCGACCGACAGTGAGAGGACGCCGCCAG
This sequence comes from Candidatus Zixiibacteriota bacterium, assembly GCA_040752075.1. Taxonomy (GTDB): domain Bacteria; phylum Zixibacteria; class MSB-5A5; order WJJR01; family WJJR01; genus JBFMFQ01. The sequence goes on along the minus strand of JBFMFQ010000071.1, from coordinate 38 downwards.
TCCGCGCGAACCGAGCAAGCATCACCAGCCCGAACAGG
>JBFMFQ010000070.1:0-14801 GCA_040752075.1 Candidatus Zixiibacteriota bacterium | reverse complement strand
AGATAGAGATCAGCGTGACCCGACGCGCGCGCCAGCCATTCCAGCCACTCGGGGTTGGTGGAAGCGATGATCAAACCGGCACGGTCGTTTGCGAGGTGCGAAGCGAGCGCGAAAGGGGCGTCCCCCTCATGCAACTGCAGCGCGGTGATGGCGCGGCACAGGGATGCATAGCCGGCTGCGTCCTTCACCCAGGCAACACAGGAGGCGTTGTCCGTGACCAGTTGCGCGCCGAAAATGGGGCGGATGCCGTTGGCATCGCAGGCACGCTGAAACGGAATTGCGCCATACAGGCCATTTCGGTCGGTCAATGCGAGCGCGGGCATCCCGTGACGTGCCGCCGCCAACGCGAGATCATCGACCGAATCCGCTCCCCGCAAGAGCGAATAATGCGAATGAACATGGAGATGGACGAAACTCACATGGCCCTCAGGCCGCAGCACCACACGCAGGGCCGGCAACATGCGCCCATCCAATCGCGGTCACCCCATGAGTTCTGCGTATCCGGTCGATCGCGCCAAGCAGCGACCGGGAGCGCTCATACCCGCGCCCCTGTGTGAACAAACCCAACTGCGGCACCGACTCTGTCAGACGGCCAGCGCGTACGGCGACATGGCGAACCGCCAAACGCCGGCTGACCACGCGCGGGATCAGCAATTCGGCGGATTCATTCAGGACATGATCGATGTCCGTGGGGACATCCAAACGCATGGAGCCGGAGGTGCGCACCCCATCGACATAACCGACGGTCAGCCCGATGCCGCGCGCCATGAGTCCCTGCGCCCGAAGACGCGCGCCGACCCGCTCAACACAGCGGAACACGACCACGGACAGGGCATTGAGATCATTGGAATCCTCCGCCAGCGTTTCTGAATTCTCGATGCCATCAATGGATTGACGCTCCCCGACCGGCGAGTCATCCACCCCCTGCGCATGCGCATGCAACAGGCGGCCGCGCCGTCCGAGGATGCGTTCCAGAATCACCGGCTCGGTACCGGCCAATTCGTGAATGGTCTCGATGTTGAATTCCACCAATCGCTGCGCCGTGGCGGGGCCGACACCCGGCAGGCGAATAATCGGCAGCGGCGCCAGAAACCCCGCCTCGCCACCCGGAGGGACATCATGAATCCCGCCGGGGCGGGCTTCCTCGGATGCCACCCGGGAGACTAGTTTGTTGGAGGCAACGCCGACGGTCAGTTCCAGGCGGTATTGATCGATGATCTCACGCCGCAGGCGCGCCCCGACATCCACCACGGCGCCGAACAGGCGCTCGATCCCGGTGAGATCGAGATAGGCTTCATCGGTGGAGGGACGCTCGTACAGAGGGGAATACTTCTGAAGATGTGATGTCACGGCACGGGCGGCGCGGCGGTAGAGATCATCGTTGCCCTGCACAATCACCAGATCGTGGCAGAGTTTGGCGGCACGCGACACGGGCATCGACGGCCAAATCCCGCAGAGACGCGCCTCGTGGGAGGCGGCCATGACCACGCCCCGCGCCTGCGGCGTGCCGCCGATCACCACCGGGCGACCGCGCAAAGAGGGGTTGCAGGCGCGCTCTACCGCGACACAGAAGGCATCGAACCCCGCATGAAGAACATAACGCTGCGCACCATGACCGAACATTCCCGCTCCCAGTTCACCAAATTCCCCCGGTTGTTCACGTTCCTCCTGGCGACAACCGATGGACAGAACACTTTACTCCGGCTTTTTCCCCCATGTATCCTACGCCGGTGCAAACCGAAGGGAGATCACTTCGATGTCATCTGATCAGTATCAATTCCGCGGTGTGGCCGATGGTGTCCACTTCGCCACCGCCAGCGATCGCTACGCCGGGTGGATCGGGCAGATTTACTCCCCGGAAGCCGGGTATAAGATTTCCAAGTCCCAGAAAACCCTCAAAGGAGAAAAATTCACCGAGGAGAAAGTTCCGGTGCGTTCGCTGGAGGAGTTCTTTCAGCATTACAGCGCGCTGGAGTTGGACTTTACGTTCTATGCGTTTCTGCTGGATGGGGAAGGGAAGCCGACGCGGAACTACGCGCCGTTGGCCGAATACGCGAAGTGGATCCCGGCCGATGCGAAAGTCCTGCTGAAAGTCCCGGAGGCCATCTGCGCGAAGAAGCACTGGACGATCAAAGAGGGGAAGCGGGTGTTCGCCGAAAACGACGGGTATCTCGACGCCGGCCGATTCACCGATCAGTTCTATCTGCCGGCGGTCGAAATGCTGGGTGAGCGACTGGCGGGCATGATCTTCGAGAAGGGATACCAACGCAAGGACGCGACACCGCCGCCCGAGGAGAATGTCGAGGAACTCAGCCGCTTCTTCGAGTCCGTGCCGTCGGACCCCCGCTACTGCATCGAAGAACGCACCGATCGTCTCAAGACACCCTCCTATTTCGATTTCCTGCGCCAGAACGGGATTGCCAATGTCTTCAGCCACTGGACATGGCTGCCCGATTTGAAGCGGCAATGGGAGCAAGCCGGGGGCTTCGCCGGGGGCTTCTCGGTAACCCGGCTGATGACACCGCTTCGTGTGCCGTACGAGGAAGCCTACGCCCGTTACTTCCCTTTCGATCAACTCAAAGACGAGATGCCGGAGATGTACCGTGACGCCGCGCAGATCATCCGCGAAGGCCTCAAAGCGGGAATCCCAACCGTGACGGTGTCAAACAACCGCGCGGGCGGCAACGCTAACGAAATCAACCGGCGAATTCTGGAAGAACTGCGGCGGCATGGGGATGTGTGAGGATCACTTGATCTGAACGCACACCGCGCCATCGGAAACAACAAACCTTCGCAAGGTGTTTCACCGGCGCTCAAACCGCTACGGACAGGCGCTGGGGTAGGGGCTGCACGCGCAGGGATCACATGGCGGCGCACCCCCAAAGAAGACCGCGTCGATTAGGTGGGAGAGGTCAACCGCATTGACTTCGCCATTGCAGTCGAAATCCCCGCGATTGATGTGCGGACAGAGGGGATCTGCGGGCGGAGTGTCCCCGGCGAAGAAGACGTGGTCGATCAGGGACGCGAGATCGACCGCATTCAATTCGCCATTGTCTTCGGCCACATCGCCATGGGCGGAACAATCGCAAGGCGGCGCAACCACCGTGAGCGTGGCGCCGTGGAAAACCGGCTGGAATTCCGCCGTGAGCGTCGTGGTCTCAAGCACATACGCTCCCAGTGTTCCTGTCGTCAGGTAGGCCGTGTCGCCGGGCACGGCGGTATTACGGACGCGGTAGTGCACACGCGCCAACGGGCCCGTTCCGGGAGGCAGCGCGCTTTGCCCGCCGGCTTGGACCCGCATGGCGAGCTGACCGGCGAAACGATTGTCGAACACCACCTGCTTCGTGTCGAAATAGTCCAAACGTGTCCCGACAAAGCTGATTGAATCGAAAAAGAGGACGGAGGTGACGTTGGTGATGGTGATGGGGAGCACGACTTCGGTCAATGGCACCGCGTTGGTCCCGGTGATTTCCCAGTAGCCCGTGTCACTCACCAGCGCCGTCAAAGGCGGCGTGACCAGGGTGTCGGCCCAGACGGTCACGTACGATTGCTTGGTGGCGCCCAAATCCCCGACATCCGTCGTGACCAGCAAAGTCACGTCGTAGACACCGGGGCCATAGAGGTGAGACGGGTTTTCCGTCATCGCGGAATCGCCATCACCGAAGTACCACTTCCACGTGTAGGTTGTCAGCGGGGATGCGTAGACAAAATCAACCGACACCGCTTCGGCGCCGGTCAGCGGCGTGCCGGAAAAGCCGAGGGCCAGCCAGCTGGCAAGGTTGGAATTGATCCAGCAGTGCATCCGCCCAAACTGCTGGGGGGAGAATTCGCTGTAACAGAAGTCGGGCGCATACCCCATGTAATTCTGCGGATCGGTCGCGCCCCAAATCGTTCCACTGCAGGGGTCGCTGCCGCCGGGTCCGCTGCAGTTGTAGTTCACCGGCGTCGGGTCCGTGTCCGCGCAATAGTCGCCTGTGGTATTCCCATCGAGCCCGTCGGCGCGTTCCCAGCAGGCGCTGCACTGGATCACCTCAGACACGCCATGGTGCGTATGCCAGAGCCCGAGGTTGTGTCCCAGTTCGTGGGTCAGCGTCTTCTCGCCCGCACCGAACCAGTTGTCGTCGACGATGATTCCACCGAGGTTGCCCAACGCGGCGCCGTCCCAGGGGAACGTGCCGACGCCGAGGTAACCGGCGAGAATATTGACCACGTAGATGTTGACCTGCGCCGAGGGATTGTCGGCGTGGGCGTTTTTCATGCCGGATTCCTCGGAATCGGAAAACTGACGGTACTGCGTGGAATTGATGAACTCGGTTTCGTAGACAAACTGGATTCGCGAGGAGGCATAGTCGGAATTCAACTGCACGACCTGCGCGTCCACGGCGGCCTGGGTGGCGGCGGCGTTGCTGCCGTCGTCATTCCGAAAGACATTGAATTTAAGGCGAATCGTGATGGGCTGATCGCCCGGGTCGGGTATGGCCGCGTCGCGGTTGGCCGGAATGTCGCAGGTCCCCTGCGTGGGACATGCCGCCAGCGCCAGCGTCTGATTGGGATGCCGAAGTTCCCAGACTCGCTGGGTCTGGCACCAATCGATCCCCTGAACGGCCGTCAGCGCGCGCGCCTGATCGCGGTCGGCCTGCACAGCGGCCTGAAACTGCGGGTCGCGATCCGGCAGGAAAGTCAATCCGGCGTCATTGGCGGCAATCGCCAAGGTTGCCAGAATACCAATTGAGGCAATGCTCATCGCGGCGGCCCGCAAGCGTCTGATTCTCAATGTAACCCTCACTCGGGAGTATTATCGGCCGATCAACCAGTGTGACCAGACTGGGCATTCACCACCCTGTCACACTGAATATAACACGATCCTGCATTATCACAACCCCCCGCTCAACCTGCGCTTAACCGGCGGCGGCGATCCCGAGCATGTCCGTCAGGGCCTGGAGCTGCATGGTCCAACTGGTCACATAGTCACGGTCGGTTTGGGCTTTAATCTCGGGATATACCCAGGATTGGATTTCGAACACGTAGTTCTGGACCCGACGGAGATCGACCGGAATCCCGAGCCCGAGCGCCAGGGTCGTCGTTTGCCGCAGCCGTTCGATCCGGCTGACGTCGTGGGGTGATTCGAAGAATCGCTCAGAAAGGCGTTCCAGGGCCGACTCGACCGCCGGGCCGAGGGTTACCGCATCGAGGGCAATTCCGCCGATTCTTGCCTGCTTGATCGCCGCCTTGATACGCTCGGGTTCGGGCTCTTCGGCCTCAAAACTTCGCCGCAAATCGGCGTTGAGCACCAACTGGGCGGAGTTGCGGAGGGCCAGAGGAGGAACCCGGTTCATTTCGGTGAAGAAGCGCAGGAGGGGGGCTTCCTTTTCGTACAACCGCCGGTGGACCTCTTCGGCTTCACCGATGGTGTCCAGAAGCAGGCAGTCGAGAACCCGGCCCCGCTCATCGCGGGTGAGCGACTGGAGCGAGTACTCATGCTCCGGGAAATGCCGCTGGAGCAGCCGTGAAATTGCTCCGGCGTCGAAGTCATGGACCGCCTCCGAGGCCTCTTTGACCAGGGCATCGTATCGATCCTTCTCAATGTTCGATGCAATGTAGGCGCGCACATCGTAAGATCCGGGACGAAGCGCGGCAAACGTGATTACTTCCGACTCCGTGGTCAATCGTGAGATCAGCCGCCCCCTCCCGATCCGCATGTTCAGGCCCTCGGCCTGGAAATCGCGGATGTCTTCGGGGCTGATGTCGTAACAGGCAAACCCGGTCGTTGACCGGTCTTCGCAGATCAGTGCGCGCACCGCATAATGCGCGCCGATGGTCGGCATGTCGGCCACCGCCGGCCGGACCAGTTCCGCATAGACGCGGCGACCGGTGCCCAGCCGCGGGATGTTGCTCTTGGCACGGCCGAGGATTTGCAGGAACCGGCTTTCCAGTTTCTCGCCAAAGCAGACGTCCGCCAGTTGAATGACCCGGGCGGCATACTGGAGTATCTGGGTGGTTTCGATGCCGGAAATATCGTCAAAGAACCAGCCGCAACTGGTGTACATGAGCATCGCGTGGCGCTGGAGTTCCAGCAAACGCAGCACTTCCACGCCGGTCGTCTCATTGACCGGGCGGCTGGCCTGCGCCGCGAGGAAGGACGCCACATTCTCGGGATTGCGATCGAGAATGACCGAAATGTACTCGTCGCGCGCCCGCCAGGGGCTCACGAGGTGGGGCTGGGCCTTGGCGAAAAACAGCGGGTGCACATAGTCCCGCAGCCAGTCCAGGGCCTCGCGAAGGGGCTTCCGCCAGGCTTGATTCCATCCCGGGCCGCCACCGACGTGGCAGCCGCAGTCGCTCTGCCAGCGTTCCAGTCCATGGGCGCAACTCCACGCCGTGTTCTCCTGAATTTCGACTTCGTGAGCCGGCGGGAACCGCTCCAGGAATTCGCCGTAGTTGGTCAGTTTGACCGATCCCGACTGTTCGATATGGTCCAGCGCGTAGGCGAGCGCCATCTCGCCGAAACGGTGGTGGTGGCCGAAGGTCTCACCATCGGTCGCCACGCTCATGATCTGCGGCCCCTGATCATCCGGCGACAGCCCGGCCAAGAGCCGTTGGGCGAGAACCAACCCGTTGTTCAACAGTCCCTCAAAGGCAATCGCGCGCGACGTCACCCCGTGGTAAAAGAAAATCGCAATCTCACGTCCTGAAGGGAGCCTTTGGAGATAGGGCTGGCGGTAATTGAAGTTCGGTCCCGCATCCTGCCAGGGCCTCTCCCCGATCCGGCGGAACCGGCGGGCCTGATGCGGAGCGAGGATTGTGTATTTGATCCCGGATTCGGCCAGGGCCTCGAGCGTGTCGATGTCCACGGCTGTTTCGGGGAGCCACATCCCTTCGGGCGAACGACGAAACCGCGATTCAAAATCGCGTATCCCCCAGACGACCTGGGTGCGCTTGTCCCTCGGGCCGGCGAGGGGCATGATCATGTGGTTGTAGGCCTGAGCAATTGCCGAACCATGTCCGGAGAAACGGCGGCGGCTTTCGATGTCCGCCTCGAGAACCGCCTGGTACGTTTCCGGAGCGTACTCTTCCATCCATGACAGCAGGGTGGGCCCGAAATTGAAACTGATGCGCTCGTAATTGCTGACAATCCGGATGATCTTCCCCTGGTCGTTCAGTATTCGCGCCGAGGCATTGGTCGCGTAGCACTCCTTGTTGATTCGCTCGTTCCAATCGTGGAAGGGATGCGCCGATTCCTGCTCCTCGATCAACTCCAGCCAGGGGTTTTCCCGGGGGGGCTGATAGAAGTGCCCGTGAATGCAGACGCAGCGTTCCATGACGATTTCCGAAGGGGCCGATGATCAGGCCGGCCGCGCGGAGGGACTTCGAAAGAACACCACCGACAGTGGCGGAAGGGTCACCACCAGGGATTGAGGGCGTCCATGCGATTCTCGATCTTCAGATTGAACGCCGCCCATGTTGCCGATGCCGCTGCCGCCATACTCCCTGGCATCGCTGTTTAAGACCTCGTGCCAGTACCCGGCCCACGGGACGCCCACGCGGTAATTTCCGCGCGGCACAGGGGTGAAGTTGGCAATGGCGAGAATCCCCCGGTCCGGGGCCTCACCCCGGCGGATCAGGCTCACTACGCTATTGTCGGAGTCCGTGCAGTCGATCCACTCAAACCCGTTCGGCTCCGTGTCGCGCTGGTGCATGGCGGGCTCTGCACGGTAGAAGCGATTCAGATCGCTCACCCAATGCATCAGTTTGCTGTGGGGAGCGTACTGGAGCAGGTGCCACTCGATCGATTCATCGTGATTCCACTCCGCCCACTGGCCGAACTCCCCTCCCATAAACAGCATCTTCTTGCCGCTTTGGGCGTACATGTAGCCGTAAAGCGCGCGCAGATTTGCGAATTTCTGCCAGTCGTCGCCCGGCATTTTGCCCAGGAGGGCGCCCTTGCCGTGGACGACCTCGTCGTGTGAGAGGGGAAGCACAAAGTTCTCGTAGAAAGCATAGATCATTCGAAACGTGAGTTCGTTGTGGTGGTACTTCCGGTGGATGGGGTCCTTGGTGATGTAAACCAGGGTGTCGTGCATCCACCCCATGTCCCACTTCAGCCCGAAACCGAGCCCGCCGATCCAGGTGGGGCGCGACACCATCGGCCAATCGGTGGACTCCTCGGCGATCGTTTGGACATCCGGGTAGTGCCGGTAGACTTCTTCGTTCAACCGGCGCAGGAAGCTGATGGCTTCGAGATTCTCGCGGCCCCCGTGACGGTTGGGGATCCACTCCCCCGCCTTGCGCGAATAATCGAGATAGAGCATCGATGCCACGGCGTCCACGCGAAGCCCGTCGACGTGGTACTTGTCGAGCCAGAACATGGCGCTGGAGAGCAGGAAGGAGCGAACCTCGTTGCGCCCATAATTGAAGATCGCGCTGTCCCAATCGGGATGATGACCCAGGCGCGGATCGGAATGCTCGTACAGGTGCGTGCCGTCGAAATAGGCGAGCCCATGCTGGTCGGACGGGAAATGCGAGGGTACCCAATCCAGAATCACGCCGATGCCCCGTTGGTGCAGATAATCCACCAGGAACATGAAGTCCTGTGGCGAGCCATACCGAGAAGTCGGCGCGAAGAACCCGGTGACCTGATATCCCCAGGACCCGTAAAACGGATGCTCCATGAGCGGCATGAACTCGACATGAGTGAACCCAAGGCGCTCGACGTGATCGGCGAGCTTGGGCGCAATCTCACGATAGGTCAGCCAGCGGTTGGCCTGCTCGGGAATGCGCATCCAGGACCCCAGGTGAAGTTCATAAACCGAGATCGGCGCATTCAAGGCGTTGCGCGCCCCGCGCGTTTGCATCCACTCACTGTCCGTCCATTGGTAATTCAGATCCCAGACACGCGAACCGGTCCGCGGAGGAAGTTCCGTGCACAAGGCCAGCGGATCGCACTTTTCGACACGGTACCCGTTGTAACGGGAGTGGATGTAGTACTTGTAGATTGTGCCCGCCCCGATGCCGGGGACAAACCCCTCCCAGATCCCGGAGGATCCGCGTGGGCGCAGCGGATGGCTGGACCGATTCCAGCCGTTGAAGTCCCCCATGACGAACACGGTGTCGGCATCGGGCGCCCAGACGGCGAAGTTCGCGCCGGGCTTCCCGTCATGGGTCTTCAAATGCGCGCCGAGATGCTCGTACAAGCGCAGATGGCTCCCCTCGTTGAAGAGAAAGAGGTCATCATCTGAGAGCATGCTTTGGTACTGGAGCACCGGCGAATGGGTCGCCGCCGCCTGAGGTGCGCTATCGTTGACCGAACGAACTGGCATCCTATTGTCCCTTCACAGCCTCGCCCACGCGCCGCCACTGGTCCAGAACGCCGGGCAGGTCATCCAATGAGTAACGCGATTTGCGCCGCCAGTTTGGGCGCTCGTTCACCGTCCCGGGCACGTTATGCGGCACCGGTTCAAGCCACAGATCTTCCAGATTGATCAGGACCGCCGCCGCCTCACTGTCTGTGAGGTATTGCAGCAGGGCGCGCATCAGGGCCGCACGATCGCCGGTATCGATGGTCATGCCACGGCGGCGAAAATACTCCTCGAGGGCGGACAACTGCGAGGCGCGGTGCGCCCGGACCCCGGGGGCGTCGCCGGGTTCCAGGAGCCCCAGATCAATGAGATCGTCAATGTCGCGTCCCTCACAAAACCCGGCAAATGTGGGTGTGTCGTGCGTGTTCAGCGATGCCACCGTGCCCGGAGACACCGGCCCGATGGCGCGCCCGGCATCGGCGCGCAGATCGAACTGGGCGACATACATGCGATGCAGACGGTGGGAGTCCATCGATTCACGCACGGCGTTCGGCACGGTGCCGAGGTCCTCTCCCACAATGACGGTCCCGTGGCGCTGCGATTCAAGACAGAGAATGGCATAAAGCTCTTCCTGCGGCTGCCGGACATAGACACCGTCGGTCGCGGCCATCCCCTCCGGAATCCAGAAGAGCCGGTGCAGTCCCATCACGTGATCGATGCGCAGCATCTTGGCGTGGCGCATGTGGTGCCGCAAGACGGACTTCCAGTGGTGGTGCGCATGCATGCGCGTTGATTCCGGGTGAAGCGGCGGAAATCCCCAGTTTTGCCCGCCCAGAAAGAGATTGTCCGGCGGCGCGCCGACCGAAACGCCGGACACGAACGTGTCCCTCTCGCGCCAGACATCATACCCGTCGGGATTCACGCCGAGCGGCAAGTCGAGGTACAAACCCGTGCCGTTCGTCGAAAGCGTGGACAATTGCTCATGGGCCAGCCATTGCACGTACATGTGATATTGCTGAATGCCGGGATCGTAATCGCCGATGCTGAGTGTCCCCCCCGCTGCGGCGGCCGGCCAATGCCGCCAGCTTCGGCCATGCCGCTCCGCCGCCGCCCGGAATGCCGCGTAGTCCCGGAGACGCGGATGCCGCCCGAGGTATGACTCGAATTGGTCGCGCCGGCGCGACGGCCGCTCGAAGAACGCCTGGGACAACAACTCAAGCGCCCGTCGCTTGAGGGACAGGATGCGCCAATAATCGACATCATGCGCTTGGCTCATGGCCAACAGTTCCTCCCGAAAGGCGCCTGAATTCAGCAGGTTGTGCGCTGCCGGGGTGGATTGCAATTCTGGTATGGCGTGTAGGTCGAGGTAGAACTCGCTCCAAAACAGCCGGCTGATCGGAGAGTATGGGCTTGGCGTCTCTGCCGGCTCGAAATGACTCGCCAGCATCGGGAGTGTCCCGACGAACCCGCCGCCACGTTCGCCCACCAGCCGCAAGAGCCGGTCCAAATCACCAAAGTCGCCCGCACCCCAGCTCTTCGCGGACCACAACGCATAGAGCGGGAGAAACACACCCCAGGGTGCCCGGCCGTCCTGCGATCGCAGTGACGGGACCTTACTCGGGGCGACGATCACCGCAGACTTGTGCTCTCCATCGCCGGATTCCACCCTGAGCGTGTGGTAGCCAGGCGGGAGATTGCCGGGGAGTTGAACAACAGAGGCCGATTGGGACTTCCAGCGCTTCACGTTGGCCGATGCCGTCGTGTCGAAAGTCAGACTGCAAACCAGGGACTCGGAGGAAAACCGAGCCGGAACCTCGACCGGTCGGTCATCCCAGACGACCGTCACGGGGGAGATGACGCGCGACCCGATCTCTTCCCGGCGCTGCCGGATCGCTTCCGAGAGGTCGCCCATCCCGCCAACCGGAGCGCCGAGCGCCCGCAACACGGCGATCACCGCGTCCGGCGGAGCGCTGACACGATTCCCGAAGATGTCGTCGTACGAGGACTCAATCCCCCAGAGTTCGGAGAGTTCCTGAAGTTGCTGGGAGTGATCGCTCATCGGAGTGGCATCCTTGCCGGGCCGATACCGGTGAAGGCACTTGGCCCATGGTCCACAGTAGTACGGGGGGCGAGCGCAACTCGCCATCGGAAAAGATCAGCGCTTGCCGCGCATACAGCGACCCCTCAAGTCTTGTCTCTTTGCCGTTCGTCGAGCAATCGGCAGCCCTCAAGCAGAATGGCGTCGTTGGGCGCCCGGCAATTGATGGGCGGCATCGTGTCCACCGGCTTAAGCGAGAACGAGCCCTTCTCCCACGCCAGAACCTCGTAGACCGCCGGCTCGCCCTCCATGCCGATCGCCATCGCGTACTTGATCTGCCCCTGCCAGAGAACCACCTTCGCCTTGCGGTCGCCGCTGGTGACATTGATCTCCACGCTGCGTCCACCCGCGGTGAGAATCTGAACCAGATCGATGAAGCTCAACTGATCCAGCGAACCGGTCACCGTGCCCGACGCCGCCGCATCGGCTGGGCGGCGGGAGACGGCGCGGCGGAGCTTGGCGGCGGCCACACCCGCATCGAGCGATCCGGCCCACACATCTTCGTATCCGGCTTCGAGGGCGCGACGGGTCAGGGCGGGATTGGGTTCATCCAGAAGCAGGAAATTGGCGATGCCGGGAATTGCCTGACTCTGCCACTGAATCCACTCGATGGCCCCGGCGGCCGCCCACACGATGGCGTCGGGCTTGCGCCGCTCGACCAGCTTGCGTGCCTCGGCGGCGCCGTTGGCGATCACGGTTCGCCAGCCTTCATTCTCAAGCTGCAAGACGAGGTGATTCCACTCATAGGGGTGGTCGGCAACGAGGATCGTCTCCGCCGGACCGGGAGGCAGGCAGCCCTCCAGGACTTCCTCGCGCAGCACGCGCAGCAGGGCCTCGACGACCAATGGGTCGAAGCGCTTGCCGGACTCGTCGTGCAGCCAGGTGGTGTGCACTCCCAAATCCTGGATGCTGGTGAGCGGTTTGTCGCCGACGCGGCTTAAGAAGGCACGGGCCGCATCGAGCACACGTGATGCGAGCGGCGACTCGGGGGTGGATTCTCCGGGCTTCGCCTCGCACGATTCGAACCGGGTGTGCAGTGTCCGGTACAACTCCAGAACGGGAAACGGACAGCGGAGCGCGATGCCGAGTGACTGCCACTGCTCCTCGGAGGTGCCATCCAGGTCAAAGAGCTGGGCCATCTCGCAGGCGACCATCAGGGTGTCCACCTCGAATGGTGTCAGGGGGAGCAAGTGAGCGGTCGCCAGCGCATAACGGCTGAGGCGGTTGTCTCGGGAACCCTCCCCGCCCGCGCGACGGGTGAACTCCGCGAAGTGGACATACCCGTCGCGGAGCCGTTCGTATGAGAGCGGCGAGCGCAGGATCGCGCTGGTCAGCGAGGGCCGGGGCACGGACTGAATCTTGGGGAATCGCCGGCGAAGCGCGCTTAAGGCATCGGGACGGGCCGCGACATTGTCGTTGTCGTAGATGACGTAGTCCCACTTTCCCTCCGGCAGGTGCTCCCCGTCCCAGTCGGCGACACGGCAGCGCTCGACCTCGAAGAGCGAACGCAGGAGTTTGCCGATGAACGGCTGCACGAGCCAAAGCAGGACACCGGTCGTTGACGGCGCTTCGCTGACCGCTTCGATCGGGCGGTCCACGGTAAAGCTGAACTCGAGTCCCAATTTGCCGGGCGCACCGTCGCCCGCTGGCTTTTTCGCACGGGACTTTGGGATGGTCCTGATCTGCTGAGTCGGCTGCGAATCGCCAAGCGGTTTCGGTTTGTAGAAGCGGTCCCAGAGGCGCTTCAAGGAGACGCTTGGAACGGTTGCCACGACCATCGTCTCGGCGTTCGCGCGTTCCTTGATCTCGGCCAAAAGCGCATCGTTGGTCGGGTCGGTCACCGCCACTTCGAGATGGCGCCGTTCGGGGTCGAACGACAGGGGCAAAATCCCCTTCTCGCGGACATAGCGCTCGGGAAACAGGTCCAGCGCGGCGCGCTCCACCACGGCGGTCTGTGGATCCCAGACCGGCGTGCCATACTGGATGGCCAGCGCCTCCGCCAACTGGGTCTCGGTGAGATAGCCCATCAGCACCATCGTGGAGCCAAAGGGCTCCCGGCGGCGCTCCTGCTCCATCAATGCCTGGAAGACCTGGGCATCCGTGACCCAGCCGCGCCGGGTGAGAATGTTGTCCAGACGATCGGTCTTCATCGCGCTTCGGTCTCCACGACCGGGATCGGTCCGCTCGCCTGCAGCACCACTGGGTTGGTCGACATGGCGATCGCCGCATCCGGCGCGACCAGTCCCTCCTGCACAAGTTGGGCAAGATGCTGGTCGAACAACTGCATCCCCTCGCGACGGCCGGTCTGAATGGCCGTTTGAATCTGCTGGGTCTTTCCCTCGCGGATCATGTGGGAGATGGCGGGATTGTTGACAAGGATCTCCAGTACCGCCACACGGCCCTTGCCGTCGGCACGGCGGATGAGTTGCTGCGCGACAATTCCCTTCAGGCTCTCGGAAAGCATGACACGAATCTGCGCCTGCTGTTCGTGCGAGAACGCATCGATGACGCGGTTAATGGTCTGCGCGGCGCTTTTGGTGTGAAGTGTCCCGAACACACACAGCCCGAGTTCCGCCGCGGTCAGCGCCATGTGGATCGTTTCGAGATCGCGCATTTCACCGACCATGATCACATTCGGATCTTCTCGCAAAGCCGCGCGGAGCGCCCGCGCAAACGAGTGCGTGTGCGCACCGACCTGGCGTTGCGTGATCAGGCAGCGGTCATGCTGGTGCACGAACTCCAGCGGATCTTCCAGCGTGATGATGTGCTTCTGGAATTTGCGGTTCAGATGATCCACCATCGCGGCGAGCGTCGTGGACTTTCCCGAGTTCGTCGGTCCCGTGACCAGGACGAGACCCTGCCTGGTTTCGGCGAGACGGCGAATGGTGTCGGGAAAGCCCAGCTCCAACAGGGTCGGCGGGTTTTCCGGGATGAGACGGAGCACACCGCCGGGACCCCGGTGCTGGCGAAAGAGATTGACACGGAACCGTCCGAAGCCGGGCATGTTGTACGATGTATCCAGATCCCAATCCGACTCGAAGCCCTTGATCTGGTCGTCCGAGAGGATTTCATAAAGCAGGAGTTCCACTTCCGGCGCGGTGAGGATCCGATCGTTGGCGGGAACCAGTTCCCCACGGATTCGAAACGTCACCGGCGCACCCGTAACCAGATGCACGTCAGAGGCATCCAGTTCGCGCATGTGTCTGAGGATTTCGTTTATCTGAGCCAAGGAATACTCCCAAGTCGTTGCACGCCCCCATCATACATATCTTCGGACGATTTTCCGGCAAGATGAGCGGTGATTGACCCCTTCGCGGAGTGTGGGATTCTCCCAACACCGTCAGGAGCCCAGGGGGACGGGATTGCTTCGTCGGTCGCCCCGCTGAGCGGGGCTTCCTCCTCGCAAT
>JBFMFQ010000007.1:0-31324 GCA_040752075.1 Candidatus Zixiibacteriota bacterium | reverse complement strand
CGGCTTACTGAGCCTTCAATGTCAGCCGCCCGGTACGCTTGCCGAGGTGCTCCATGTAGCGCAGGCCCCGCAGGGCGGCCCAGTTCAGTATGATTGTAGCAACCGCCAACAGTCCCATCTCCACCGGTACCGAGAACAGGGGATTGACGGGCGATCCGGAGAACACCAGTTGCCGAATGGCATCGAGCCCGAGTGTCAGCGGAATCGCGGATGCCGCCAGCGCGGTGAGCGATCCCAGCGAACGCACCGGGAAGTAAAAGCCGGTGACGAAGTAGACCGGTTCCTGGAAGAGATTCGCCGTGTGCCATGCCTCGCGTCCAAAGAGCATGAAGAGCGACGACGAGAGCATCCCCAACCCATAGATCGCGCTCATCGTCAGGCAGAACACCCCGATCAGCGAGAACCAGTTGGTCACCTGATAGGTCACTCCGAACACCCATGTACCGACCAGGAGGATCGCCATCGCACGGGTGGCGGTCATGAAGATCCCGCCAATGGCCATCCCCAGGAGAATGGACATGCGGGAGATGGGCGCGATCAAGTACAGCTCCAAGTTTCCCATCTCCTTTTCCCAGTAAAACTGCGCCGCCATCGACCAGAGAATGTTCTGCCAGAAGGCGACCATCGCTCCCGAGACGACCACAAACCCGATGTACTGCTCCGGCGCACCGAGCCCGCGGTAGATCAACGCGAAGGCGAACACCGCCAACAGCGGCAGGATCACCTCGAAGATCAGCCACGAGGGCTCCCTGTTGGCGCCGACGACACGGACATATGCGCGCCCCCAGATGGCGCGCAGATTGGTTATCAGGTCCGAACTCATACTGATGTGCCTTTCCCGTCACTCAACATCGGGTGGACGATTAGTGCCCGTTGGCTCCGTTTGCCGCCGACGACAGCCCGTGACCGACCAGGTTGAGGAATGCATCCTCCAGTGTTGGCTCCAGCCGGGTCATCGTCAGCACACGTGCGCCGCGTTCCGACAGCCTTTCGGTCACCGCCCCGATTCCGCCCTCATCATTGAGGATGACCCGGATTGTTGTTCGTCCCCGGTCATCACGGTGCTCCATGTCCACCGACCGGACCACGGGCAGATCGCCCAATGGGTTGCCGCCATTGCCCAGCAGCGGCACCTCGATGTGATAGACACAATCCGGCGCCAGATCGCGTTTCAGATTGGCCGGCGTATCGCACGCCAGAACACGCCCTTGGTCAATGATCGCCACCCGGTCGCACATGGAATCGGCCTCGGCCATGTAGTGGGTGGTAAGCAGCACCGTCCGCTCCGGGTGATCGCGCAGCCAGTCGAGCACAAACGCCCGCACTTCACGGGCCACACCCACATCCAAGCCAAGGGTCGGCTCGTCCAGAAAGAGAATCTTCGGGTCGGTGACGAATCCCCGGATGATGTTCATCTTCTGTCGCATCCCGGTCGAGAGTTTCGAGGTCTTAACGTTCGCCGCCTCGGCCAATCCAAGCCGTTCCATCATGCTGTCCGCGCGCTCGTGCACAAGACGCGTCGGCACACCATAGAACTGCGCGAACATCCAGATCGTCTCGCGCACGGTTAGGATCCCGAAGCCGGAGTGCTCGCCCCCCGAGACCATATTGATCCGGCGGCGGACCTGCTCCGGGTCCACGGCCACATCAATCCCATCGACCATGGCGCGTCCGCCGGAGGGCAGAAGCAGAGTCGAGAGAATCTTGATGAGCGTCGTCTTGCCGGCGCCGTTGGGGCCCAATAGCCCGAAGAGCTCTCCCGGCCGGACGGCCAAATCCACCGACTCTAGCGCGACCTTGTCGCCCCGGTGACCGTTGCCGGTCGCCCGGCGAAAGAGACGTCGCGCCGGGGCATCGCGGAAAACGCGCCGCAAGTTCTCAGTTTCAAGTGACCAGTTCATATTGTCATCTCCATCCCATCGTCATTGATGAAAAAAAGCCGCCCCGCTTTTGAGAGCGGGGCGGCGTTGAGGTCCACGAGTGGATACAATACGCTACGGCCCGCCTGGGGGGATTACGCCATAGGGGCGCAATTCGGCCCGATCCGCGCTAACGGCCGGGTTCGCGAGTTGCGTCCTGAGAACTTTGATCATTGGTCGATTCCCCTGTTCCAACACCACGATTTCTTACGTGGGTGCGATTATCCGGTGCCTTAATACGAATATCCCGGGAATCCTGTCAAGCGGCTTTTGTGGGAATTTCGTGCCGCCGGACCGCCGGGTGCCCTCAATCACCCACGAGAGCCCGGAGCGTATCGAAGTCCGCGCTGGTCAGGATTCCGATGGTCTGACGCACCGTATTCCCTTGCGGATCAATCAACAGGGTGGTCGGAAGAACTCCTCCGGCCTCGAACCGCGCGGTCAAGTCGTCAGGGGTTCCGATGAAGACGAGATTTGGATAGGGGATGGCTTGTTGGGACTGAAACGCCCGGACCTTTCGGACTGCCGTGGTGTCGTCCGCAACAAAGTAGTCGGCGGAGATGGCAATCATCGCCAGCGGCGCATCGGATGTTGAATGCGCAAAAGCCACCAAGTCGGGAGTCTCAGCCACGCATGGACGGCACCAGGTTGCCCAGAGATTGACAAGCACCCATCGTCCGCGATTTGCAGACAGCAGTGAATCGACCGTGGCGATGCCTCCGGTGAGAACCGGGCCGGGCTGACGGGATGAGGTGTTGTTACATCCCAGGATCAAAAGGAACGCCGCCGCAAGCAAAGTTCCTGTCGCGGCGGCGGTCCGACTCCGGTGAGCAGATCGTGCTTCGCTCACAATCTTAACTGCCCGCTTCCGTCTTCTTCTCGGGTTTGGAGAGCAGTGCGGCTTTCCCGGCCTTCATCACGTCGGCTCGCCACTTAATGGAGCAGCCGAATTCCTTCGTGTCGTTCACGGCGATCGCACCGCCCGACACCAGCGCTGTCAGCGCCGCGTTCAAATCGCGTTCCTTGACCTCCTCAGCCTTGGCGTTATCATCGATCCGTCCCCGGTAGACAAGGGTTAGGGTAGAATCGAAGAGGAACACGTGCGGCGTGACCATCGGCCCGTATTGCAGGGCCACCGTCTGGGTCTCGTCATATAGATAGGGGAAATTGAATCCCTCATCCTTGGCCCTCTCCTTCATCATGGGAAAGGAATCGTCGACATAGCTTTCGGCGTCATTGGACGAGATGGCGACGACACCGATGCCCTTTTTCTGGTACTCGCCGGTCAGAGCGATGATCCTGTCCTGATAGGCAATGGCGTACGGGCAGTGGTTGCAGGTGAATATGACCAGCGTGCCCTTCTCGCCTTTGACCGATTCCAGGGAGTGATCCTTATCGTCGGTGCCCGGCAGTGTGAAAGCCGGCGCCTTCGACCCCAGCGCCAGTTCTTCAACTCCCTCCGGGATCTTGGCTTGTTTCTGGGCCGAGACGCCGGAGGCAATCCCCAAGACCATCAAGCCCGTCATCAGAATCTGCGCCTTGCGAAATCCTCTCATTATCCCTCCGTCGAACAGGTGAGTACTGCCATGTCTTGCCCCGAGGCGTGCGATACCCCAAGCACCCGATTTATACCAATTCCGGACCGATTTTGTGCCCTAAAAATGCCTGCCGGCGGCGGGACTCCCAAGAGGACCAACAGGTCCACCTGAGCGCCCTCGACTTCGTGAACATCATTGTCTACCTTTGCCCCATGGAATCGGCACTGCGCCCCGCTGCCAGTGAACGGAGAATCGGATGAAGGGTGTTGTCTTGGCCGGAGGGCTGGGACGCCGTCTGGGGCCCCTGACCGCCATCACCAATAAGCACCTGCTTCCGGTATGGGACCGGCCCATGATCTTCTATCCCTTGAGGAGCCTGATCGAGGCCGGGATTGATGAAGTGTTGATCGTGACCGGAGGGCAGAATCCCGGCGACTTCATGCGGTTGCTCGGCGATGGTCGCCGGTTTGGGTTCAGGAAACTGCATTTCACATATCAAGAGGGGCAGGGGGGGATCGCCGATGCCCTGCGACTGGCGGCCGACTTTGCCGGTGGTCAGAGGCTCTGCGTCATCCTGGGCGACAACATCCTCGAGCGCAGTCTGCGGCCGCAAGTCCTGGCGTTTTCAAAGCAGCAATCCGGCGCCAGAGTCCTCCTCAAGAGGGTTGCCCAACCGGAAAGATTCGGCGTGCCGCGGTTCCACGGATCGAAGCTCGTTGAAATTGTCGAGAAACCCAAGCGGGCGCCGTCGCCTTACGCGGTGATCGGCGTGTATTTCTATGACCACCGGGTGTTTGACATCATCGAAAGTCTGGAGCCGTCAGCACGGGGCGAACTCGAAATCACGGATGTGACCAACGCCTACCTGAGGGCCGGAGAATTGACGCACGCAAAGATCGCCGGCTGGTGGTCCGATGCGGGGACCTTTGAATCCCTGCACCACGCCGCCGCGCTTGCCGCCAGAACATGGCACCGGGAGAAGAGCAAGGGGACTTTCTGGCAGCCGTTCGATGACTGGGTGCGGGAATTGGCGGGAACCTCTTCGGGGAGATTGCGGCAATCCGGACCCTCTAGGAGGGCGGGGAAATGATCCATGGCGCCGCCATCCGTGCATTGACCGTCCGCCCGGACGATCGTGGACGGCTCTTTGAAGTTCTGCGGCACGATGATCCCGACTTCATTCGATTCGGACAGGTCTACATCACCACCGCCCATCCCGGAATCGTCAAGGCCTGGCATTGCCATCGCCTGCAAACCGACTACTTTTGTTTGATCGAGGGCCGGGCACGATTCGCCCTTTATGATGGCCGGCCGGACTCGCCCACCCACGGCGAAATCCTCGAGATCTTCTGCGACTCTGAACGACCGAAGCTGATCATAATTCCGGCGCTGGTGCATCACGGCTTCAAGAACATCGGCGAAAACAATGTGATCTGTCTCAACTGCCCGACCGAGTCGTACAACCACACCGATCCGGATGAGATTCGCGTGGACCCCTTCGAAAACGACATCCCCTACGACTGGCGTGCCGACGGTTCCGGGCTTGTGAGTTGACCGGGATGCGATTCCTCATTACCGGCGGCTGCGGTTTTCTCGGTTCCCACGTGACCCGGGCGTGTCTCGGACTTGATCCCCAGTTGACCATCGTTAATGCCGACTGCCTGACCTACGCGGGTTCGCTCGACAATCTCGGGGAAGCCGCGAACGACCCGCGTCACACCCACGCCAAAGTCGACATTTCCGACGCCGAATCGTTTGCGGCCCTGTGGACCGATCCATTCGATCTGGTGCTCCATTTTGCGGCCGAGACACACGTGGATCGGTCATTGGAGGACGCCGCACGGTTTGTTCGCACAAACGTCCTCGGGACCCAGATGGTGCTGGAAATGGCGCTGCGTCAGAAGGAGCGGCACGGGACACTTTGTCCGGTCATCGTGATCTCCACCGATGAGGTCTACGGCCCCGCCACGAAGGGGCAGATGTTCGGCATTGGCGACCCGTTGCGCCCGACCAGCCCTTACGCCGCCAGCAAGGCATCGGCCGACTGGCTGGCGCTGTCTTATGCCCGCACGTTCGGGCTGGACGTGACAATTATCCGGTCGGTCAATGTCTATGGTCCCCGTCAGTACCCGGAAAAGGTCATTCCGCTCTTCACGACACGGGCGCTCACCGGCGAACCGTTGCCGCTTTATGGGTCCGGACGCCAGCGGCGCTGCTGGCTCTACGTGGATGACTACGTTTCCGGAATCATGAGAATCCTCTCCGATCACCAGCTCAGACAGGAGCGTCCCATTTGGCATCTGGGGTCGCCGCACGAGACGGACAACTACTCGCTGGCGCGAATGATCTGTGATGCATGCGGGGCCGATCCGGCGTTGATCACAATGGTTCCCGACCGGCCCGGCCATGACTTGCGTTATGCGCTCGACTTCTCGCAGACAGCGCGGGTGTTTGGATGGCAGCCGGCGATTGATATGGCCGAGGGCCTGAAGCGGACCGTGGCGTGGATCCGTCAGAACCGTGACTGGTGCCTGGCCCGTTCACAGTGGGCGCCGCCCTTCCTGCGCCGGAATTGAGTCGATCAGCATGCGCGTTGCCGTCACCGGCGCCTCGGGATTGTTGGGCCGTGCTCTCATTAGCAGGCTGTCGGCGGGACGGATTTCGGTTGTGGCGGGTGTCCACCGATCGGCAATCCCCGCCACCCCTGGGACTGAAGCAGTCCCCTTGGATCTTCTCGATGAGGGCTCGATCTCGCGGTGGCTCGATTCGGCCCAGTCTGATTGCATCGTCCATGCCGCGGCATGGACCGATGTTGACGGGTGCGAACGCGATCATGAACGTGCAGAGGCGCTGAACGTCGATGCCACCCGCAATCTTGTCCGACGTGCCCAGCTCATCTCGCCGCACGCATCGATCATCTGCCTGTCAACCGACTACGTATTCGATGGGACCAGCGGTCCCTCAGATGAAGACGCCGTGCCCTCCCCCATCAATTTCTATGGCCGGACAAAACTGTCATCCGAAGAGGTTGTCCTTGGCGGGGCGCTGCAAAGCACGGTCATCAGGTCGGCGAGCTTTCTCGGGGTGGGCGATCCCGGCCGACCGACTTTCGCGGAATCGATGCTCTATCAACTCCGCGATCACGGTGTTCTTCGGGTCCCCATTGATCAACGCTCGAATGTGACACCGGTGAATTTCCTCGCAGACGCCGTTATCGAGATTCTCGAAACCGGAGCATCCGGGATACGGCATGTTGCCGGCTCGGAGATCACCAGCCGCTACGAGCTCGGCATCGCGATCGCCGGCGAGTTTGGATTCCCCATTGAACAAGTCCAAGGAGTACGGTACGCTCAATTGGGACGCCCCGCCCCGAGGCCGCTTGACGGCGGTCTGACCAGCCGGTTTTCACTCCGAACAAAATGCCCCCCGCTCGCGGCCGCCTTGGCCAAGTGGAAGTCCGACTTGATTGCGGCCGGACGTTGGCACGACACCTGATTGGCACGCTCCTGATTCCGAACAAACATTCGGAAATTTGTTCCAGAACCCGCCGGTAACATTTCCTAACCGGCTTCCCTCGCCCGACCTCGCCGCTTGGGCCCCCGGTGGGGGCGTCCCCGTAATACATTTCCACGCAACGCGTTAGGTCCCGATTGTGAAAATCTTTGCGGCCCGGCTCCAATCTGGCACCGGCTTTGACATCGTCCAAATCGGACCATCGGAGGGTCCAGCCCGCGCCGTGCAACTTACGCGGGAAAGAAACGACAAGGAAGGGTGTCATGGAAAAGTCGCGCGGGATCTGGTTCTGGATCATTCTCATCTTCATCTTCGTCCTGTACTGTCTCGCATGGCGCCGTCCCTTCTGTCAGACAACCGACCAGGAGGCCATCAATCAGGCCATCGAGGCCATCAAGGCCAGTCACCCCGGGGTCACGCCCCCGACTCCGGCAAACTCCGATGAGCGGTATCAGACACCGGAGCTGTTCACCCCGGACACCGCCGTTGCCATAAAATCTATCCCCTCGAAAGAGGCGGGCACCGGACGAGATTCGGCGAAAGCGGAGTTCCCCTCCTGGATTCCAAACGACACAGTGCAGAATATCCCGCGCCCCTCAACTGAAATCCCGCGGCCCTTCGGTTATGATGTCTTCACCGCGGCCGATGGCGATCCAACGGATGCCTACGCCACCGTCGCGCCGGAGGAGTACCGGCTCGGCACCGGAGACAACCTGCTGGTGAATCTCTGGGGACGTGTCGACCTCGAACTGCAATTGACCATCGACCGGACCGGTCAGGTCTTCATCCCGAAAGCGGGTGCGCTGACACTCGACGGGATGACTCTCGCCGCCGCGCGCGAGGCGATCAAATCGAAGCTGGAGAGTGTCTACTCGAATTTCGAACTCTCGGTCATGCTCGGCCAGATGCGGACTTTTCGCGTGTTCGTCTTTGGCGAAGTGCGTCGTCCCGGCGCCTACACGGTGAAAGCGACCGCCACCCTGGTGGACGCGCTCTACCGGTCCGGGGGACCGAACGAGCGCGGGACACTCCGCCGGGTTCGCCTGGTTCGCGAAAACGGCACGCAGACCGTTGATCTCTACGACTTCCTTCTCACCGGACGGCGCAATGATGACCCACGTCTTCAGGCCGGCGATGCCATCTTCGTTGATGTCGTCGGTCCACGCGCGGTGGCGCGGGGCCGGGTCAAGCGGCCCGGCATCTACGAACTCAAGGAGTCGACCACCCTCCGTGACTTCATCGAACTCGCGGGGGGATTCGACGCGGATGCCTACCGCGACCGGGTCATGATTGACCGGTTGCAGGACAACGATGGCCGGGTGCTCATCGATGTCAATCTCGCCAATGACGCAGAAGGCGACGGTTGGTCGACACCCGTCTTCGATGGCGACGACATCAGCGTCTTTTCGATGTTCGAGATGCGGCCCAATGTTGTCTGGCTGGAAGGCTGGGTCAAACACCCCGGCGCGTTCGAACGCTCAGACTCCATGCGGGTGGGCGATCTCATCGACATGGGCGCGCAGTTGAAGCCCGATGCGCATCTCCGGCGGGCCGATCTTCTGCGGAAGTCCGAAGAAGGTGGTTGGCAGATCACCGCGGTGGATCTCGGCGCCATTCTGGATGGCGACGGCAATGCCGATGTGTTTCTGCAGAATGGCGACCGCCTGACGGTGTACGCTCTCGAAGAAGTGCAGCGCCCCAAGTACGTGACCATCGAGGGACAGGTCAGCCGCCCCGGCCAATACACCCTGTACGAGGCCATGCGGCTCTCGGACCTCGTCTTTAGAGCTGGAAACCCGACCCGCGAGGCCTACCTGAAGGAAGTCGAAGTGGCCCGCCGGATTTCCAATTCGCAAACCAAGACGATCAGTTGTGATTTGGATCAGATCATCAACCGCGGCGATCTCGCCGCCGACATCCTCCTCGAGGACGGCGACTATGTCTTTGTCCGGTCCGATCCATTCTACCGCGACCACCGTCTCGTGACCATCGAAGGCGAGGTCCGGTTTCCCGGTCGTTACCCGCTCCTGCGGGATGACGAGAGCTTTTTCGCGGTCCTCGAGCGGGCCGGCGGCCTGACCACGCGCGCCTTTCCGCAGGGAACCGTTTTTATCCGGCAGGAAATCTCCAAGGAAGCAAAACAACGGAACATCGGGCAGATCCTCATCAACTCGCAGCCCTTACAACGGGATTCCACCGGCCGGATTTATCGTGAGCAACTGCTCGACTTCAACCCGGAATCGATGACGCGCATCATCATTGATGTGCCCCGGATCCTGGCGGAAAACGGCGGCATCAGCGATGTGGTCATGCGCCATGGAGACAAGGTCTTCATCCCCGCCGAACCATCGGGTGTGCAGGTCTTGGGTGCGGTGGCCTCCCCCGGCACGATCGGGTTCGGCCAGGACTGGAAAGTGAAGGACTACATCGCCCGAGCGGGCGGCACGACACGCTCATCCGATTACGAAGAGACCCGGCTCATCAAGGCGGATGGTCAGGTCATCAATTGCAGTCGGCGGAACATCCACGTCGACCTCGGCGACGCCATCTTCGTGCCGCCGCGGGTCGAAAAGCGGACGGACTGGCTCCGGACAATCACCCAGGGTGCATCGATCGTGGGCGGGCTGGCAACAACGGTCCTGGTCGTGCATTCGCTCAGCAACTAACAATCGAGGCGAGCAAGTTGAACAACCCGCGCATCACGCTGCGACATCCCGGCTCCACCCGGCTGGAATCCCGACCCACCCGTTATGGGGCCGCTCATCCGCAAACCGCATGGGTGTGGTGGGAGGGTCTGGCCGAAGTCTGGCGCTCGCGCCGCACGGTGCTCCTCTTTGTCGGGGTGGTCACCGTCACCGCGGCCGTGGTCGGTGTTTTCCAAACGAACGAATACACCGCCCGGGCCACGCTACTGCCCCCCCGGGCGTCGGGCAAGCTGAGCACGCTGGCGTCATTGGCCCCGTCCATTCTTACGATGACAGGCGCATCGCTGCCGTCGGAAATGACCGGCGGCTCGGAGTTGTACCCGACAATTCTCCGTTCCGAATCGGTCATACGGCCGCTTCTGGCCGCACCGTTTCCCCGGTCCGGCAAATCGGCCGGTTCATTTACAACGCTTCTGGAGATCACGGACACCGACAACCCCCAGGTGGCGCTGGAGGGGGTTCGCGAACTCATCCACACGCGGCTGGACCGGCCCACGGGCGCCTGCGAAGTCTCGATCACGCTCGATGATCCCGTCACCGCCGCGGCGATCTGCAACGCTCTTGTCAATGCGCTGACCGACCGGCGGATCGCGCTTCATGCCTCCGGGGCGGCACAGGTCCGGGAATTCGTGGCCGGACGCCTCAACCAGGTGCGGGAGGAACTGGCCCAGGCCGAAAACGCGCTTGAGGAATTCCGTTCGCGCAACCGCAATTACAGCACCGGCGGCAGTCCCGAACTGCAAATCGAAGACGACCGGATGGCCCGCCAGGTCATGATGAAGTCCCAGTTGTATGTGCAGCTGTCCCAGGAATACGAAATGGCGCGCATCGAAGAAACGCGCGATGTGGCCGATATTCAGATCCTCGATACGGCCGCGGTGCCGACGCTGCCATCGGGTCCGCACCGGGTGCGGGCGACCCTGACGGCCGGGCTGTCCGCTGGGCCGGTGGTGGTGGCCCTCCTGCTTCTCTGGCACTATCTGGCGACCGTATGGGGAATGAGACTCCCGGCCAGAATATCGGACCCTTTCGGGTGGGGAAAGCGGGGCAACCAGCCGATCACTCCCAATGGGGAGCCGGAGAATCGTGCATAATCGAGACGACCACGGAGTCAACTATCGGCGGATCGCGCTTGTCGCGGGTGCCCGCCCAAACTTCGTGAAGATTGCGCCCCTCGTTCAGGCATTGCGGCGCTCCCATGATCAGTTCGAACCAATCATCATCCATACCGGCCAGCATTATGATCAGCATCTGTCGGACGTCTTCTTCTCGGAGCTGGCGATACCCTCCCCGGATGTCCATCTCGGCATCGGCTCCGGCACTCACGCCGAGCAGACGGCACGCGCACTGATCGGCATCGAACGGTTCCTCCTCGACCACGAGCCCGACTTCATCATTTGCGTGGGGGATGTCAATTCGACCTTGGCCTGTGCGCTGGCGGCCGCGAAGTGCGGCATACCGTGCGCGCATGTCGAGTCCGGGCTGCGTTCGCGCGACCGTTCCATGCCCGAGGAGATCAACCGCATCGTGGCGGACCACACCGCCGACTGGCTCTACACGACTTGCGCCGACGCCGGGGACAATCTCCGCCGCGAGGGAATCGATCCCGACCGAATCGTCTTCGTCGGGAACATCATGATCGATACCATGATGGCGCAGATGGACCGCATTATCGCCTGCGACTCGCCGGCCCAGGTCGGCGTGCGACGAGGCGAATACCTGCTGCTCACCATGCACCGCCCGGTCAATGTCGATGACCCCGAGCACGCCGGCATCCTTCTGGACATCATCCACAGCCTGACCGCACGTCACAAAATCGTGTTTCCGATTCATCCCCGGACTAAGGCGCGGCTCTCGGATTTCGGCGGGGGAGAAGAGTGGGCCGGCAGAGTCGGCCGCGGGAATCTGATTCTCTGCGAGCCACAAGGCTACATCGAGTTTCTGGCGCTCCAAAAGTCGGCGCTGGCCGTCCTGACCGATTCGGGCGGCGTGCAGGAGGAAACCACCATGCTCGGGGTCCCGTGCCTGACTTTGCGCACGAATACCGAGCGGCCAGTCACCATCACCGAAGGCACCAATCGGCTTGTGGGATTGGACCTGGATCGCATCCTTGCCGTCCTGGACGAAATCCAGTTCCCACACCCGGTGCGGTACCGTCATCCGCGCTTCTGGGATGGAAAGACCGCGGGCCGGATCGTCGCGCACCTGGCACGAGTCGTCACCTCGAAAGCCCGGATTTCCAGAACCCACCGAGTCGCCGCTTCAACAGCGCCGGGCGCTCCCGGCACACCGGGCATTCAAGTTGATGAGATGGGCCACATCGCGCACAGTCTTCAAGTCTGACACACTAAGGAGGGAAGCCGCGCCCGGCAGTCCCTCGAACCCCCGGAGCCAGCGACCCCCATGAAAGCCGTTGTTCAGGTCTTCACGCTGGATGTGCTGGCCAGGGTTGTGCTCGGGGCGACCGTTGTCCTGTTGATCCGGTTTATGGCGCCGGATCAATACGCCGCATACACACTGGCGTTTTCTGCGGCGACGATGCTGGGGCAGATGATGTCGGGCGGGTTCAACCGCACGTTCATCGTCGGGTATGACCGTCTTGGCCTGGACCGCGCACCGTCGGCTTTCCTGATACTCCAGATCGGTCTTCTGGCGGGACTCGGCGGAGTGATGTACCTGTTTGCGCCGCACCTCCACGGCCTCTACGGTGTCGCGTTGCTTCTGGTTGTCGCGCAGTGCCTGGTTGAGTACGTGCGCACATCGTTTCAGCAGGGCATGCGCTTCTTCCGGTTTTCGTCGGTGGAGATCTTGCGCGCCGCCATCCTGCTGGGTGGTGTCGGGCTGTTGATTGTGACCGGAACGTCCATCAGCGCGTACGATGCCCTTGTGGTTCACACCGTGGCGCTGCTGCTCGTCTTTATGGTTGTGTTTGCGCGACGGCTCGAGTGGCGCGAGCTGCGACAGGTTGGACTGGCTCTGCGCTGGATGGCGGCCATTGTCACCGGCCCCTACCGCTACTTGTTCGGTTACACCATCCTGGTGGCGGTCATGACCCAGGCCGACTTCTTCCTTCTGCGATGGCTCGCGGGTCCCGAGGCCGTCGCCACCTATGGGTCGGCCTTCCGCTATTACACCGTGCTCTCCATGGCCCTCGGCGCCGTGCACACGGTGTTTCTGCCCTTGATCAGATCGATGCAGACGGAGCACGAACTCCGGTCCCTCCTGGCACGTCACCGGCGGCTCGTCCTCGCTTTCATTCCCGTTGTGCTTGGCGGCGCCGTGGCCGCCCGCTGGGTCATTCCGATGATCGACCTCGGGAAGTACCCGGAAGCGGTGTCGGTCTTCCAAATTCTCGCGATATCTTCCGTCGTCTCGCTCGCCTTCGCCCCGCACGTCAACATCCTGCTTCGATTTGAGGACTTCCCCTTTCTGTTCGGCCTGACAGGGGTGTCGCTGCTTGTCGATGTCATCTGCAATCTGATCTTCGTTCCGCACTTCGGTGCCTCGGGATCGGCCTTGTCCTCCCTGACGGCCTTCGCCATTGCCAATACCGCCGTCTATCTCCGGTCCCGCTCCCGGCTTCGCTCCAACGCCGGCGAATTCGCCTTTGCATCGGCTCTTCCCGGTGTGCCGAACCTCGGCTGATATCTTGGAAAAAAGTTCCTCCCGGGCCGCGAAAAGCCTTCGTCGCACCCATGGATGTATCCCAGATGTTCTCTCGGTTATTCGGATTCAGCGAGATATAATGCTCAGGCAGACAACGACTTGCAAAATAGTAACAGGGTTCCGCCGCCTTCGGCATGTGGGGTGATACCCACAATCCTCGCCATGGATGGCGTGCGCAACATAGGGGGGAAATCATCCGCCACTGCGGTCATTCTCGCCGGTGGCCGGGGCACTCGGTTACGCCCCTACACAGTTGCCTTCCCGAAGCCGCTCGTTCCGGTGGGGGACAACCCCATTCTCGAGATCATCATCGCCCAACTGTCACGCGATGGGTTCCGCCGCGTGATCATCACCGTCGGCCACATGGCCGGCCTGATTGAAGCCTATTTCGGCGATGGCTCCCAGTGGGGCGTGTCGATCGAGTACGCGCGCGAATCCGAACCTCTCGGCACAGCCGGTCCCCTTCGCGCCTTCCGGGAGCGCCTGCCCGAGCACTTCCTGGTCCTCAATGGGGATGTTCTGTCCGACCTGGATTATGCCGCCTTCCTGCGGGCGCATCGCGACGACTCGCACCGTCCGCAAATCACCATTTCATCACACATCCGTTCATTGAACTCGGAGTTTGGCGTCATCGACTCGGGCCCGACGGGAGTGGTGACGGGCTACCGGGAAAAGCCAGCAGTCCAGTTCTGTGTATCCGAGGGTGTTTACGCCTTCTCACGAAGCGCGCTCGACTGGATCCCCCCATCCGAGCGGTTCGACTTTCCCGAACTGATCCTGGCGTTGCTTGCGGCCCGGCAGGTGGTGGTGTCGAAGCGTCATGAGGGGCTGTGGCTCGACATCGGGCGTCCGGACGACTACGAACGGGCGCAGTCGATGATCGCCGAGCACGCCGACCGTTTGCTGCCCAAAACCATCACGAGACGCTCGAATGTCATGCTCGAAACGGCGCCGCATGAATCGGCCCGCCCGGGGTCAATCTGATGCGATGGATCACACCCAATGCCGGATCAGCACCAGGCGTCATGCGGCGCCGCGAACGTGTTATCGGACCCCGACTCAAGGGAGGCTGGCATGTCTGAGTTGACGCGCAGCATTCGATTCACGCACCCGACACGGAGAATCGCCGAGACCGCGCACGCCGATGATCACCTGCCGCTGCGCGGCCGAGTGGCGCTGGTTTCCGGCTCCTCCCACGGGATCGGCCGGAGCGTTGCGGTCGGATTGGCGCAGCACGGGGCGACGGTCATGGTCAATTACGCCGTCCACACGCCCGAGGCGGAAACGGTGTGCGAAACGATCCGTTCCTTCGGCGCGGCGGTGACGCCGTACTGCTGCGATGTCGGACGCGCCGATGCCTGCAACCAGATGATCGACCAGATCCTTCTTGAACACGAGCACCTCGACATTCTCATCCACTGCGCCGGCAACCGTCACGATGCGCCGTTTCACCGCATGAACCGCCGGCAATGGAACGAGACACTGTCGACTCATCTCGAGGGCGCCTACAATCTCACGCGCGCGGCCATCAATCCGATGCGCCAGCGGGGGTACGGGCGCATCGTCTTTATCACCGAGTCCCCGGTTCGTGTGTCCGGCCCCGGGCACGCCGGACTGGCGGCCAGCAAGGCGGCCCTCCACGGGCTGGCTATCAGTCTTGCGGAGGAGAATGCCGAGCACGGTATCACCGTGAACTGCGTCCGGCCGGGTGTCATCGAGACTCGGCGAACCCAATCCTTGAGCATTGCAGAGCGGGAACGAATCCTCGCCCGCATTCCCGTGCACCGTTTCGGCCGTCCCGAAGAAATCGCGGCGCTGATCGAATTTTTGGTGTCCGAGAAGGCCGCCTACATCACCGGTCAGGAACTCGTGATCGACGGGGGACTCGCAACCACCTGAGACTGCCCGGAATCAATGCGGAGCCATGTCCACGCCTTCTGTCCATAATGGGTCGACCGACCGCGAGTCGCCGGTTCAGCGGTGGCGGCGTCCCGCCTCCAGACTGCCGTCACGGTTGATCCTTCGGCTGCGCCGTGAGATCGCGCCCATCCTCCCGGTCCGCGGTCGCCTGCCGAAGTCATGGATCTCACGAATGGCGCCGGCGATCGGTGCGAGAACTTGGCGCGATCACTTTGCCCTCGATCGCGGACCAGGTTGGTATTGGAACCGGCGTGAGCAGGGCGAAATCCGGGAGTGGATTGTCAATCATGCACCACGGATGATCGGGCCGATCACGCGTCGTGCCGATCGTGTCTGCGACGGCACGATTCCGATTCTGGGGCATGGCGAGATCGCGTGGACACCCAAAGACGGGTGGTCGCGTGACCCGGTCACCGGAATCGAGTTCCCGCGCACGCGCGCCGAACGCGTGCCCATTGTCCTTCCCGACAACAAGTCGGACATCAAGCATGTCTGGGAACCGGGGCGCTTCCACTATGCGCCCACCCTGGCTGTTGCCTGGCATCTCACCGGCGATGTCCGGTACGCGGAAGTCTTCCGGGATTATGTTTCCGACTTCTGCCGCGAGAATCCGTGCGGGTACGGTCCCCAGTGGACGAACCCGATGGAAATCGCCATTCGCGCCTGCAACTGGATCGTGGCCTGGCAGTGGTGCCGTGAGGCGCCGGCTTTCGATGAGGCCTTCGTTCGCACGTTCATTGGTTCCCTGATTGAGCATGGACGCGTCATTGCCCGCAATCTCGAACGCACACGCCGCGGGCTCAATACGAACCACTACATCGCGGATCTCGTCGGGCTTTATGCCATCGCGGCATTCATCCCCGAGTGGAAGGAAGCGGGGAAGTGGCAGCACTTCGCCTGGAGGGAACTCCTGGCGGAGTCGTCGCAGCAGGTTTTGCCCGACGGCTTCTGCTATGAGTCGTCATTTGCCTATCATCGCCTGACATTTGAAATGTGGCACTTCGCCTGGAGGCTGGGATCGCGTCGAGAGGAGCGGGATGCGGGCGTGCTCCTCGATGTCCTGAACCGGATGGCGGCATTCTCCCTTGCCAACGCCGGCGCTGGCGGGTGTCTCCCGCAGTTCGGCGATGGAGATGACGGCCGCTTTGTCTTCTGGGAGGCAAGGTCGCCGGAGGATCACAGCCACATCATTCAACTGGCGACCGCGCTCCCCGGCTTGGGCGCGCAACAACGTGATCATCACATCATTGCTGATCCCGCGGAGGATGTTCTCTGGCTGGCCGGCGCGGAATCCTATCACGACGCCTGGCGGCGGGCGGGACGGGCCATGGGCATCGACGGCTCCCGTACCCCAGGGTCCCGGGCGTTCCCCGATGCTCAAGTTGCGGCGTTGCGATCGGATCGCTGGTTCATTCATGCCTTCGCCAACCCGGTCGGCACCGGCGGAATCGGGGGACACAAGCACAACGACTTGCTGTCGTTTGTCGCCTCCTTCGAAGGCAATCCGGTGGTGATCGATCCCGGGACCGGTGCCTACACCGCCGATCCCAAAGCGCGAAACCGGTTCCGGCGGACTTCGGCGCATGCCACCGTGGAAATCGATGGTCTCGAACAGAACCGCTTCGTCGGCGCCCAGCTTTTCTGTCTGTGGAAGGATGCCACACCGAGGATTCTCGAATTCGAAGACGCGGGCGAGACCGTGCGAGTGGTCATGCGGCATGACGGTTATGCGCGTCTCGCCGACCCCGTCATCCACGAGCGCACCCTGATGTTGGACCGCCGTGAGGAATCCATCGCGATCAAAGACCGCCTCGAAGGTCATGGAACGCACACGGTCGTTGTCACCTTCCCGCTCGGGAGTGTGGCCATCGCCGCCGGGGACGACACCTCGGCGAAGCTGAAATTGCCGGACGGGGACACACTGGAAGTCACGCTCTCCTCGGATCAAAGTCTCCGGATGAGTACTAGCCTTGGCTGGCGATCACGGTCTTATGGGACGCGTGAAGGCCACCGGCGCCTTCTCTTTAGCGGCACAGTCCAAGCACCCTGCTGTTGGGAGATCGTCATCCGCCCAGAAACCGTGGAGCGCAGCACTTTAGGTGCGATCCCGAATGCGGTCGCCAATTCCTCATGGACCCCGGCCACGCAGTATGAGCCGGACTCAGAAGAGGTGGCGCATGCGTGATCGCGATGTCGTGATCGTGTCCACGCAGGACTACGACGATCTGCGCACCCGCAAGCAGCGCTGGGCCGAGCGTCTCTCCTCGGCCAATCGCGTCTTGTACATCGAATCGCAGATGCACTGGATCACGCTTCTGCGCACCTGGCCGGAGCACCGCAGTCGGCTCCGTCGTTGCGGCAAGAGCCCGCGACGGGTGAGCGAGAACTTGTGGATCTGGACGCCTCCGGTGGTGATCCCGTTTTTCCAGATGTGGAAACCCTTGGCAAGATTGAACAACAGGTGGCTGGGACGCCGCATCAAGCAGGCGGTGAGGGCCATCGGATTCGAGATTGATACCCTCTGGCTCTATACGCCCTACTCCGCCGATCTCGTCGATATTCTTCACCCGAAGAAAGTCATCTACGAGTGCGTCGACGATTTCACCGGCGCGCGGGGACTGATTCGTCCGTCAACGGTGGCGGAACTCGAAGACGAGACACTGCGGCGTGCGGACCTGACGATTGTCACCGCCGACCGGCTTGCGGAGCGATTGAATCCCCGCTGTGCAAACCTGCGACTGTCACCCAATGCCTGCGATGCCGGCTTGTTCTCCAGTGAACTCAGCTCCGGGGTTGCCGCACATCCCTGCCTGGCCGGACTGCAACGCCCGATTCTCGGTTTTGTCGGGGCGGTTGCATACTGGGTGGATCTGGACCTGCTGGCGGCGCTCGCCGGCGCCCTGCCCCATGCCGGCGTCGTCGTTGTCGGGCCGGTGAGAGTCGACACACGAGCATTCCGTCACATTCCGAATCTGCGCTTTCTTGGCCGCCATCCTGGGGAGGAGATTCCCCAGATCATCCGGGGATTCGATGTTTGCCTGAATCCGTACAAGCACGATGCTCTGTCCCTCGGCGCGTCACCGCTCAAGCTTTACGAGTACCTTGCCTCCGGAAAGCCGATCGTGTCGACCGACATGCCGGAGGCACGGCGATTCGAGGCGGTTGTGCGCGTCGGCTCCGACCGTGGCGAGTTTATCGCGCATTGCGAGGCGGCCTGCCGTGAGACCTCCGAAGCGGCGCAGCATCGCCGTGACAAGCAGCGCGAAGCCGCCGCGGGCCAGACTTGGGATGCGCGTTTCGCCGAAATTGAGCGCTGGCTTGACGAACTGGAAGTAAGGCAGGACGGAAGCAAGTCGATTTCGAGACTGACGCTTCTCCGGGCGCCCGAGCGCATGCGCCAAAAGCACGTCCTGATCAACGGTCTTCAGGTCGGCGGGCCGGAACTGGGCGGGGGCTACACCTACCTGACACAACTTCTAACGCGCATGGTGTCGGATTATCCCGAGACACGGTTCACCGTCATCTCCACGCGCCCGGCCGCCCGTCACTTCGACTCCGGACAACCCAACCTGAAACTGTGGCTGGTTCCCGACTTCATCGGACGCGGGCCGATTCGTGTGCTCTTCGAGCGGTTCATGGTTCACCGGATCATCGAAAGGGCCGATCCGGATGTCTACTTCCTTCCCTATGGCGTGCTTTCGAAGCGCAAACTCTGTCCCGAGGTGATCGCCTACCAGAACCTCTACTTTCTGCACAGCCACGAATTCGCCGGGTGGGAGTCCCCGAACCTGTTCGGTCGTCTCTACGAACGGGCACGAATCGGGTATCTCCGCCGCCGCCTCAGGCAGGATGCACGCCGTGCGGATCGCATTGTCGCGGTCTCGCATACGGCGGCGCGTGATCTCACGGAGCAATTGGGGATTGCCGATGAGTTGATCACCGTCACGCATGAGGGTCCAGGAAACCCGACACACCTTTCAGGTGATCGAGTCGCAACGACCGACGCTCCAAGCGCGTGGAAATGGCCGGAGCGGTATTTCCTGTCGGTCGGCGCGCTCGCACCGAATAAGAACCTGCCGGCACTGCTTGAGGGGTACGCCGCATTCAGAGATGCGGATTCCCATGCGCCAGCTCTCCTTCTGGCGGGCCCTGATTGGAGCGGGTTTTCCCGCACCATCCGCGACATCGCCCGCGACGCAAACCTCTCCGCGCATGTGCACTGGCTGGGGTTCGTGCCTCCCCAGGATCTGGGACACCTCTATCGCAACGCCGTCGCGGCCGTGCAGTTGTCGAGTTGCGAGTCATTCGGATTGCCGGTTCTCGAAGCAATGATGGCGGGTTGTCCGGTGATTTGCGCCGACCGCTCCGGAATGGCCGAAGTCGCGGGCGACGCGGCGGTGCTTGTCGATCCGCACGACACCGTGACGGTCGCGGACGCACTGGCGCGAATCGCGACCGACACCGCCTGGCGGGCGCAGTGGATTCGCCGGGGTCGTCGCCGCGCCCGGGAGTTCAGTTGGGAAGAGACCGCTCGGCGTACCTATGCAGCGTTCGCCAAAGCAGCAAACTGGCCGTCGAATGCAGCGTTGGCCTCCACCTCAGCCGGAATGCATGAACAGATTGTGCGTGACTCAATCAAAGAGACCAGTATGGAGGTTGGCTGACTCATGGCGTTCGGTTCACTCCTGTACGATGCGCGCGCAACCTGGCAGGGCCGGTTGCTTCTCCGATCCGAATGGAATCGGAATGCATACTGTTCCGATGACGAACGCCACGCCTTTCGGTTCACGCACCTTCGCGCGCTGCTTCTGGATGCCGCCGGGAACGTGCCTTACTACCGCGAGTTGTTTCAGCGGCTGGGGTTTCAGCCGGGCGCCGACTTCCGCGAAATCTCCGATCTGGCACGACTCCCCATACTGAGCAAGGACACCGTCCGCGCGGACAGCCATCTCTTGCGGCGTGATCCGCTGCCTTCCCGCTCCATCTGCGAGCGTACTTCCGGATCGACCGGGGAGCCCATGGGGGTGTGGGTGTCGCCTTCCCAGATTGCCGTCGAGAAGGCAACGGTTTGGCGGCACTGGAGCTGGGTCGGCTATCGCTTCCGTGATCCGGTTGCCATCGTGCGCACCTATGTTCCGAGAGAAGGCGAGCCGCTCTGGCGTCACGACCGGCTGCGCAACTTCCTGTATTTCTCAGCTTACCATCTCGATTCGGGACACGCGCGAATATTCCTCGACCGGATTCGCAAGTTCAGGCCGCGGTTTCTGCGCGGATATCCGTCTTCCCTGGCCATTCTCGCCGACATCGCGATGGAGCGCGGCTGGGAGCCGCCGCCGCTTCGCGCGGTCCTCACCGCATCCGAAACCCTGAGTCGCGCGGTCCGGGAGAAGCTGACGCGCGTGTTTCGTGCGCCCGTATCGGACTGGTACGGACTGGCCGAACAAGTCGTGACCGCGGCTCAGTGCGAACACGGCGACGGGATGCACCGTCACGACGATTATGGCTATTGGGAGCTGATCCCCTGCAATGACGGTACAACCAGGTGCCGAATCATCGGCACAAACCTGCACAACACTGCCATGCCTTTGATCCGGTACGACACCGGCGACATCGCAGAGTCAAGCGAACTCCGACAATGTCCCTGCGGGCGCACGTTCCCGCTGATCTCGGGGATCTCGGGGCGCGAAGACGACGACCTGGTGGATCTGATCGGGCGGCGCATTCCATCGGTGAATCTGTATTCCGTCTTCCGTGAGTTCGATGCCATTCGCCGTTTTCAGATCGTGCAGGCTAGACCGGATCAGGTGGAGGTGCGTCTCGATGCGCCGGCGGCCACCGAATCGGAGTTGTCGAGACTAAACGAAGAACTGCGGCTGCGGCTCGGGGAAGGTCTGGGAATCAGGATGGTCCGCGACGCCGAATTCGAGCGCAACCCGCACGGGAAACGTCGCGCGGTGATCCGCCGCTGTCCCGTGCGCACGGAGGATGGCCGGTGAACGGGTTCGACCTTCATACGCACACGTGCGCATCGTTCGATTGCCGAACCGGGTGGGAGCAGTTCACCAGCGCGGTCATTGCCCGGGGGCTGACCGGGGTCGCGATCACCGATCACGACACGATCGAGGGCGCCCTCCGCCTGCGCGACAAGAATCCGCCCTTCGACGTAATCGTGGGCTGCGAATTCACCCTGGACACCGGCGCGCACCTGATCGGGCTTTACCTGGAGAGGCCGATTCGTCCCGGCTCGTTGGCGGAGATCGCTGCCGCCATTCATGATCAAAACGGGATCGTGGTCCTTCCTCATCCCTTCCGACCGGTGACCGGTGCGCTCGCTTTGCTTCCGGAGGAAGACCATTGGCCGATGATTCTGAACCAGATCGATGCTATCGAGGCCTTCAACGCCAAGTCCACGTGGTATGAGAACAGGCGCTCACTCTCGCTTGCAAAGTTGCGTGGCTTGCCAGTGACGGCCGGATCGGATGCCCACCGGGCGGCTGAGATCGGTTCCGGGATTGTCCAGTTCAGCGAGCACGACGCGGTACACGAACAAGGCATCGTCTTGGGCCGCGACCAGGCAGATCCT
This sequence comes from Candidatus Zixiibacteriota bacterium, assembly GCA_040752075.1. Lineage (GTDB taxonomy): Bacteria > Zixibacteria > MSB-5A5 > WJJR01 > WJJR01 > JBFMFQ01. Next base: position 9,480 of record JBFMFQ010000007.1, on the reverse strand, counting down.
GACTACGAGAAGCAGCGGATGTCGCGTGAGCGGCTGCGTCATGGGGCGTTGCAGTTTAAGCGCGCCATCCCCGAACCGGTCTGGAAGGCAGGAAAGCGGGCCTGGTCAACCTGGCTCGATCACACCGATGGCCGCAAGGACGCGCCGCTTCGCGACTACGGCCGCTACCCATGTCCTCCCCGTCTCTGTGCGTCACATGATTCGACACGACTGACTTCAGGAGATTTCCAATGATTGACACACACGCAGGGACCGCAGCGTGCCGGTCCGAAGACAGTGCAGCCACCACGTCGGCCGCGTTCCGGCCCTCAGAGCAAGTCCGTCTGCTCCGGCCGTACAAGGGCACACAGCAGATTCCGCTGTTTCTGCCGCACCGCGAACGGGTGGCCAAGCTCGACTGGAACGAGTCGGTGCATCCCCCCTCGCCGGCGGTGCGCAGCGCGCTGGCCGACTGCGTCCTGCACACGGAGCTGAACTGGTATCCCGACGTCGATGCCGTCGCCCTGCGCACCGCCCTTGAGGAATACACGGGCGTCGGCATGGAATGGATTCGCGCCTTTGGCGGATCCGATGCCGCCTTGGAGTATGTCGCGCGCGCGTTCCTGAATCCGGGCGACACTGTCCTCTGGGTTCCTCCCACCTATGATAATGTTCGAGTCTATGTCGAGTCCTGCGGCGGCCGCCTGAAGGCCGCCCGACCCAAGTCGATCTGGCGCGGCGATCCCAGGGCGATCAGCGATGCGGTCACCCGGGATGTGCGGCTGGTTTACCTTGTGAACCCGAACAACCCGACGGGCGCGCTCTACACTCTCGAGCAGATCGACGACCTGCTCCGGGCGCATCCCAATGTCGCGTTCCTGATTGATGAGGCGTACTTCGAGTTTTGCGGTGTCACGGCGGCGCCGCTTCTGCACGCCCACCGGAATCTGATGATTGCGCGCTCCTTCTCCAAGGCGTTCGGACTGGCGGGTCTGCGCATCGGGTATCTCATGTCCCATCCGGACAATCTCGATTGGATCGACCGCATTCGCGTTGGCAAGAACACGACCCTTCTCGCGCAGGTGGCCGCAATCGCCGCCCTGGGGGACCGGGGACATCTCCTTCGCGTGATTGAAGAGACCCGCACGACCATGAGCGAACTGGCCGCGCGGCTGGAAAAGATGGGACTGGAGGTGCGAACCACGCCGGCCAACTTCCTGTTGGTGCGGGTGCACGATCCCGACATGGTGACACGCGCCCTTGCCAATCACCTCATCTTCGTGCGCAACCGCAATCACGAGCCGGCCTTGGAGGGCTGGCTGCGAGTCACCGTGGGCACCCCCGCGCTGATCGAGCGAGTGGCGGGCGCTTTCTCCGCCCTGCCGCCCGCGTTGCTTTATGGCCGGGAAGCACCGCTTCACCCGATGCGCCTCGAACGACCGCCGGAAGCGGCGGGCAGCGAGGACGCCATCAGTGGTGGACCGAAGACACGACCGCGCGTGGTGGCATCTCATCGGACTGGACGGCCGGTCGCCACAGTGTCCGCCGGCCGGAACGGCAGGTCATCATGAAACAACTGCTCCAGCATCCTCGCGAGCGAACGCCGCAGGCCGTGACCCTGCCGGACCCGGTTCCGCAACCCGGATGTGTGCTGATCCGGACTCGCGCCTCTCTCATCTCATCGGGAACCGAACGAGCGTCGGTCCAGATGGCACGGGCGTCGCTTATGGAGAAGGCACGACGCCGTCCCGATCTCGTTCGTCAAGTCCTGCACAAGGCACGAACAGAAGGCCTCGTGCCAACATGGCAAAAGGCACGCCATCGTCTCGACCAGCCGCTTGTTCCGGGATACAGCTGCGCCGGAACCGTGGTCGGTCTGGGTGAGGGCGTTTCCGGTTTCCGGATCGGAGATCGAGTCGCGGCGGCCGGTCAGAACCTGGCCTCGCACGCGGAATTGACCAATGTGCCGGTTAATCTGGTTTGCCGCCTGCCCGAGAGTGTCGGTTTCGACGAGGGCGCTTTTGTCGCCGTGGGAGCCATCGCCCTGCATGGAGTTCGAACCGGGTCGCCCTTGATCGGTGAAACCGTCGCCGTGGTCGGCCTGGGTCTTCTCGGGCAGCTCACCGCGCGGATCCTCTCCGCGCAGGGTTGCCGGGTAATCGGCATCGATCCGTCCGATTCTCGCCGGCGAGCCGCGGAGTCCAACGTGCACTTGATGACGGCGGCACCTGAGAATGCCATCCATGTGGTTCAACAAGCCACCGGAGGACTCGGTGCGGACGCGGTCATTGTCTGTGCCGCCTCCCGATCGGAGAACATCCTTGCCGAGGCGGCCGCCCTTGCCCGCGATCGCGCCTGCATCACCGTGGTGGGCGCGGTGCCGGTTGTTGCGCCGCGTGAAGTCTTCTACCGCAAGGAACTGCAACTGCGCGTCTCACGGTCGTACGGGCCGGGGCGCTACGACGCCGCCTATGAGCAGCGGGGAGTCGACTACCCCGAATCGTACGTGCGCTGGACGGAAAACCGGAACATGCAGGCCTTCCTGCAACTCATTGCCGACAAGCGGGTCGACACCAGTTCCCTGATCACCCACCGCTTCAAGATCGAAGAGTCGGATTCGGCCTACGGCACGATTGAATCCGAAGAGCAAGCGTTGGCCGTGGTCTTCGAGTACCCGCCCGAGAGCGAGCCGCTGCCGGTGGTGAAACGCCTGGCGTCCGGGAAGCGGGGAGAAGGCCGGGACATCATTGGGGTTGGCTTCTGGGGCGCCGGCGCTTTTGCCGGGTCCGTTCTGGCGCCGCTTCTCGCCTCGCGTTCCGATGTGCGCCTCGTTGGCGTTGCCTCACGGACGCCGGTCGCCGCGGATCAGGCAATGCGGCAGCACCGTTTTGCCTATGCCACGTGCACACCGGAGCGCCTGCTGGAAGATCACGATATCAACCTGCTGGTCATCGCAACGCCGCATCACCTGCACGCCGCGCAGGCCATGGCCGCGCTCAAAGCGGGCAAGAGCGTCTTCTTGGAAAAGCCCATGGCGACCGAACCCGGAGACCTGCGTGAACTCGCGGCAATGATGGCGGAATGCGGTCCCCGGTTGCAGGTCGGATTCAACCGGCGTTTCTCGCCCGCCGCCACATCGCTTGACGCCGCCTTTGCCGATGTCCGCGATCCGAAGACCCTGGTCTACCGGGTTGCGGCCGGCCCCGCGCCGGAGTCGGGCTGGATGTCGGATCCCGCCTCCGGGGGCCGCATCAAAGGTGAAATCTGCCATTTCATCGACACCGCGCAATACCTGATCGGCTCTTGGCCGTGTGCGGTGCGCGCCGAACAACTGGGAAAGCGCGATTCCGATGGAGTTCTGATCACGCTGCGTTTCACCGACGGCTCGACGGCAACGATCATCTACGTCACCGATCACAACCGAAGGACTCCCAAGGAGTCCCTGGAGATCTTCGGCGGGGGTGTCAGCGCCGCGATCGACGACTACCGGCGCTGGATCGTTCACAAGGGCGGGCGAACCATCGAGCGAAAGACGCGCCAGGACAAGGGGCACCGTGCGCAGTTCGACGCGTTGATCGCGCGGTTGCGGACGGAGGATGCTGTCGACGGTGATCCGCTGGCGGCCATCTGCGCGACCGATGTCACCTTCGCCGTGCACGAGTCGCTCAGAACCGGCGCGACGGTTGAGGTGTCACCGTGGCTGTGATCCCTTCAATGCGGCTCACTCGCGGGCGGGAGTCTCGGCCGAACCGAATTCTCTTTCTCACGCATTACTATCCTCCGGAGACCAATGCGCCGGCGAGTCGCGTGAGCGAGTTGGCGCGGCTCTGGGCCTCTTCCGGTCACGTTGTGGACATCGTCACCGGCATGCCGAATCATCCGAACGGGATCATCCCGGAGTCGTACCGGGGCGCCTGGTACCGGCAGGAAACGCAGGACGGCGTGACCATCCACCGGGGACGCATCTACCCCGCGCCGAACCGTGGTCACCTGCGGCGGATACTCAATTATCTCTCGTTTTTGATCGCGGGGACCGTGACGGCGCTGGCGAAAGCCCAGAGGCCTGACTGCGTGATTGCGACATCACCTCAGTTGTTCTGTGCGGTGTCCGGCTGGATTGTCGCGGCATTGCGGCGCATCCCGTTCATCCTGGAAATCCGTGACATCTGGCCCGAGGAGATCGTGGCGGTCGGCGCCATTCGCAACCGTCTCGTCATACGCCTCCTCGAGCGTTTGGAGATGTTCCTGTATCGCCGCGCCACCCGCATCGTGGTTGTGGCGCAGGGCAGCATCGACATCCTCACATCCCGTGGGGTTCCCCAATCCAAACTGGAACTGATCCCAAACGGCGTGGACACCGACCGGTTCCTGCCCGGGCCCCGTCAGAACAGAGTCAGGAGGGAACTCCAAGTCAACGGTGACTTTCTCGTCTCGTACATCGGGACCATCGGCATGGCACACCGGCTGGAGGTCATTCTCGATGCCGCGGAAAAGCTGCGCGACCATCCAGGGGTGAAGTTCATGATCGTCGGCGATGGGGCCGAACGGGATCGTTTGCGGAATCTCGCGTTGCGACGCGGATTGACCAATGTCCTCTGGGAGGATGCCCAGCCGAGAAACCGCGTGGCGGATTATTACAGCGCGTCCGATGCCTGCCTCGTCCACATGCGGCGGGCCGAACTCTTCACGCACAATGTCCCATCGAAGATGTACGAGATCATGGCGGCGGGACGCCCAATGCTCCTTGGCACGTTTGGCGAGTCGCGAGAGCTGGGCGAGAGCGCCGGATGTGCGGTGGCCTTCACGCCCGAGAACGCCGACGAGCTAGTCGACGCCATAGCGATTCTGATGGCCTCCCCCGACCGGGGTGCTCAAATGGGGCAATCGGGCCGACAATACGTGCAGAGCCGTTACGACCGGCGGCTTTTGGCCCGGCGGTACATGAACCTGATTTCAGGTGTTGTCGGAAACCACCGCAAACAGCAAGTGACAGGCTGAACCGTGCTTCAGGAGCATTACATACTCCTTCGCCGCCTTCACATGGGCGTTGATCTGTTGATTGCCATCGGATCGTATGTCTGCGCCCGGGTGCTACTGGGAGCGGCCACTGCCGCGACAGCACTTCGGGAGCCGGCGCTCATCGTGCTGGCCGGCGCCTTGTTCGTGGCGCTGGGCATCGACACCCAGCCCTACCAGGTGCGGTTGCGATCCCAGGGATTCCTGCTGCGTGCGGCAGCACGCCGCTGGCTCTTCGCACTGGCTGCCACCCTCACGGTCGGATTCCTGCACCCCGCATGGGCGCCGGAACGCGCCTCCATGATCCTCACCGGAGTCCTGGGGCTGACCGGACTGATGACTCTTCGGATCGCGGTGGTGCAATCCCTGCGCTGGTGGAGGCGGCGTGGTCACTCATACAAGCACGCCCTCATCATCGGCACCGGCGATCAGGCGCGCCGTGCGCTGCACGAAATCGAATCGCAACCCGATCACGGCTTGCGGGTCATCGGGTTCATTCGAGAGGAACAGTCGTCTGCGCTCTGGCGGTATCGGGATATCCCATGCCTCGGTGCTCTCGACGATCTGGCGGGAATTCTCAAGCGCACTCATGTTGACTATGCACTCTTCTGTCTTGGGGAGGAGTCCCGGGCGGCCACCCGCACGGCCATCCGCGAGTGCACCGCCATGGGTGTTGCCGCGCTGATTCTGACCGATTGGTTTTCGGAGCTTGGCGTCTCTCGCCGCGCGTTCGACTTTCTCGGCACGCCAGCCCTTCTTCTGGATCCCGTTCGTCGTCCCTCGCTGGCGGCGGCCGCCAAGGACGCGATGGACATCCTCGGGGCGGGCGCCCTGAGCCTCTTGCTTTTGCCCATCATGCTGGTGACGGCCGCGGCGATCTGGCTTGACGACCGCGGACCGGTATTGTTTTCCCAGGTGCGGCTCGGATTGAACGGCCGTCCATTCCGGATGCTCAAGTTCCGGACCATGGGCACCGACGCCGAGGCACAACGTCCCGCGCTGGAGTCTTTGAATGAGATGTCGGGGCCGGTGTTCAAAATCACCGACGACCCGCGCGTCACGCGCATCGGGCGATGGCTGCGGCGCACCTCCATCGATGAACTCCCGCAATTGCTCAACGTGATCAAGGGCGACATGTCGCTGGTCGGGCCGCGCCCGCCGTTGCCCACCGAAGTCCTCCAGTACGACCCCTGGCAGAGGCGGAGATTGTCGGTAAAGCCGGGCATGACCGGTCTCTGGCAGGTCGGCGGGCGCAATAACATCGACTTTGATGAATGGATGCGCCTCGATCTCGAGTACATCGACAACTGGTCGATGAAAAGCGACGCCGGCATCCTTCTGCGCACAATCCCCGCAGTTCTCAAACGCAACGGCGCCCGTTAGGGCTCTCCTCCCAGAGTGACCGCAAGTGAGTGCGGGCGGGCGGCTTCTCACGCAGCCGACGCTGATTCCCCGCTGGCCAGACCATCGGAGCTCACCCGAGAATTCGGCTAAAGGACTCCCGGCCCCGGGCCGATAGACGGGGTAGCGGAGCAAATTGATCCCGTTTTCACATGGCGACCAGACACGCAGAGCGAATTCCCACATCCGGGCGACATGCACATCCTTCGAATCCAGTACGCGCGGGTTCCGAAGATACGCATGCTCAACCACAAGTTCCGGGAAGACTCCAGTCACCTCATTGTGACCCTGGACGTGGAGGGTTTCCATCCACCCGAGACGAGCGACTTTCTCACCATCTATCATGCGCTCGCCGGCCTGTTTCCCACGCTCGCAAATCACTCCTGCTGCGAGCAGTGGGAGAACACCCCGCTGTTCGTCCAGTCGGTGGAGGGAGTCTCCATCAAGACCGTCGGGGAAGTCGCGGATGTGGCGCACCTTGTCGAACACGTGATCGTCGATCTGCAGTGTGCGATCTCCGGAATGCGTCTTTGCTCCGGGATCACCTGCGGCCACCGCGCGCCGGAAAACCGGTTCGACCTCTTCGTCGAGTGTATCGATTCGAAAGTGGGGGCGTTCTCGGCGCATCTGGCGACCTATCTTGTCGCGTCGATGTTTCACAAGCCGCGCCTGTCGCGGCGGTACCGGGACATTATCTCCGCGGCGCGGCTGATCGCCGGCGAACCAGCGCTGGCATCCGATCCGGTCATGCTGGCGCACCGGCTCGACCGTTGCCCCACGGTCGGGCGCTGGCTGTGCGCGGCTCTGATGTCGTTTGGACTCATCAACAATCCCCAAGGGGAGGTCGAACTTGAACCCGCGGACTGACCGGATTGCCCTCTGGAAGCGTCAGACGCGCGAGACGGTGGCGGCCCTGCCATCGTTCGAGTTCGCCGACGCGCCCTACCGCGTGGTCCTCAACTGCGCGAGGCCCGTGGAGGATGTCACCGAAAACACACGCAACAGCCGGATCAAGCCGGCTTTCTCGTTAACCGTCAACCCCACTGAGGAGGTGACATCATGACCAAGTTCACGTACAACGATTTCCGCGTGCTGGAGCGCTGCCCGTCCTCGCCGAAGAACCTGCAGGCCGGCATCAGCCACCTGGTGTACTGCTCCGTCAACACCCGCGCGAAGGTCGAAACCTGCAACCCGGAGACGGGTGAGTATCGCATCGTGCTGCAGGGCACGCTCGATATGGACAACCCGTTTGTCAGCGGGTCCGGCGCCGGTTTCTAAACCATCACGCACACCGTAAGCCGGAACCCGTCCGGGCCGGCCCGCGGACAGAGGAGGAAAGACCAATGGCCATCAATTGGACCATCAAGGACATTCACACTGTCGAGAAGAGCCCGACCTCGCCGTCGCGCCTCCAGTGGAAGATTTCCGAAGTGCTCTTCAACTCGACGGCCTGCCGTTGCAAGGTCGAGACGGTCAACCCGACCACGGGTGAGTACCGCATCGTCCTGCAGGGCACCCTCGACGTTGATGAGGGCAATGTGCCGAACTTCAACGGCTAATGCGAGACCGATGGCGGGGAGGGGTCACGATTGGGATCCCTCCCCCTTTCGTTTCCCGACGGGGGAGAATCATGACAACCAGAACACCTTCACCAGCGCCGCCCCGGGATCAATCACACCCGCCCGCCCCCACACCGGCGCATACCAAACGCCGAAGACACCGCGCCCCGGGGATGGCCCCCGCCTCTCCGGATGCCACGATCACATTGCCGGCGGGGTTCGAGGTGCCGGTCCCGAACAGCGGAAAGGTGATCCGGTCGGCTTGGCGTTTTGGGGAATGACCTCCTCGGTGACGACCCGCCATAGGTCATTGCGAGGAAAGAGGCCCGCGTCAGCGGGCCGAATGACGAAGCAATCCCGTGCCAAGCGGTCCTGGCAGCCACAACCTCGGAGGCGTCCCGACACACGCCCCTGCAACAGATCCCCCATCCGCTGACACCCCACGCCCCATCTGTCAAATCCGCTCCGTTTTTGAACGGATTCCTCCACTTTGACCTTGCGCCCTCTTCGCGAATCCCCGAACATGTCTGTGAGTACAAGCAGTTGGCCTCCGGCAGGGCGGACATCAGGCAGTGTTATTAGGGGGATGCGTTATGGACATCACCGGTATTGTGCTGGCCGCCGGCCAGTCGAAACGACAAGGCGGAACCAGGCCGCTTTTGGTGCATGAGACCGCGGCCATAATCGAGCGGGTTCTCGAGAACTTCCGCGCCGCCAAACTTCAGAGCCTCATCCTGGTCCTCGGTCACGAGGCCCGCAAGGTGCTCCAAAAACTGAGCGTGGGCGGGATGAAGGTGATCATCAACCCGACTCCGTCTTTGGGCATCTCGGCCTCCCTCCAGCGCGGCATGGCCCACCTGCCGCCTCATTGCGAGGCGCTCATGGTTGTCCTGGGCGACATGCCGCTGATCGAGACAAAGACGGTCGACCGGATCATCGACGCCTTCTCCAAGAGCAAGAAGGGCATCGCGGTTCCCGTCTGCGACGGCCAACCAGGCTACCCGGTCATCCTCGATCTGGACAAGTACCGCGATGCGCTCCTCGCCTTGCGCGGAGATGTCGGCGTCCGCGAGATTCTCGCGTCCAACCCGGACGACATCCTCGAAGTGAAGATCCAATCAGACGAAGTGCTGATCGACATCGACACTCACGAGGACCTGGAGAATCTCCGGGACCGTCTGGATATGCCAAGGGAAGTAACCAGCTACGCGTGATACTTAAGGGTGGCCCGGACCTTGGTCCGGGTTTCAAAGCGCCCAGCCCACACATCACCCGTGCAATTCAATGCCTGCATGTCGCGTCGGGTGCCGGGAGTCGTTCACGTGAATGGCCGACGTGCAGTGACACCCGGACCGAGGTCCGGGTCGAAAAACCTCGTTGACCGGGAGTTCACCGGCTTGGGTCGGGATTGCTTCGCTCCGCTCGCAATGACTACCAACTCCAAGTCATTGAGAGGATCCCGCGCGGCGGAGCCGCAGCGGGAGACGAAGCAATCCCGTGCCAAGCCGTTTCGGTCACCCAATCG
>JBFMFQ010000069.1:0-15075 GCA_040752075.1 Candidatus Zixiibacteriota bacterium | reverse complement strand
TTGTCCCGGCCTCCGGGACGACCGGCACGGCCTGCGTGGTTGCCAGTTCCTCCCAGCCCGATTTCAGGGTGGTGAGGATGTCGATGCAGTTGCGGGCCAGCGCGACGTCGCGGCGGGCATTGGCCACGCTGATCTGCTCAATGACGAATGCGTAAATGGCGGCAAACTTGTTGGTCAGGTCCCCCGCCTCGGGGTTGAGGGTCGCGCACAGATGCATGACGATGCGCCGTGCGCGGTCGAACTTCTGCCAGGACTTGTCGTAGCGCTCCTCACCAATGAGGGTGATCGCCTCGTTCAGGAAGCGGATCGCCCCCTGGTAGAGCATCACCACCAGTTCGATCTGACTCATGTTGAGAACGCGGGATCGTTGATACTCTGCCAGGCGGTCTTTGTTCATGATGTCGGTCTGTCCTATCAAGAGTTTCCGAGTATTGTCCGCGTGTTGGCACTCAGGTTGGAGAGTTGCTGATCCAGAAACGCGCTTTGTGTTTGGAACTGGCTGAGGGCGGTCTCGAGCTCGATGAACCGCTGGTACAGTTTGTCGCGCCGCACCTCGAGGCGTTCCTCCTGGTCTTCGATCTGCGCTTTGAGATCGTCGATCTGGCGCTGGAGCCCGCTGGTGCGCCGTGCAATCGAGCCGTCCACCGACCGCGACATGGAGTCCACCACACGATCCAGCCGGGAGGCGAATCCGCGCGAGAAGGTGATCGTGCCGTCCACGCCGGCGATGACATCCGCGGTGGACAGTCGCACCTCGAGCTTAAGACCGGCCGTCGTCTCGTTGTCGCTGTCGCCGGTCAGGAACCGGCCGATGCCCGTCGCGGTCTCCCCATTAATCGTTCCCGCGACATCTTTGCCCGCGATGACCTGCGTGCCGGCGGAGAGCCCGAGGGCCTGCGCCCCGCTGCTGGAATCCGTGACCACGCTGACGGTCGAGGCCGAGCCGTAACTGCCGGACGTGAACTTGAGGTAGCCGTCCGAACCGTTCGACACCCACTCCACGACCACGCCCCGTTCCCCGATGGCATCGTCTGCGTTGATCTTTGTTTGAATCTCCGCGGCCAGCGCCGTCCCGGAGGTGTATTCCTTGGCGGTCAGGACCAGATCGCCGGAGGCGACGCCATCGACCGTCAGGCGGAGAACATTGTTTGAGGACGTCAGGGTGAGCGGTGTCACCGAGGGCGATGCGATGCTCGCGCCCTGCAGCACCATTTTGGTCGCGGCCTGGGTGATGTCGATGTCGTACCCGGTGGTCGTTTCGGCGGTGTCCACCGTGCCGGAGACAAAGTCGATTAAGGAGTTCGATGTCACGCCCGAGTCGACAAACAGGTTTTTCACGCCATCGAGGTTGCTGTCCAGAAAGGAGTTCAGTTTGCTTGAGTCCACCAGCGACATGAGGCCGTTGCCGGCGGTCTGAATGCCGATCGAGCGCAGCATGTTCAGGGATTTCGGGAGGCCGTTGATCGCGCCCTGCATCTGGGTGCGCAGGCCACTTTGCAATTGCAGCAGGAACTGATCGCCCAGGAGTATCCCGGCTTCCTCGGTTTCGGTATTGTAGGTGAATTGCTTGTCGATGGCGCGCATCACCTCGTTGTACTGATCCAGAAGGGTGGTGATGTTGGACTTGATCGCTTCCTTGTTGAGCGAGGCGGTGATGACGACCGGGCTCAGCGTGGTTGACTTGAGGGTGATGGACAGCCCGCCCACGAGATCCGACAGTTCGTTGGTTGCCGATGTCAGCACGACCGGCGAGCCGCCCCCGTCGAGCGAGCCGAGCGACACCTTGGCGTCCTGCGCCTGCTGCAGAAGCGGGGTGAATGTCTGGACCTGGAATTCCTCGCCCGCGACCAGCGTTCCGGCGGCGAAGGAGAGCGTCAGGCCGTCCGCGCCGGTTCCGGTCAAGGCGACCTCGGTGTCGGCCGCGGAGACAACAATCGACCCGGAGTTGGTGCCGTCGGTCCAATTCAGCGTGATGTCTCCGCCGCCGATCGTCTGGGAACCGCTTCCCGCCACCGTGAAGGTGAAGGTCTTGTTTTGCGCGCCTGTGTACGACGCGCCCGTGCCGAGTGTGACCGCCGATGTGCCCGAAAACGCCCCGAGTGTCTCCGGCGCATCAAAGCTCGAGGTCGCGAAGTTCGGCGCCGTGCCGCCGGTGAGACTGGGCGTGACACTCAGCATGTTCGCCTTTCCGGTCGCGTTGGAGGACAGGAGGAGGCGGTAGGGATTTGACGACGAGCCGTCGTTGATGATGCTGGCGGTCACGCCGATGCCCGCGGCATTGATGGCGTTTTTCAAGCCAAGAAGCGTGTTGTTCCCGGAATCGAGCACAATGGTATGCGCGCTTCCGGAGCCAACCGCGATTTGGATGTTGCCCGTGCCGAGTGAAGCGGTCGGGTCATCGAAGCCCTGCGAGGCAATCTGGTGGTTGAGCGCCAGTTGGTTGACGGCGAGTGAATACGTGCCCGAGGTGACCGTACCGGTGGTGGACACCGAGATGGCGTCCTCGTTGGAGACACTCACGCTGGCCGTTTCGTAGGCGGACGCACGCAGAAGGGGCGAGATGCTCGTGCGCAGCGCAACCATCAGCGCCGAGATCGAGTTATAGGTCGTCAACTGGTTGGTGGCGTCGGCCTGACGCGCCTCGAGAAGAGCGATGTTGCCCCTCTCGGCGGTAATGATCGCGTTCACGATGGAGCTTGTGTCGAGATTCGAGACCAGTCCGTCGATCGATTGTGCTCCTGGCATAGCCGTCTCCGTGGTCGCCGAGTGCGCCGCGTGTGGCGCGGGCCGGCGGGTCTTGCCCTATTCGTCACAAAGGGGGCGGACCGGGCCATGCCCGGGCCGCCTCCGTGGGTCATCACTGCCTTGCGTTGCCGCGCCGGCCGGGTTGCGGGTGTCAGGCTGTCTGGTCAAAGAGGATCCCCTGCAACTCCTGCAAGCGTTGGCGCATTCTCAAGATCTCATCGGGTGGAAATTGCCGGAGGACTTCATCGGTTTCCCGGTCCACCAGCGCCACCACCAGATCTCCCGTGCCGTCGTCTACGCGATAGCGCACACCGACATTGGCCAGTTCGAACGCTGCGTTGAAGTCGCCGACGGCGCCTTCAACATCCCCGAAATGCGGCGGATCCGATGCCAGATTCCGAGATCCTGCATCTGCCTGCTCAGTCCCGAATGGCGCCGCCACCGCCCCCTCCGGGATGGCCGGCCGTGCCTGCTGGCCCGTCCGGCTGGTCCCCGCGGAAGGCAGGGTCAGATGCATCGCCTCAACCACGGCCGGAGGTATGAACAAATCATAGTTCATAAGTCTCCCTCTCGGTCATCCTGGTCGGACGGCGGGGGAACGGGCCGTTGCCCGTCCCCCACGTCCGTTTGAGATTACTGGAACAGCGAGAGAACCACCTGCGGCACCTGGTTGCCCTGGGCCAGCATGGAGGTACCCGCCTGGAGCAGAATCTGGCTCTTGACGAACTCGGACATCTGCTGCGCCATGTCCGTATCGCGGATGGACGATTCCGCGGCGGTCAGGTTCTGCGCGGCAATGCGCAAGTTCGACAGGTTCGACTCCAGCGTGTTCTTCTGGAACGATCCCAGCGTTCCGCGCGCGTTCGAGACTTCGTTGATCGCGGCGTCGATCACGGCCTGGGCATCCTGCGCGCCCTGGACGGTCGTCACGTTGATCGTCGACAGGCTCGTGAACATGACGCCCACGAGGTTCTTGCCGAGCGCGGAGCCGGTCATGTTCTGCAGCGCGATCTGGCTGGTCTGGCCGACATTCGCGCCAATCTGGAACACCAGCGACTGGTCGGTGTTCGAGATCGTCTCGGAACCGCCGTTCGAGGTGAGGCCGTAGTTGACCTTCAGCGACTGGCTGCGGTCGGCGTTGTACACGAGCGTGTCTTTGCCGGCCGTGACGGAAGTCGCCGGGCCGCCGTCGAGACGGACATCGAACTTGGCGGCCTTGACGTCCATGAGCAGGCTGCCCACGTTAATGCCGTTGGCCGCCGTGTTGAGCGTCAGGTCAATCGTGCCGCGTCCGGCCGCGCCGGCCGCCTTGTTGCCGATCGTCACGTCCGTCGTGGCGGCGTACTTCACCGACGTGACGGAGGTGATGTAACCGTCGAACGACACCAGCGCGTCCATGCCGCTGATATCGATCGTGTCCGCCACGCCGAACCCGAGAACGTTTTCGGCGTCGGCGGTCGCGGTCCCGTTCGAGAGCACCTTCAACTTGTAGGTCGAGCCCTCATCGGAGGTGACCAGCTTGACTTTGTCGGTGCCGTCGGCGGACGCGACGACGTTATTGACCGAACCGGTGGCCACGCTGCCGAACCCGATCTTCAGGGCGCGGTTGAACTCGGTGACCAAAGCATCGATCGAGGTAAACGCCTTGAAACCGGCGGCGGCGGTGACCAGATCCATGACCGTGGTCACGCCGTTCTGATTCGCCGTGGTCGCCTGCATCTTGAACTGGTCAAGCGAGCGGCCGCGGGTCGCACGGCTGGCGCCCCAGGAGAACTGGGCTTGCGTGGCCGTGGTGGACGACGACGTCAGCTTCAGTGAGTACTGCGAGCCGGAATTGACCGAGCGGAACTCGAGACGGGCGGTACCGCCGACCGTGCCCGCTTCGATCTTGCCGGCCAGCGACGAGTTCGCCGCGATGGCGGTGTTCCACTTGGACACAACCGTGGCGACGGTGTCGGTATCGGCCACGCTGATCGTGAGGGACTGATCGCCGACGGCGTTGTTGCCGGCTTCCTGGTAGTTCAGGACGGCGGTGTAGTTACCCACGTTGCTCGCGGTCGCAGTGGCCACGACGGCGGCGGAGTCGATGGTCGCCTTGGTCGCGGCGGAGGCCAGCACGAGGTTGTTGGAGAACGCGTCGGTGATGCTGATCGTGTTCGAGGACTTTGTCGCGCCGGCGGAGGCCTGGATCACGTCGAGATTGTGGATCTTCTCTTCGAGATTGTAGACCGTGCCGCCCGTTTTCAGCGAAATGCCGAGCGAGGTCGAGTTCAGGGTGGCGGACGCATCCGAGGTCTTGGTGGCGATGATCGAATGCGCGCCGGTGACCAGACCGCTCTGCTTGATGGTCAGCATGGACGTGTTGGCGGAGGTGATGGTCGCCACGTTGTCCTTGCTGCCGTCGAGCAGCTTCTTGGTTCCGAACTGGGTGTTGGCCGCGATGCGGTCGATCGTCGCGATCGAGTTCGCGATTTCCGCCTGGTCGGCGTCCAACTGCGCGGTGTCGTTGAAGCCTTCGTTGGCGGCGTGAATGGCCAGTTCGCGCATCTTGACCAGCAGGTTGTTGATTTCGGTCAGGGCGCCTTCCGCGGTCTGGATCATGTTGATCGATCCCTCGGAGTTCTGGATCGCGCGGTTCAAACCGGCGATCTGGGCGCGGAACTGCTCGGAAATCACGAGACCGGCCGGATCATCCGAAGCACGGTTGATACGGTAACCCGACGACAGCTTCTCCATCGACTGCGACAATGACCGGGTGGTCATGACCAGGTTGCGATGGGCGTCCATCGCCGCGATGTTGTGATTGATACGCAGAGACATTTCTGTCCTCCTTGAAGGTCCTTGTCAGGCGGTCCATGCCCGACGGCTACGCGACTAACTGTTGACTGTCTGTTGTAACGTGACCTCCATGGTCGCGTGGCCCTCTTGCCAGGCCCAGCCGGCGTATCCAACCGACCGTTTCTTCGTGTTCGGCTGCGTCACCTCCTTTGTGCGCCCGCAACCGGCGGCGCCTGCCTTCAACTTTCCGGAACGGCCCGGGGAGTGCTCCACCCCCGGGACAGTCCACCAGTTCGCCCTCTATGACACCATGACAATCTTCGGCAGATTCAACAGACGGCTTTAGAAGAGCTTGACAGGTCCGGTTTCGCAGAGATGTGGGAAGATTCCCACAGTCTTTCATCCCGTGCGCCGGCCCCGACTTGGAGCGTCACGACCGCATCAGGCGCGGTCCAGGGCCGCGGTGGGCGCCCCCTGCCCGGCTGGCGCATTCGCCGGGGCCACGGGGATAATCCCAAGGTTGTAACGGTCGGCGATCAGGAAGCACTGCCCCCCGGGATATCGCAGGAAATCCTCGCGCGTCCAAAGGCAGTGATGCGTCTCCTTGTCGTTGCCGTATTCGGCCCCCTGTGGGTTGAAGTAGTTGGGGGTTGTGACCACAATCAGCCGGTTGGCGTGTGCCTGGCACTTCTCCAGGAGGAGACGTCCATCCTCCTTCGGGAAGTGTTCGATCACATCGCCCAGGAAGATCAGGTCGTAGCGCCCCAGGGCATCGATTTCGGTCATGGCGTCGCCGATGATGATGTTGTCGTAGATCTTCCGCTGGAGATCGGTGATGTAGGGTTCGTAGAACTCGATTCCGTCGATTCGCACCTGCCAGTTTGACGGTTCCAGCCGCGCCGTGTCGGCGGCGGCCCCCCAGATGTCAAGGTACTCGCGAAACAGGAAGCCGTACTTGCCGAACCCGGTGCCGATTTCGAGAATCGACCGGGGCTGGACCTGCATCACAAGATTAACAACGAACGGGATGAGTTCAGGACGCGATGACGGCATCGGGCATGGCCTCCATGGCATGGGACTTCTCTGGGTGTGGTCTTACCGGGCGGGCGACAATATACCGCTGCCGGTGTCGCGCGAAATCGTCGGTGATCAGAAAGTGCCCTTCAAGCAGGGTCGTGTAATCGTGATTGAAACAGTGGGCGGCCGGATTGTCGAATGGCGCAGCGGTGATGATCGCGAGGCAGCCACGGCAGACCCGTTTCAACTCGGACAGGAGCGCGCCGATGTCCTCCGGCAGCACATGCAGGAGCACTTCCGCGGCCACCACCAGATCGAATTGGCCGTCATCATAGAGCAATTCGGTCCGGGAATCGGTGAGGCAGTGCATGACCCGGTAGGGCCGTTCGGGCCGGACGCGGGCCGCCTCGCGGCGGGCGACTTCGATCTGCGAGAGGGCCCGGTCGTAGGCATCCACCTCGGGAACATCGATCCAATGCGGGAAGAGCTTGCCCGTGCCGCAGGCGAAATCGAGCAGCGAATGCGGCGCGACACGCGCGACCAGGCCCGCGATGAATGCGTCTTGGGCCTCCCGGTAGATCTGATAAGCGGGATTCAGCGTGTACTCGCGGTATGCCTCTCCCCCGCGGGTCTGCCAGTAGGTGTCAGGATCGTAGCTCATTTGACTGCTCATCTCCCCCCTCACTTCGTGGTCGACCGGGGGGTCACCGGCTTCGGCGGTCCATCGGCGTCGCCGTGCCGGATGCGCGACACCAGGTATTCGCGTATCTCCCGCACACGGTCCCACGCGGGGCGGTACTCGGGATCGGCGACCAGCGCGCGCTCGTAACCGAGAAGCGCGGCCGCGACCGCGCCGCGATTCAAGTAGCAGTCCCCCAGGCGCGTCAGCGTGTCGGGGCGGTTGGGCTGGCGTTCGATGACCTTTTCGTACTCGGCTATCGCCCGGCCATAGTCCCGGCGGCTGTAAAACAGGTCGCCCAGAAATCCCGCCGATTCGACATCGTTCGGTTCCAGTTCGCCGTAGCTCTCGAGCGCGAAGATGGCGTCATCTATCTGATCGAGTCGTGCCAGCGACAGTCCAAGGTTTCGGTAGACGAGCTTGTCCGGCGCCCCCTGGTCGATCACACGGCGGTACAACTCCACCGCGCCGGTGTAATCGCCGAGACGGTAGCGGCAGTTGCCGAGGTTGTTAAGCAGCCCGGCATCATGGGGGGATTCGCTGAGGCAGAGGTCGTAGAAGCGCGACGCCTCCTCATAACGGCCCTGGGCGAAGAGCGCATCGGCGCGCAAGCGGCGACCGGCGATGGCGAACTCGTTGTCCTCGGGTATGCCCGCCAGTTGCCCGATCACCGATTCGTGGTCGCCCTGCGCGAATCGACGCTGGGCAATCTCGAAGCGCAGACGGTGGCTGTCCGGGGCATGATTGAGGCCATCCTCGAGGCAGCGAAGCGCGTCGGCGGACTGATCGGCGGTCGTCAGCAGCGACGCCAGCTCGATGCGGGCCTCGATGTGGTCGGGGTGATGCTTTAACTGATGCTCGAAGCACTCCCGGGCCCTGGCGGTTCGTCCCTGCTTGTGATGCGCGAGCCCGAGGCGGTAGTGCACATCGAGGTAATCGTCGCGCTCGGCAATGCAACGGTCATACCATTTGATTGACTCGCCAAGATCGCCCTGCATCTCCGCCACCAGGCCCAGGCCATAGAGGGCATTGTGACGGCTGCGCAGGTGCAGCAGGATGACATGGTCGACTTCCGCGTGTTCATCGAAGTTCTTTTGACGGTCCAGGTACTCGAGGTAGTACTTCCGGGCGAGATTGGACTGCCCGTCCATCGAGTGGATGTGCCCCAGACTCAGAATGGCGTCGAGGTAGCCGGGCTTGTGTGAGAGCGCCCGGTGCGCGCTTTCGGCCGCGCGCGTGTAATCGCCCTTGTTGAAGTAAGCGGTGACCAGTTGGTGCAGCGCCATCAGGTGGATGTGCCGTTCCTGCGGCGCCTCCGGGTTGGTCAGGTCCACCGCGCGCCCGGCGTGGTAGATCACCCGGTCCATGCTCTCCGGCGTGGGAATGCCCTCCTCCCCGCGCAGGAGCTGGGCCATGTTGAAATGGGCAAACGCGTTGTTGGGATTCTGGCGCAATTGCTCCTGCAAGAGCCCCTTGGTCCGCGCGATCTTGCGCGCCATGATCTCCGGTGAGAGCCCATACCCGTAGTGGTACACGCGCACCGGAACACGCAGGACACCCTCGATGGAGGGAAATCGCAACTGGTTGTGAACAATGCCCTCGTAGAACGCGCCGAGGTCGCGGCGGAAAAGACGAACCGAAGGCAGGAATGACGTGTACATCCGCTTCTGCGCGGAGTAGTTGTAGACCGAGACGCCAATCGCCTTAAAGTCGGTCTGACGCAGGGTCCGCCGGATCACGTCAAAATCGGCGGGATCGAGTTCCTCGTCGGCATCAAGAATGAGGATCCAATCGCCGCTGGCATGGCCCATCGAGATATTGCGCGCCTTGGAGAAGTTGCCCTCCCAGGCGTGGAAGTGCACCTCGGCCCCGAAGGACTTCGCAATCTCGACCGTGCGGTCGGTGGAACCCGTGTCCAACACGACAATCTGATCCACGAGGGGCTTTGCGCTCTTGAGACATTTCGGAAGGTGCTCTTCCTCGTTTTTCACGATCATGCAAAGCGAGATCGTAGGGGACTTCAATTCGGGGGTGCGGGCCCTGGTCTGCCGCTGCCTTGTTTTGAAGAGCCTTGAGCGGGGGCAGGCCTCCCGCGCCTTGCGGGCGATGGCCGCCGCATCTTCGTTTCGCCCGGCCAGCTCCAGCACGCGGATCAGGTTGTGCCAGGCGGTGTCGTACGACGGCTTGGCTTGGATTGCGTTTTCGTACGACTCCATCGCGCCATCGAGGTCGCCGCTCTTTTCCAGCGCCACGCCGAGATAGTTGTGAACTTCGTAGACACGGCTAACGGTCTCGTCATACGGTCCTGTGGTGGTACTCTTCACCACCCCGGAACGCAGGGTCAGGTAGCGACGGGCGGCGCTTAGCGCCAGCGCGTAATTCTCCGTTCGGTGCCCGATGCAGGCCAAAAGATAATAGAAGTCGAGCGCATCCGGACAGGCGGTGGCGCCTTCGTCGGCGAGTTGGCGCGCACGATCCCATTGCTGCTCCTCGGTCAGCGCCAGGGCCATCGCGTGAACCGCGGGCCAGTGGTGTTCGCCCGTCTGCGGCCCGCGCAGCGGCGATTGCTCCGCATCGAGCATGCCGATGACCTCGCGGTGTTTCCCGCGCGAAAGCAGAACTTGGGCCAGTTCGACCCGGGTGGCGTGATCGTTGGGGTTGTCGCTTAAACGCGCGCGGAGAGTGCGCAGCGTTGGACGCGCAACCTCCATCACCGCCACGTCGGACTCGGATAGATCCGTTCCGTCCCACTTTCGCACCAACCGCGAGTGTCCGGCCTTGTCGGCGCTGCCTCTTTTCGACTTGCTCATAATTCCGCTCCGAACTGGTCTACAGACTTTCCAGCACCGATGCGACACGCCGGGCCAGATCTGATTCCTTACAATGCGCGGCAAACCATTCCCGCGTTTCCTGCATGCGTTCTGTCCTCTCCTCCGGATCCGACGCGAAACGGCGCAAGGCGGCGAGAAGCCCGTCTGGAGTTGACGGCATTTCCCAGGGGCAATCGGCCGCGCCGATCGAATCCAGAAGCAGCGCGCTCGCATACGGGTCGCAGTGGACGATGTTGATCAGGCCGAGCGCCGAATTTTCGAGACTGTCGATGCCGAACGACCCGGTGCCGACCGAGATGCGGTCAATCCCGATGTGCGCCCGCGATTTCATCGCGATCACGTCGCGCCAGGGCATGTCCTGGTATCGTCCGAACATGACATCGGGGTGGGTTTCCTTCAAACGGGCGGCGACTTCCCGCATCATTACTCCGCCCTCGTGTGCTTCCCGCTTGCCGGAGTAAACGACCGCCATCGGCGCTGCGGCCCGTTGCCCAACGGGATAACGCTGCTCCCAGGATGCCAGCAGGCGCGGGATAATGCGGGATTCGGGCAGCCAGCGGTGCAGGTCCGGCTCGCAGGTCAGAAGCGGCCATCCCTTGGCGGCGATGCGGTCGCGGTACCAGGTCAAGTTGTTGCGCACCGATGGTGTGCCGAAGAGGATGGCGGCTTTCTCTTTCCCCCTGGCGAGTTCGTTCCATGCCAGCGTGCCGTAAGGCTGCTCGTCGGTGTCTTCAATCCGCATGTCCGTGCGAAGACAGCCGGGGCCCAGACCCGCCGCGAAGATGACCAAATCGGCATCACGAATAACGGACTCCGCCTCGGCGAGTGTCTCCTGGATGTTGCGCGGTTTGGCCCCCGGGTAGGCGCTCTTGCCATAGCGGAGCACAAGGTCGGAGGGCAGACCTTTGGATTCGGAGTGGGTTAGAAGCCGCGTGGTGTGTCCGGTGTGCCGCGTCAGCGCCTCGGCCCACATCGCCATCTGCCCGTCGGGATCATTGGCGGCGACGAACACAATGCGCGCGGTCGCCATACGAGGATTGGTCGCGGGAGTAATCGATGGGCTTGATCCTCCCCTGACCGTGGCAACCCAGCGGCCATGGACTGATTCGATGGGCGATTCCAGCGAAATGGATTTCGCGGTGGAGGCGTCCTCTCTCAGATCGATGCGCGGGGTCTCGTCGGTGTGGATGCCAACGGTGTCGGCGAGACGACGCCACATCGACTCCCAGATCGCGCTCTCCCCTCCCGGCTGGCCGCCGATCTCGTCGAACCAACCGGTTTGCTCAAGCGCGCTGCGTTCAAAGAGAAGACATGAGAGCGATTTCGCCGAGGCGGTGCGGTTGCCGCCCAAGTTGGCGAGAACGACATCAAATGACTCGTTCGAAGTCCCCGCGGGGGTTCCCACGGGAAGACTGGCGACAACCTGTCCCGCCGCGGCCCCGTCCAGTAGGCGCAATTGTGCGTCAATCCGGTCGGGCGACATGCGATCTCCCGGCAGAAGCGGGGCAATGAATCGACCCTGGGATGCCTGGATGGCGTTGTTGAGTGCCGAGGGCAACCCACGATGAACCTGCCTCACCACGTTGACCCGATCTCCGTACTCGGCCAGCAGTCGATCGGTGTCGTCGGTGGAGCCGTCATCGCAGACGACGATCTCTATATGGCGGTAGCTTTGCGCCAGCACCGAATCGAGCGACTCTTTGAGGCCGGCGGAATTGTTATGAGTGGGGATGACAACTGACACAAGCCCGCAGTCCAGATCGGAGGCGGGCGCTGGTGCAAATACGGCGCGGGAGGCGGCTTTCGACCGGGGCTTCACCGGGCGGCCGGTGAGTACCGCGTCTAACAGGGCGTCGATCTCCTCGTGACGATCCCGCCAGTTGTAGCGGGAGGCGATGAAATCACGGTGTTTGCTCTGCAGTCCGGCCAAGTCGGATGCCTGGTACCGGTCGATCAGTGCAATCGCATCCATTGGTGTGTCGAAGAGGCATTCGTTCGGATACAATCGCTCCGCTCCACGCCAGGAATGGATCAGTGGCAGACAGCCGGAGAGCATTCCCTCGGCGATGGAGTAGTGGAAGGATTCAAACAGTGACGTCGAGATGACATAGTCCATCTCGCGGTAAAACGCGGGCATGTCCTGGCGCCAGCCGTGGAAGGTCACGGGGATGTTCAGGCGCGGCAGGAGATGATCGAAATAGACTTTGATGCGCGGGTCCTGGTGCTCGCCCGCGATGTGCAATTCGAAGCCCGAATCCCAATCGTGGATCGATTTGAAGGTCTGCAGAAGCAGGGATGGGTTCTTCTTATAATTAATGTAGCCAACAGAGCCGATCTTCTTGCCCGGTGTCGATCGCTTCACCAATGGGAAGCGATCCGGGTCGATCCCGTTGTGGATGACCGTCATCGGGACCGGGATCTTGTGCACATCGCGAAGGATCTCGCCGACTGTATCGCTGACCAGCACAAGGTGGTCTATATTGCTCCAATTCATGCGGTTGGGCGCGTCGGTGAAAGCTTCGTATGAATGTAAACGGCAGACCAGTTTGGCGCCTTTGGGCATTTGCGATGCTTCAATGGCCAGGCCGTCACACCACTCGAGCCAAACCAATTCCGCCCAGCGGATCAGTTCGGCCAGTTCTTCGCGGGACTGCCCCCGGAAGACGCGGACGTCATTGTGTAATGAGAGTTGCTCAACTATCGGCGTGAGGAAGGCATCGGAAGATGCCACAAATCCGATCCGCCGTCCGCGGACACGCGGCTGTCCATCGATACGTGTGGTCGCGGTGACCGGACCGCGGGACGGGGCGAGTTGCTGGTCGAACCGGGACTTCCACTGCTCGATGTCGCGGTCAGCGCCGATCGTTCGCGCGATTCTCTCGGCCAGTTGACGGCCTTCTTCGAACCGCCCGCTTTCGAGGAAGAACCCAAAGGCGTTCTCGCGGCCTTTTTCGTAGCGCGGGTTGATTTCGAGACAGCGCAGATAGGCACGGGCCGAATCCTCCGGGCGCGCCAGCATGGAATAGAGCACGGCCAGATCGTTATAGGTTTCGTAGCAGTCGGGCTTCAAACGGAGCTTGGCCTCGAACGCGTCTCGCGCGGTATCGTATTCGCCCGCGACACAGGCGGCCACGCCGAGATTGTGGAGGATTTCTTCGCTGTCTCCCGACTTGGCGCGCAGACGCCGCCACCCGTCGAGTGCCTCACCGTTGTTTCCGAGCATCGAGTGAGCATCGGCCAACTGCCGGATAATCGCGGGATCATCGGGGCACAGATTGACCAGGCGGCGCAGGAGCGGCAGCGCCTCGCCGGGCAGGCCGGCGGCCATAAACTCGGTGACCGCCTCGCGGTGAAGCGACGCGGAGGCGGGATCGTTCTGACACCCGACCCGGAGCTCAGCGATGCGTTGGCGGGACATCCCGCGTCCCGCGGGACGCGTTGCTTGTGTGGTGGTGCTCATGTGGGGTCACTCTTCCCTGAGTTTTGCGGCGTCTGGCCGCGCCCGACCTGTCCCGGTCCGACGGCGTCGATCGATTGCTCCGAACGACTGACTCCACCCCGGGGTCTGCCGGGGCCGAGCTTAAACTTCCGCGGGCTGGCGCATCGCTGACGGCCGCACCTCGTCGTGCTTGCTCAGCTCATCCATCAGGTAGTGCCGGGTGGTGTAGGGGCTGCGCACCAGGACCACCTGCTTGCCGCAGTTGTTCTCCAAATTGATCAGGATCGGTCCCTGGAGGTTTGCGGACATGGCCTTTGCATCCTCCGGCACGGTCACGATCACCCAGGTCTGCACCGAATCGAGGTTGTGCACCGCCATTTCCATGATCTCCTGGCGGTCGACCTGGACTTTGTAATGCGGAAAGAAGATCCTGGGATTGACGACCGTGAAGGCGAGCGCCGGATCCTCCAGCGACTGGAGGTGGACAAACGGCGCGATTTCGGGATCGGCGATCAGCGCGTAATGATGGTGCGCCTCGAAGCCCAGAATGCCTTTCGGGAATTCGACAATCTGCTCCTGGCGGATTTCGATCTGCCCGAAGCGTGTCGTGTCCAGCGTGATGCCACCGTCTGCCATGCGGTCAGTCCCCATCAGCGGATGAAGTCGACAAGCGACGGCTGCAGGACCTGCGCCGCCGCGTTCAACGCTGCCTGATAGATGTTTTGCTGTGTCGCCAGTTCGGTCGTCACCTTGATGATATCGGCGTCCTCGATTTCCGAGAGAAGCCGGGTCATGGACAATTCCAACTCGCTCAGCCGATCCGAGGTCGTCGACAGGCGGTTGACATTGGCGCCAACCGCGGAGCGGGCTTCCAGGGACTTGTTCGTGCCGGCTTCGAACGTTCCGATGAGCGTCCCGACCGCCGCCCGGTCGTTGCGCTCGAGGCCGTCGATCAAGAGCATCATGTTGCCCAGGAGGTCGGGTGAGCCGAAGATCCCGAGCTTGGTGGCCGATGAGGACGCATCGTCGCTGGTGATAAGCAGCGTGCGATCATCCACCGTCGGAACCACCTGGATTCCCCGTTGAGCCGCGTTGATCGAAGCCTGCACCGAGAGTCCGGAGTTGTTGATCCGGGTCACCACGTCGCTCACCGTGGTCGCGGTCGTCAGATCCACGATGGCGGTTCGGTCGCCCTGCTGAATGCGAACGCGTCCCAGGGTCAATCCACGGCCGCCATCGAGCGCCGAGAGCGGCGTGGTCAGTTTCAGGATCGGGTCGAGGTCGGTGCCGTCGAGCGTGTTCGAAAAAGACCCGACGATCCCGAGGTCCGTGGCGGTGGTTTCGCCCGGAGCGGCTTCGGCCACCACGATGCCGGGTTTCGGGTTCAGGGCCGCGCCGTCGAGCTGATCGTTGATATAGCCGAGTATCCCGAGATCCTGCGCGGTGTACTCGCTCAATTCGTCGGTGATCTTCAGTCCAAGCGGCGGGACATTGGTATCGACGATTCGCAGGCGCGTCTGGGTCGGGTCGAGCGACATGGTGACGTTCGTCACCCCAGCGGCCGCCATCTGCAGGTTAAACAGGGT
>JBFMFQ010000068.1:0-15082 GCA_040752075.1 Candidatus Zixiibacteriota bacterium | reverse complement strand
TGGGAATCGAACCCACCGCGACCCGTCCGAGACGGACCGCCTACGGATTTGAAGTCCGCGCCGGCCACCAGACCGAATCCTCTTCCGGGGGGAATATAGGAGCGGGAGGGGGTTGTGGGGATGGATTTCCTGCCGCGGGGCTCGGCAGGAGCCTCGCCCTCCCAGAGCGGAGCCTCGCCCTCCCTGCGTTTGCAATCGTCGTCGAAGACGGGCATTTACTCTCTTGATCAAATCGAGGCGACGGGCATGGTCAGCGGGTCGTCGATTTCGATCATCTCCCGGATGCAGTAGGCCTCGCCGTAGGGCTTGCGGATCAGGCGGCCGGCGTGACGGGCGTCGATGCGCATGAGTTCGAAGATGTCCACGCCGGGCTGGTAGATCGAAGCCGCCCCCTCTTTTGTGCCGAACTGGGAGTGGTAAGCCCGGACCGCCTCGAGTTTGCGATCCAACTGATCCGTGATGTCAACCACGAAAGAATAGGGCGGGTCGCGGTGAAACGCGGCATACAGGATCTTCTTTGGACGATGCGGCTCGCCCGGCAGGTCCATTTTCTTCAGGCCGGCCAGAAAGCAGGCGTCGTAGCCGATCTCCCCCGCGACCCGATGGTCGGGGTGGCGCTGCTGCCAGTGCGGGAGGATCAGGAGGCGCGGGCGGAAGCTGCGGATCATGGCCGCGGCGGCCATTCTATTTTCGAGTGTGTTGTCGAGCTTGGCATCGGGGAGGTGCAGATTCTCCCGTCGGCTGACGCCGAGAACCTTTGCCGCGGTGGCGGCTTCGGCGGCACGGTCGTTTTCATCGCCGCGTGTGCCCATCTCCCCGGCGGTGAAGTCGACGATGCCGGTGGTGTACCCCTTGTCCTTCAGTTTCAGGAGGAGGCCGCCGCAGGTGATTTCGATGTCGTCACGGTGGGCGGCCATGGCGAGGGCGTCGACGGTTGTTGCGGTATTGGACACTGTGGCTTCTCCCCCTCACACCGGCCCTCTCCCCCTTGCGGGGGGAGGGGGATTGAAGGCTATTGGATACCCAGCAAACGGTAGTATTCCTGCTCGTAAAGTGGGACGACGGCATCCGCGGTGAAGTTGTCGCGCACCGCCTGCAGGCCGGCTTCGCGGAGTTTGGCCGCGGTCGCCGGGTCTGAGAGGATCCGGTGCAGCCGCTCGCCTCCCTCTTCATACTCATCCGGGCCGACCAGAAACCCATTGACCCCATCTTCGATCAGTTCGGGCACACCGCCGACACGCGAGGCGACCACCGGCACGCCGCAGGCCATGGCTTCCAGCGCCGCCAGGCCGAAGGCCTCATAATTCGACGGGAGCAGGAAGGCATCGGCGGCGCAGAGGATCTCATCGACATCCTCGCGGTTTCCGAGAAACTTCACATCGGCGTCGACTTTGAGCGACTTCGCAAGGGTGAAGGCCTCGGCGGTCTGCGGGCCATCGCCGATCAGGAGAAGTTTGGCGGGCATTCGCCGGCGCAACTGCGCGAACATGTGCACCACCCCGATGATGTTTTTCACCGGACGGAAGTTCGACAGATGCGCGACGATCTTCTCCCCCGCCGCGGCGTACTTGCCGCGGCATTCCTTCGCGGCGCGCGGGTAAAAGCGGTCGGTGTCGACGAAGTTGCGAATGACCGTGATCGGCCGCTTGTTGGCGAACTCGGAGTAGGTCTTGTTCTTCAGGTATTCGGAGACCGCGGTGACGCCATCGACCGCATCGATGGAGAAGCGTGTCATTTCGAAGAACGACCGGTCCAGCCCCACGAGCGTGATGTCGGTGCCGTGGAGGGTGCAGAGAGTTTTCGGCCCCTTCTCCCCCATTGGCTGCTTGGCCAGGTAGGCCGAGATGGCGTGCGGGATGGCGTAGTGGACATGCAGGATGTCGAGCCCGAACTGCTGCGAGACTTCGATCATCTTGTTGGCCAACGACAGCGTGTAGGGCGGGTACTTAAAGAGCGGATACTGCGGCGTTTCGACCTCGTGGAAAAACAGTTCGACATTGAATCGTTCGAGGCGGAATGGCAGAGCATGGCTGATGAAGTGGACCTCGTGGCCGCGCTCCGCGAGTTTGGCGCCGAGTTCGGTCGCGAGCACGCCGGAGCCGCCGGGGACCGGGTAACAGGTGATGGCGATTTTCAGGGGACGGGGCATGGTCGGTCGTGGCCGGCGGGGGTTAATCACGGCAAGCCGTGATTCTACGGTTCGATGATCTGGTGCTCCGGGGTGCCGATTTTCAGTTGCTCGCGAACACGGGCGATGAAATCGAAACCGTACTTGTTCAGGTAATAGACAATGCCGTAGACACGCTCCTGCGGATGGCCGCCCGGGTAGAGGTGCGCCGCCAGCTTGTAGAAGCGTGTGCGGATTTCGTCGCCTTTGCGCTTGTGCGCCTGGAAGACTTTTTTCTGCAGGTGATCCCAGGTGTTGTTGATCTTGCCGGCGTCGACCTCGAAGGTTTTCTCGAGCGTCGGTTCGAAGTCAGTCACGATCCGCTTCAATTCTGCCAGCCGCTTCTCCCAAGCCGCGCGTTCGCCTTCGAATGTCCGGTCCAGGTCCGAGGGGAACGATCGCTCGAAGTGAGTATTGATGAGCGCCTCGATGTCGCGGAAGAACTCTTCCACCTTGTGGCCGAGCGATTCGGCGGCGCGCCGGTTTTTGTGCTCGACAATGGTCGCGCAGGAACGGGGCAGCACGACCGGCATCACGGTGTTGAAGCGATCGAAAAGCGCGCGGCTTTGCGCCCAGTAGGCGATCTCGGAGGGGCCGCAGACGGTCGCCACCACCGGGAAGGCGTACGATTGCGCAACCGGCCGGAGGAGCACGCCACTGGAAAAGGCGGCGGAGTCCGACTTGAGGCGGTTGATCCACTCCTCCGCCGGAAACCCTTCGCCCTCGGATTCGATCGCGAGCGTGCCATCGCCGTTGTTGCGGATCGCATGACGACCCTGCCGCTCGACGAACAGATGCGTGTGCCCATCCGGATGACTCACCTGGCGGTCGTAGCCCGCCTCGTCCAGCCGTTGATTGATTTCGGAGAGGGCGGTGGCGGAATCCGCATGGCCCAGCAACTCCGCCTCGAATAGCGGCCGCATGAGTTCCTTTCCCTCCCGCTGGGAAGGATCGAACATGACCAGCCCGAGGGGGCCAAGGAGCTGCGACATCCAGCGTGCAAAGGCCTCGGACATCGACGCTCCGGGGCGGTAGGCGGAGGACAGTGATTCGAATACCGGCTCGGAGAATTCGGTCGCCAGTTGCTGGGACCGGAGTTCGGCGATGAGGTCACGTATTTGATCGGTCAGATTGATATGCGAAACGGGGGTACGGTCGGCGATGCCGGTGGCCGGCAGTTCGACACGACGGGTTTCGTTTTCCAGGTCCGGGAATGCCGACCAGCGGACCTCCTCGAAGTCGTGGTCATCGGCGGCGATCCAGAAGACCGGAACCACGGGGCGCTTGAGAATCGGGCGAAGCCGTTCGGCCCAGCCCAGCAGGGTCAGGGCTTTGTAGACCGTGTAGAGCGGACCGCCGAACAGCCCGGCCTGCTGCCCGGTGAAGGCGCAGACCGATCCGGGCTTGGCCAGATCGCGGGCGGCATCGAGCGCGGCCTGTGGCGCTCCGATCGCTTCATTCTGGCGCAGGAGGATTTCCGAAGCCCGGGCGCGATTGTATTTGGAGCAATCAAGGTGGCGGGCGCAGGCCTGGAATGCCGCCGCGGTCGGATGCGGCCACCGGAAAAACCGTCCGGTGCGATCGGGCTCCTTGAGCACATCATCGTAGAGGCGCCGTCGTGTCGGCGGGCGCGGGGTTTGGTAGGCGCTGGTGGGGTCCATGGATGATTGATCGACCATTGTGGCCGGGTTATGTAACTACGGCGCGGGCGGGATGTTCCGCAATGAATTCGTGAAATGGGGGATTGAAACCTCACGGCAGGGGTCAGGGTGCGTAGGCGCACGGCTTGCCGTGCGCCGCCTTCGGCGGCTGGGCGCCCCGCGCGGAAGAGGGCCGGCGGTTGGCAAGAATTTAACTCGATCGGTGCCGCGAATGCCCGACCGCTCGCTTCGCTCGCGTCGCACGGCAAGCCGTGCGACTACGTGCGCTTGCGGGTGATTTTGGCTACGAGATCGTCGAGCAAGGTGTAGACCACCGGGACGACCACGAGGGTCAGCAGGGTCGAGGAGGTCATGCCGCCGATGACCGCACGGGCCATGGGGGCGCGGAATTCGGCGCCGGGGCCGAGGGCCAGAGCCAGGGGCAGCACACCGAAGATCGTTGCGAGCGTGGTCATCAAAATGGGACGGAGACGGATCGGACCGGCTTTGAGGATGGCCTCCCGGCGGCTCATGCCCTGCGCGCGCGCCTGCTTTACAAAGTCTACGAGCAGGATCGCATTCTTCGTCACGAGGCCCATCAGAAGCACGATGCCGATTAAGGACATGATGGAGATGGCGCTGCCGAAGATGAACAGGCCAAGGAACGCGCCGATCAGGGCCATGGGCAGGGAGAGCATGATGGAGAGCGGATCGACAAAACTTTCGTACTGGGAAGCCAGCACAAAATAGATAAAGATGATGGCCAAAAACAGCGCGGTGAAAATGTGCCCGAACGACTCCTCCTGGATTTCCGCCTCGCCGGTGGCGAGGATGTAGTACCCGGGCGGGGTCGGGACCTGCCGCGCCTTCGCCAGCGCGGCGGCGCGCACATCGCCGGCGAAGGCATCGGCCGCGACATTGGCGCTGATCAGCACTTCGCGCCGGCGGTCGTAGCGCCGGATCTCGGTCGGGCCGCCGCGTTCTTCGAGACGGGCCACCTGCTTGAGCGGAACAAAGAAGTGCTCGACGCCGGGCACCTCCCGGTCACTCAGAATCTTCAGGTTCTCGATCGCCCACTTGTCGGACCGGTCATCCGAGGCAAGACGCAGACGGACGTCGTACTCCTCGTTGCCCTCGTTGTAGGTGGAGATGTTGTCGCCATCGACCAGCAACCGCAATGTCGAGGCGATTCGAGCCATCGTCAGGCCCAGTTCGCTGGCGCGGTCGCGATCCACGACGATCTGCGCTTCGGGCCTCTCCCCCGACAGCGAGTTGCGGACATCACGGGCGCCCGAGACGGTGCGGGTGGAATCCTCCACGGCGGCGGCGAGGCGGCGGATGATCCGCATGTCCTCGCCCTGGATGGAGAGGCTGACCGGGGCGGAATGACCGCCCTCCGCCGGTTCGATGGCAAAACTGAGGTACAATCCGGGCAGGTCGCGCACCTTCTCGCGCATGACGGTGATCATGTCGAAGACGTGAAGCGGCCGCTGGTCTTTCGGGACCAGCTTGATGGTCACGATGCCCTCATTGACCGAGCGCTGGCCGGAGCCGATGGCGGTGTAGACTCCGGTCACACCCTCGAGTTCGTGAATCTTCGCCTCAAGACGGCTCGAGAGCAGGGCGGTCTGGGAGAGCGAAGTCCCCGGCGCGGCTTCGAAGGTCACGAAGAACTGCGCCTGATCGCTCTGGGGGAGAAACTCGGTGCCGACGAAGGGGATGATGGCGAAGCTGACCAGAAATCCAGCGACCGCCACGATCATGGTGGCGAGACGGTGCCCCAGGGCCCAGTCGAGAATCCGCTCGTACTGATGCTTCACCCAGTCGAACCGGCGGTTGAATCCGGTCTCAAAAGCATTGAGCCAGCGTGCGCCGAACCACCGTTCGCTGTGAACCTCCTCTTCCTCGGGACGGCGCACGAGCCGTGAGAACAACATCGGTGTCAGGGTAAACGCCACGAAGAGTGAGACCAGGATCGAGGCCGCCACGGTCAGTCCGAACTGCAAAAAGAAGCGGCCGACGATTCCGCCCATGAACGCAACCGGAACGAACACGGCGACAATCGCCAGCGTCGTTGCCAGCACGGCGAGGCCGATTTCGCTGGTTCCCTTCGAGGCGGCTGTCCGGGCATCGACACCGCCGTGGAAATTGCGGTAGATATTTTCGATGACGACAATGGCATCATCGACCAATAGTCCCACCGCGATCGACAGCCCGAGCAGACTCATGAAATTGATCGTAAACCCGAGCAGGTCCATGAGCGTGAAGGTGGCAACGATGGAGGTCGGGATCGCCAGCGCGGAGATCAATGTTGTGCGCCAGTTGTAGAGAAACAGGAAGATGCTCAGGACCGCCAGCGCGCTGCCGTAGATGATGTTGACGATGACGTCATGGACCGACTCGCGAATGAAGATCGAATTGTCGAAGGCCACGGCGATATCGATGTCCGCGGGCAGTTCCTTCTCCAGTTCGGCCACCCGATTGATGACCTCGTCGGCCACCTGCACGGTGTTGGCGCCGGATTGGCGGACGATATCCAACGAGACGGCCTCGCGGCCGTTGTAACTCGCGAAGGACCGCTGTTCGAGGATGCCGTCGGTGACCTCGCCGATGTCGGCGAGGCGGATCAGGCGGCCGGCGCGCCGCGCCACGACCAGGTTGGAGAGGCTGCGCCAGTCTTCATACTTGCCGAGGGTGCGCAATGTGATTTCGGAGAACCCGCGGTCGATGCGTCCGGCCGGGATTTCGATGTTGGCCTGGCGGATGGCGTCTTCGACCTCATGAACCGATATCGTGTGTGCTTCGAGGCGGCGGGAGTCGAGCACGACCTGGATTTCACGTTCCGCGCCGCCGACCAGCTGGACATTGCCGACACCCGAGGCGGACTCCAGGCGCTGCTTGATGACCTCCTTGGCCAGCGTGGTCACCTCGCGCAGCGGGCGGTCGCCGGAGACAACCAGCGAAATGATCGGGGCCTCGTCGGGGTCGTAACGCTGAATGATCGGGTCCTCGGCATCGTCGGGCAGGTCGCCCAGGATGACGGAGATCTTCTCGCGGACTTCGAGGGCCTTGTCGGCGGGGTCCTGCCCGAGTTCGAATTGCGCGACGACGGTCGAGACGCCCTCTTCGGAGGTCGACTGCAGGTGCTTGAGCCCGGAAATGGTGTTGATCTGGTCTTCAATCTTTTTGGTGATCTCGGATTCGACCGACTCCGGACCCGCGCCCGGATAGGGAGTGACCACCACCACGAACGGGAAATCGACATCGGGAAACAGATCGACCGACATTCGCGCATAGGAGAAAAATCCCAGCACCATGAGGGCCAGGATGATCATGGTGGTGAAAACGGGCCGTTTGATGCTGGTGTCGGCAAGGATCATGAGACGCCCTCGCGCTGGCGGCTGGTGGAGTCGGCCACGGGTCTGACCAGCGTGCCGCGCTGAAGGTTGTGCTGGCCCAGGATCACCACCTCCTCGCCTCCGCTTAAGCCGGAGGCGACCTCAACAATGGCACCGGACTCGATGCCGATGGTGACCGGCAAGAGCTCAACGATCGAGTCGCGAACGACGAACACCGCCAGCCCCGACTCACGATAGACGAGGGCATCGCGCGGGATGCTGACCACCTGCGCGCGGGTTTCCAGCGTGATCTCGGCACGGACGAACATCCCCGGCACAAGCCGGTGTTCTGGATTGGGCACGAGAAGCTCGACCCGCACGGTGCGTGATTCCGGGTCGGCGGATGTCGAGACCTGATCGACCCAGCCGGTCAACACCATGGTGGTGTCCAGTTCGGAGCGCACGGTTGCGACCTGGCCGCGCTGGAATTCGCGGGATTCATAGACGGAGACGTCCAGCACGACGCGCGCGGTGTCGATGGCGGCGACCAGGGCGAGGGCCTCGCCGACTCCCGGCTGCCGTCCAACTTTGGCGTAAATGTCGGTGACCACACCGCTGATCGGCGCGTTCAGGGTGGCCCGGTCGCGGGCGGCATCGTAGTCGGCCTGCGCGACTTCGTAGGCGGTCCTGACCGCGTCGCGTTCGCGCTCGCTCACCGCCCCCTGCGTAAAGAGGCGCTCGTACTTGTCGTAGTTGCGTTTGGCGTCCTCCGCCACGGCGCGTGCCTGCGGGACGGCGGAGTTTGGCCCGGCCTCGTCGAACGAGATCAACGGCTGGCCGCTTCGGATGCGGGCGCCCTCCTCGGCGTGGACACGGGACACGATTTCGGGGATTCGCGCATAGAGGGTTGCCTGGCGAATGCCCTCGACGGTGCCGCTGTAGGCGCGGACCCGCTGCATGTCTGTTCGCGCAACTCGGGCCACCAGCACGGGAACGCGCTCATCGGCGGTTGTTGCGGCCTGGTCGCCGCCGCAGCCGGACATGAGTCCGCCCAATAGCAGAACAATCAGGGTCGCGGAGTGTGTGCGCCTATTTGGGTTCATCCGTCATCTCCATCGCGGCGGTTTGGTGGCCGCGGCTCATTATCATTTCACGGACGTCAAGACCGGCTCGCCCATGGCGCGCCGCCATTGGGCGCGTGCGACCTGACGGTCATGGCGCGCGGTTTCGGCCTGGGTGCGGGCGGTGATCAGGTCCAGTTGCGCGTCCAAAACTTCCAATTGGGTCCCGACCCCGGACTCGTAGCGAACGTTGGCGATCTCGAGCCCCCGCTCAGCCTGGGAAACGGTTTCGCGCTGCGCGTCGAGCCGTTGGGATGCTTCGAGGAAACTGTTGCGCGCTTGTTGGATTTCCAATGTCACGCGCTTGATCAGATCGTCGCGGCGCAGACGGGCCTGCTTGAGGTCAACTTTGGCCACGCCGACGCTCCCCGAGCGGCGGAAACCGTCGAAGAGCGGGTAGGACAGCGTGAGCATTCCCGTCCAGTTGCGTGTCACATCATCGCGTCGGAACTTGAACTCGTCGGCGTAGGTCTGCCAGTTGAAGTCGGCGCGCAGTTTGAGGGCCGGCCAGTAATCGGCCTTCGCCGCGGAGAGGGCATTGCCGAGGATGTCGACTTCGTGGTCGGCGGAAGCCAGATCGGGGCGGTTGCGGAGGGCCTGCTCCACGAGCTCATCGAGCGGGAGGGCCTCCCAAGAGGAAGAGTCCGGCTCCGAGTCCACCAGCGTCAAGTCCACGCCGGCGGGGACACCGATGATGGTGCGCAGCCGGGACAGGGCAATGTCGCGTGCATTCTCCGCCGCGATCAACGGGGGCCTCAGGTTGGAGACACGCACCTGAGAGCGCAGGTGGTCATACTCGGACACCAGGCCCTGTGCGAACTTGCGGCCGACAACGGCGAAATTCTCCTCGGCCACATCGAGGGCGCCGGCGGCGACGCCAACCAGACGCTCGGCCAGGAGGGCATCGTAGAATGCGCCCGCGATCGCCGCTTGAAGTTCAACTCCTGCCTGTTGGCTGTTCGACGAGGTCAGTTTGCGGTAGTTGCGCGCCGCCTCCCAGGCGGCCAGCACCCGTCCGCCCTCCCACAGCGACTGTTCCATGGACAGTCCCCAGCTGGCGCTGTGACGGCTGCCCAGTGCGAAGGATTGGCCGCCGATCACCAGCGTGGGAATCTCGAAGGCGCGCTGGTAGTAGCTTTCGAACCGGATTTCCGGGAAGATGCCCGCGCGCGCCTCCTTGATCTTTTCCCCGGCTCTCTCCTCCTCGGCGAGAACCTGCCGGTAGGTCTCGTTTGAGTCCAGTCCGTGGACGATGGCGTCTTTGAGTGTCAGGGACACTTGCGATTGCGCGGAGGCCGTGGGAGCGGCAATGATGGCAAGGCAGATCACTCCGGCCAACCAGCGGACACTGGTTGCCCGCCGCGGGGGACGCACGGGTCGGAAGTCCCGTGGCGCCAAACGGTATATTCCACGTATCGCTGGTCTCATGATCGCGCCCCGATGCCGGCCACACCATTGAGAAAGAGGGAGACGACCAGGCGCGCATGCGCGGACACGGCGCGTCGTGACGTCGGCGGATTCGGCGCGGCCACGTGCATGTAGTAATGGTGGATCAGGCCGACGAACAGGTTCGCGCGGATGTCGGGATCGCCACGGTGCATCTCGCCATTGCGAGTCGCCCGCCGAAAGAATTGCGCGAGCGGCGCCGCCACGTCGCGAACACGGCGTTGCACCTGGGCGACCCGGCGGTCGACCGCCTCGGGCTCGGTGTGCAGCCACTCGCGCATGAGGAGGCGGCAAAACGGGTAGTTCTCACGGTAGTAATCGATCAGGCGCGTTGCGTAATCCAAGAGCGTCTCCTCCAAAGCGCCGCCGTTGACGGTCACTTCCTCGGCAATCGCCCTCACATCATGGAACAGATCGTCCATCACCGCCGTGAATAAATCATCCTTGCTGTCAAAATAATTGTACAGGGTGCCCTTGCCGAACTCGGCCCGTTCGGCGATTTCCTCCAGTGTGGCGCTGTTGAAGCCGTGGCGCGCGAACACGGTCCGGGCCGCATGGACAATCTCCAGGCGCCGGCTTTGCCGTTCGCGCTCCTTGCGGGAGGGGGCGGCGGGCGAGTTCACCCGTGGTTTACGTCGCTTGGTGGCAGGCATCAGACCCTCCGGTCGCAAAGTGACCGATCAGTCACTTTTACGACCGGGAGGTCGAACCGGTTGCCGGGAACTGTCAAAATCTGATCGCGGAGTTGATTCGAGACGCGGAAACCTGACCGCCGGGGCCCTACATCCACTTCTTCTTTTTGAAGAAGGCCAGCATGCCAACCACCACCACGATCACCAGCCCCCAGAAGAGCTTGTAGCCGTGCTCCCAATCGAGTTCGGGCATGAACCTGAAGTTCATCCCGAAGATGCCGGTCAGGAAGGTCAGCGGCAAAAGGATGGTTGAAATGACCGTGAGGACCTTCATGGTCTCGTTGGCCGATGACTGCACCGTGGAGAAATAGACTTCGAGGACGGAGGTCAGCGTGTCCCGGAAGGAATCCGAAAGATCGTTGATGCGCTGCATGTGGTCGAAAACATCGCGGAAGTACACCTGCGCCTGCGGCCCGATGAGCGGGAAGACATCGCGCGAGAAGCGGTTGAGCATTTCGCGCGAGGGAGTCACCAGCCGTTTCAGTTGGGCGAGATCGCGCTTGAGATCGAAGACACGGCGCAGGAGGTCCTCGTCGGGGTCCTCGAAGACCTGGTCTTCCACCTCGTCGATGTCGTCTTCGATCCGCTCGAGGGTGGTGTTGTAGTAGTCCACCATGTGGTCGAGCACGGCATGGAAGAAGAAATCGGCGCCGCGCGAGAGCACGCGCTCCTCGACTTCGAGGCGGCGCGCGACCGCCTCCAATGGCGGCACGGGCTCGTAGTGAATCGTGACAACCCCGTTTTTCAGAAGGAAAATATCGACCTCGCGCTGGATCAGCCCTTCGTGTCCGCGGATGTAGTCGGCGATCTTGAAGACGACAAAAAGGTAGCGGCGGTAATCGTCGACTTTGGGGCCGGGATTTTCGGAGATGACGTCTTCGATGGCCAGCGGGTGAAACCCGAAGTCGCCGGTCAGGATGTAGGATTCCTCATTGGTGGGATCGAAGATGTCGACCCAGAAGACCTGCGTCTCTTTTTCGAGGAGTTGATCGAACGGTTCGATCCCTTCGCGACGCACGATACCGACATCGGGCTGGTAGACGTGCGTGACGATCATGCGGGATCCTTTGCGAGACTGCCTCTTTCGGTTCGGGCGCCTGCCTAAGCCGCGCCAATAAAGGCTTCACCGCGCCGGTCAGCAACACCCAAATTGGCCTGCGGAAATCCCTTAAAGCGGCTTGACAAAACGATCCCTTGAACGGTCTATTGGAGTGTGGCGCATCGGATGCGGCGCGGGGGGCGCCTGGCTTCCGCCGTTTTGTTCATGGCGGGGGTGTGGTGCATTTATCCGGCCGGTGTCTGCCGGGCTGAGTCGATCGCCGAGGAACTCGCCTTCTCCACCGCTTCTTCACCCGATTTGCGGCTTCTCCCCTATCGGTCGGCCACGGCTGTTGATGATGGATCGCCATGGCGGTCATCGCCCGTGGGATTGGGCACACCGGCTGGAATGGCTTCGCGGGCGCTGAACGGATCCACCATCCACTGGGAACGGGCGTTTGCGTGGGCGGGCTCGAATGCCGCCGCCATGATCATCGCGTATCGCCAGTCGCAGGCGGTCTGGGGCGAGTCACGCGGGAAATTCCACTTCAAGGACGATCTGCGCGGCGACGGGATGGCGTTTAACGACGAAGTTTCGCACCTCTTTGCGGCATACCGATTGACGGGCGCGTTGAACGCCGGGTATCGCTGGATCGGCATGGAACCGGAATCGGCGCGGCGCGCCTCGGCGCTCGAGGCGTGGCTTTGGACCTTGGCGGTGGAGTTTCCCATCGACGCTTACAATCCGGATCAGGGGTTCGGGGTCAGCGATCTGGTGGCCAACACGATTGGCGTGTTGGCCGCGCATCAACGCGCGGGGCAGGCCGATCCGCTCTGGGATGTGAAGCTCTCGGTGAAACCATCGTTTTTCAATGGCCGCTCGCGCGTGATCGCGCACACGAATCAGCAGTACGATGATTACATCTACTGGCTGACGGTGCGACCGGTGCGCAGCCGGTGGATTCCCTTAGCGGTTGGTGTGGGATACTCGACAACCCACGGGGAATACCCGAAACTCACCAAGGAAATCCACATTGGCTTGGGAACCTCTCTTGACCGGGTGGCCGCGCTCATTGCCCCCTCACTGGCGCGGTATCTCCAGCCGTTGAACTTCTACTTCTTCAATCTCGGCGGCAAGATTGCCTGGCGGTAGCCGCCCGACGAACTTGCAGACTCTTGCGTGATCGTGTGCTTCGCTGGCATCCCCTCGCGTCTCGAAGCACTTAAAGCATTACTTTAAGCGACGCTCGCAATCGCCTCATTTTAAGAAGGATTTCTCTGCAGAGAAATCGCGGCTGAGCGCCCGAGAGAATCGGCATTGAAGTTGAGTATAGCCTCATCGGCGATCGGCGGCGTGATCGGCGTCGAGCCAAAACGGTCGCCAAGGGGGATCTCATGAAGGCGATACTCCTGATTGGAGCGGTCACCGCGATTCTCGGGGGAGCGGTCATGGCCAAGTTCCCGCAGGTGATGAACGCGATCCCGCTGGTACAGCCGGCCGCTGAGTTCACCGCGTCAATCGGAATCCCCGAGGCCATCGAGGATGCCGGGCACGCCTCGCGTGATGTCGCCGGGATGGTGGCCTCCGGGCGGCTCGACGGCTGGCACCTGATCATCATCGCGGTGGCGCTGCTTCTCGCGAGGAAGACCCTCATGTGGGTGCTGAAATAGCGGGCGGTGGGGTGTCGGGTGGGCGTACCCACCCGACGGTGTTCTGACGAGTTGAAACAGACGGTGAGGTCTTGCGAGTTACCTGCCCCTCAATCAAAACCTTAGAATCCGTGCCGTTCGCTGGCATTGGGGCGAAACACCTGGAATCGTCCATCGAGGATCTGTTGCACGACCCGGATGAACCGGTCTGGCTGCAGGGCCTGCAGCCCATACAGATTCCACGAGGACTTCTCCGTCTCCCGGATGAAGGGAACGGTTTTGCGCTTGGGCATCTCGAACCTCCCGCGGTGTATGATCCTGCCTTTATGCGCCGGTTGTCGCGGTCCGAATCATCGAACCGGAACATTGCGTCAGCGGCAACGATCCGCGGTGGAGGAACGATTGATCGAGGCGGGCGGGGTAAACAGGCCGTGGCTATTCGGTGAGGTTGACGGCCATCCCCGTTCTGTCATACATGGTACGGGACGATGCGAAGAGTTGTTAGGGGATTCGAACTTTGAGGGTCCCCCCTACTCTGCTTTCGCGGTCTCCTGACGGCCGGCCGCTTTTAGCAGCGAGTCGAATTGGATCTCGGTGAGTCCGTGTTTGGCGCGAATGAGCGATGCCACCTCCCCGGAGGCGATCCGGGATTCATAAGCGTTGAGGTCCCCCGGCAGTGTGGCCAGGGCCGCCTTGTATTCGTGCGCGACCTGCAGCGCCAGGGTGTCGCCCATGGGCTTGGATTTGGCCACCGGGGGATCGGACAGAATCGGGGTGACCGGGGTTGAGTCCACCACGACCACGGCCAGCGATTCGGGAGTCACCCCCCCGTCGATGACCGACGTCGCAATGGAGTCGAGGGCGTGCCGGAGCCCCGCGGAGAGGTCGTTCCACCGCGATTCAAATTGCGTGGTCATGCGAGCCTGCCAGTCACGTTGCTGGCGGGCGATTTCTTCCCTCTGACGGGCGTCCCGTTGGTGCTCCGAGTACTTCTCAATGGCGGTCAGGCCGAGGACCATCAGGACGAGAACGATCAAGATCAGTATGTCGCGTGCCTTCATTCGGGGTCCGTCCTGCGCCGTGACTGGTCCGGATCAACCGAGTTTGATCGCGGCCAGGGCGAGCAGGCGGTGGGTAAATTCGATGGCTTTGCCCTTTACGGCAATATCCAAATCGGTGGTTTTGCGGGTTGCGGCTTCCTTCAGGAGGCGCCGGGTGCGCTCGACCGCCCCCTCATCGGCGGCCACACGAGTGGTCCACTCGTCGAACTGGCGGCGGGTTCTCCACGCCTGCTCGCTTTCGATGGAGAAGCCGGCGTCGCTGACCAATTCCCGCAGCCGGCTGGGGGGGAGCATCGCCATGTGGGAGGGGTCGCGGGACTTTTCGATCTTGTTGTGGGTGTCGCGCCAGACCGGGTCCTCGGAAGAAACGATATCGACCAAGATCAGGTGACCG
The DNA here is from genome assembly GCA_040752075.1 of Candidatus Zixiibacteriota bacterium. GTDB lineage: Bacteria > Zixibacteria > MSB-5A5 > WJJR01 > WJJR01 > JBFMFQ01. The sequence continues at coordinate 535 of JBFMFQ010000068.1, read as the reverse complement.
GGAGAACTCAGCACCCGCCGCATTTCGGAAAGCGCCAGGGAGGGGTCTGAAAAATGGTGGAGGGCAAGCCTGCAGAAAACGCGGGTGAAGGCAGCATCGGGGAGCTCGAGGTGGACCGCATCGCCGACCTGGAATGTCAGGTTGTTGAGCCCGGAGAGGACCATCCGCTCGACCGCCCGGGCGATCATGTCCTCCGAGAGATCGACCCCCGCGGCATAGGCGCAGTGCTGGGCCAGCTCGAATGTCAAAGCGCCGTCACCGCAGGCGACATCCAGCACACGATCGGTCGGCCGCAGCCCGGAGAATTCCCGGATCAACCGTGTGACATCGCGTAAATCCGTTGGTTTGTCGGCGGCGCCCGGCGACGCGGCGGGATTGCGGCGGGGTTCCTCCCCGCCCGGCTGGCGTTTCGGTGTCATGACTTCGCTCCGGGGGGGAATATCGGCAGGAATTCGGGGCGGGCAACTGGAATCGGGGGGTGCAAGAAGGCCGGAGCAGGTTTTCTGCCCGGGCCATTAGGGTCTGCTGAATAACT
>JBFMFQ010000067.1:0-15237 GCA_040752075.1 Candidatus Zixiibacteriota bacterium | reverse complement strand
CGTTGCACCGGCGCCGATGCCGGCCGCTCCGCCACCACCCCCCTCACCGCGAAAGGCCGCTTCGCCTCCTCCCCCGCCGCCGAAGGCGGCGCCGACATGGGAACCACCACGGCATGAGGAGCCGGCGCGGGATCACGAGGAGCCGGTCGAGGAACCGGGGCGTGGCCGTCGCCGTGAGCGCGCGCGTCCTGTCGATGAAAACCCCTTTGCGCCCGGTGAAGCGCCGGGCGGCGTCTCGAGTGTCCCGATCTGGGTGTGGTTGGCGGCCGGAGGCGGCTTGATCCTCATCATTGTCATTCTCATGCTGTTCGTCTTCTGAGCTCAATCCCCGAGAGGCCACAGACCCCGACCATGCTGAAGGTTTCCCTATATGGCGACAGCGACATTGGACGCGTTCGCCGGATCAACGAGGACAGTTTCGAATTGATTCCTGCCAAGCAGGCGATGGTGGTCTGCGATGGCATGGGCGGGCATGCGGCCGGTGAAGTGGCCTCGAAGCGGGCGGTGCAGACATTCCGTACCTACCTGATGCACGACCCGCGCACCATGCGGACCAGCCTCGCGACTCTCCCCTATCCGAAACTGAGCGCGGAAGCCCTCGACATGGTCCAGGCGGTGCGTTTGGCCAACCGCAGCGTTTTCATGACCGCGCAGGAGAAGCGCGGGATGCGCGGAATGGGCACCACGCTGGTGGCGGCGCGTTTCACCTCGGAGCAGGCGCTGATCTGTCATGTCGGGGATTCACGCGCCTATCATTTCTCCAAGGGGAAACTCAGGGGGCTGACCACCGATCACTCACTCTTGGCCGAGTTGAAAGCGCAGGGGGAACTGACGCCGGAGCAGGAGCGGAATTTCCCCGAGCGCAACGTGATCACGCGAGCCCTGGGGACACGTCCGAGCGTGTCGGTTGATGTCGCGGCGGTGCCGGTGGTCGCGGGTGACTGGATCATGCTCTGCTCGGATGGGCTTTGCGGGTATGTCGAGGACATCGATATCGAGCGCACCCTGATGGGGTGCTATCCGGACCCGGAGAAGGCGATCCGGTACCTGATTGAGGCCGCCAACTCAGCCGGCGGGCACGACAATGTCACGATCGCGATTGCGGTCATCGATCAGGTCGACATCGAAGACGATCAGGCGGCATTGAGCGCGACCATCCCGGAAGCCACCCCGTCGGAGGAAGAGCTTGAGATCGCCTACATCGACGAGATGCTCCAAGAGGACCATCCCATCGACGATGACGAGGACACCGACCGCATCCGGATCGTCCGCCCCGGCCAGGACCGCCTTGCCCCACCCGATCCCGCAGAGGACCCGGAGCGCACCGACGGGCGGCGTCGGACCCTCTGGCCCTGGTAGGCCCTTTTCCAGATTGACTCCGCCCCCGCAATTTCGCTTCTTCCCATTGCTTGAGGACAATCGGCCACATCGGTGGCCGCTGTCCGATCGCGTATGCGCCCATAGCTCAATTGGATAGAGCGTCTGACTACGGATCAGAAGGTTGGGGGTTCAACTCCTCCTGGGCGTATTTTCATGAAGACAGAGCCGGTGTAAGGTAGGGCCCGCTGCCTTTATTGACTCCTCATTCTACTCCGAGAACCCTTGCAATTTCACCTGGAAACGCAGGTGCCTCATCTTCGAAGCGAGTGCGCAATTCGGTTTCGAGGCAAGAGATGGAGGGCTCCTCGTCCATTCGGTTCGCCCTGATAAGCAGAATCGTCATAGCAGCGCACTTCGCGCGTTCAGACAGTCCCAGCCCCTTGATGATCTTTGAGTACTCTCCCAGTAGTCGCCAAGCCAGCAAGTCGTGCTCGGACTTTCGGCGCCACTCAGTTCTCGACCATTTGGCACATAGCGCAAGCCCAACTGACTCAGCAAGTTCCGCTGCTTGCGGGAGTGGCATGCGTGCGATGCCCCTTAAACACTCCCCTTGCAGGGAGGCTATGCCGCGGATCGGTCGTGGCGTCCAAAAACAGGCATTGATCTGCCCTATGACTTCTGGTCGTGAACTAGCGGGTAGAGCGAGTACCCTCCGCTGCAACAAGTCAAGTTCCCGGTGGAGGCGGAACTTCTGACACACCTCTCCAAGTACATACAGTACGTTTATGAGTGTCTGTGGGGGGCGAGCACTTCTCGAAATTTCCAAGAAGGTGCCTCGCCGCAACCCGAAAAATCTCCGACCATCCTCATCGACGTGGTCCTCAGGGCGAGGTGGATCACTGCCAGCTATATTGACCAGTAGATTGGCAGCGATCCAGGCCGAAGGACCGAACTCCTCTTTACCAGCCTCGTAGTACTCATCGATCAGGCTCGACATACCACGTACCGCGGCTGCAGCGTTGCCTTCCATGAAATCAAGAATAGCAAGTTCCCCGACAGCGATGGCATAGTCCTCTAACGATCCATGTTCCCGAAGTGTAGTTGCCGCACTGGCAAATCGGCGCCTCGCTTGACGATTATCATCAGTAAGCAGTGCAGCGCGGTACGAACACCACGCGTGATAGAATGGATCGCGCTCCGGGCTGATTATGCCCAGCACCTCCTCGTATCGCTTGCGTGCTTCAATCCTCTCCCTCAGGCTGTAATTGGTGTCGGCCGCATGTACAAGCAGGTACCGTCCGAGCAACCTCCAATCCTGAGTAACCGAGCGAAGTGTCGCCAGCCCTCCTTCTATCCGCGTCAGTGCCTCCTTCTCCTTTCCGCATTCCGTAAGGTATTGCGCTTCCATGGCCGATACAAACACATGCCACATCAACAGTTCATGCGATTCTGAGGTCCTCAGTTGAGGGACTTCAATCGCGGACGCAACGAGTGCGCTCCCAATGCTGAGCCCACAGCCGACCAAGGACGAGATCAGTTCGGGCTCAGCTGCTGTGCACGCAAGCGCGCAACCACGCAGGAATGCCACCGGTAGAGCCCCTCCCCTGTGATGCCTAACAATGACCGGAATCAAGTTCAGAAGAGTGAGACGGATCTCAATTCTGAGTTCCGCGCCAGACTCCATTTCATCGAGCAAGGCTAGGGCATCTCCCCACCTCTGATCAGTGATGGCAAGTGAAAGCTCAGAATTCCGAATCGTCGTGGCAAGAAGGCTAAGTAGTGCCCTGTTGTCGCCCTCGCATCCCCGTGCCACCTCCAGGCTGGTCTTCAGGTCCCGTAGGCATTCCTTCTTGCGTTTGTCATTGCCAGTCAGAATGTAATTCAGATATAGACCGCTTATCATTAAGACATAGAGCGCTACAGCACTCGCAGACACCGGGTACTTGGAATACCTGAGAAGGTCTAACCGGTCAAGGACGTACTCTACCGTGTGCCGCGCAGGAGGGTTCGAGTGCATCGTGAATAGGAGCCGACTTGCGTTAAGAAATGCCGTCTCCGGCCTACCTGCTCCCAGACTGTAGAACACGCCATCACATACATCTAACGCGTCGACTGCACGGCCCTTCGGGCTCAACAAAATGTCAGCGGCAATCCCTAAAACCCGGTTCTGCCAGTCAGGACTTTCGTCTGAGCGAATGACATCATTGTACAGAGGAACAAGCGAAAGCCTGTCGCCGCCCGACTGATCAAACACGGACCCTTTAAGCTCCTCCAACACCAGGCCGATGGGCCGGGATACTTGGACATTCAATCGCAATCCGATCTCACCCAGAAGCAGGGGCGTGAATGGAAACATGAGCGGCGACGCCAACCTCGTTAGCCACATTTTGTCATCGTCGTTAACTAAGTCCTTGTACAAGACCTCCTTAACCTGTCGCGTGAGATCGGCCTCATACAGGGGCACCTTAGGTCGCCTCCCCCAATGGGACATCAGATCCGTGAGTGAAGGTGATCTCCTGGCGATTGCTAATGCGAGCATCGGATGACCGTGCGCGAGGAGCTTCAAGAACGTCAGATACGAACGCTCGTCACCCGTAATCGCGATTCTGTTTGCGGCAAGCAGCAGCCGTATCTCATCCTCAGTCCATTCAGGGGCCGCGATTTCAACATCGATCTCGTTGAATGAACTGAGGAGACTCCTGACGCTGATAAGCAGGATCGCCTTGTTGTCTAAGAAGGACGCCGCGCGTGACCGTGCCAACAACTCATCAATGACCTTACAAGCCTCGGCTCCAAGATGCTCCGCGTTGTCGATTATGATATAGCGCACGCCTGCGACAGGTGACGATGATCTGGCGAACGCCTCGTCGAGGGAGATAAAGCCGTCAATGTACTCGTGGATGAGGCGAGGCGAGACCTCCGGCGCAGTCACGGCGACGCACAGATCCTTGAGCAAAACCGAGTCAATACGAGTCTGGACAGCGAGCCGCGGATGACAGGCGAAGTGATCTATGTCAAGGTCGTCAACTCCGCTCTCGCGAAGGAGCTGTCGAGTGAGCTGTGTCTTGCCGATCTGGCTGACCCCCCGGAGCAAAATAACCTTCCCTTGGGGGGACCCACCGATGAGCGAGAGATCATAGGGCCGCCGGACCGGTACGGGCGCGATCTGTCCGAGCACAAAAGGAGAATGGCGACTGGCAAGTAACTTCTCCATCAACCCTTGAATCTGCTCCTGATCCAGAAAGGATTGTCCTGAAGATTCTACTGCCGCTGTGGCCAATTCATTAACGTGCTCGAAGCCACCCAAGTTCCTGCTCTGAAGTGAGTGAGTGAGTCGAGCAATCGCAGTAGTTCGATCTGCAAACACGACTTCAAAGGCATCTGGGAGGTGGTCGTGGATTAGGCTGTAATAGGCATGCGGCTCCTCGCCAAGTGTGTTTTCAAAATCCTCATTCGAGAACACCTGAACGCAAAGACTCGATCTATTCTGCCAGTGGCCGATGACACGACTCTTGACTCCCGCACGAGAGGGGGGAATCTCTCTTGAGGAACAGAGAATCATGCGGCGGAGCTGTGGGAATGCATCTATGCACTTCGAGACATCATCCACTGGCTTCCAATCGCTGACACGGGCCGGAGTGTCCCAGTATCCCGCTTCACAACTGCATGCAACGGCGACCTGGGTACCATCGTGTTTCGTTAGAAGCAGATCGGCTGCACCGCGTCGTGTCTTGTCATCCGCCGTGCCGCCTAGCCGAGTTAGCCCCTTTAACGATTCATCGTATACTTGGAGGAAGCTCTGACAGAAGGATTGGAACCTGCCCGGTTCGAGTTGGCTGATGCTCCGACTGAGAGCCTCTCTGGCAATCGTCCGCATAGGATTCAAATTATCTCAAACACGACGATATGTCCAGTGTTGCTTCAGGGCAAGACTGCGACCTGTTTCGTCCAAGTCCCGGCCAACAACCTACAGAACACGGTTCGGCGCACTTGGAGACAATGTGGCGTTCTCTCTAGAAAGATACTTCAAAAGAACGAATCGCTGTGGCCCCAGTGCCATACGATTTTCCCCCCGCCATGCGGAAGATGGAGCCCGTGTTGATGACCTTTTGCCTGCCGCCGCCGGTGGCCCGCATCGGAGTCGCAATTCACTCCGCAAACAAGCGATCAAGCGAGCACCCCAGCCCCGGTTCGGTGGAGACGTTCATCCTTGGCCCGTCGTAGCTGAAGCCGCCCTCGACCGGATCATGGGCGAGAAGCAGGGGGGTGTCGAGGTCGAGGGTGTGGACTGAGCCGAGGCCGGCGGCTAAGGCGAGGGAGCAGCCCATCGCCACGCGGGACTCGACCATGCCGCCGTACATGACCCCGATGCCGGAGGCGCGGGCCAGGGCGGCGATCTCGAGCGCCTCGACGACCCCGCACTTCATGATCTTGATGTTGATGATGTCGGCGGCATCGGCGCGGATGACCTGCATCGCCTCGAAGCGCGAGGATACCGATTCATCGGCGCAGATCTGGAAGGGAGCCGCGCGGCGGATGGTCATCATCGCTTTTAACTGGCCTTTGGCGATCGGCTGCTCGAGCATGCGGACGGGGACACGGGCGCGGTCGAGCGTGTTGACCAGACGGATCGCCTCGCGGTCGGTGAAGCCCTGGTTGGCATCGAGAACGAAGGAGACATCGGGGAACTGGCGTGCGATGGACTGAATGGTCGCCAGGTCGGCTTCGAGGTCGCTTCCGATTTTCATCTTAAGGAGCCGGAAGCCGCGATCGTGCCACATCGACGCCAGTTCGAGGCAGCGCTCCTGGCCGAAGATGGGGATGGTGATGTCGGTTTCGAATGGGCCGGTCTCCGCCCCGCCGAAGAGAACATGCATCGGCAGGCCGAGATGACGGCAGGCGGCGTCGAGCACGGCTGTCTCGATCGCGCAGCGGGCGGCGGGGTTTCCCGGCGCGGCATTCGCCATGCGACGCGCCAGCGAGCGCCAGCGCAATGCCGATTCATCCTCCAAAAGAGTGGCCAGGCCATGAATGGCGGCAAGGGTGGATTCCTGGTCTTCGCCGGTGATCGCCGGAAAGGGAGCGGCCTCGCCGAATCCCACAGTGCCATCGGACAGTTCCACACGGACATAGACATTGGCGGCCGAGGTCATTGTCCCCTGGGAAATGGTGAAGTTCTCCCGGAGGGGAAGATCGATGGCCCTGGCGCTGATTCGCGTGATGGTCGATGGAATGGGCATAAGCGATTGTGTGCCAAACCCGGCGGGAATGATAACTGATTTGAGGGGCGATTCGGTACCGATCTCTGCGGGCTTGGACGGCCTCGGGGCGGGATGGCATATTGGGTGGGTCCGGCCATGTGGGTCGAACCGGAAGGGGCCTGTTGACAAAGTGCCGGCAGGGCCGTGAATCCACCGCACGTCAGCCTGAGCGAAGCGAAGGACCTGCGGTTATTCCAGTGCCCAAAAAGCAGATCCTTCGCTTCGCTCAGGATGACAGTTGAAGTGGATTTCGCGGAGAGAGAGTTCTTCGACAGGCCCGGAAGGTCAGGCCCCGGGCCGAAGGAGAATCATGAGTGATGTGAAACCGAAAGTTCGAACCCTCCCGCTTCCGCCGACGGTGCTGCCTCCCGCGGCGACTCCGGAGGAAGCGCGGAAGCGTCACGCGGCGAACCGGAATGCCTGGAATGAGGTCGCCAGCGGGGCGTATGCGAAACGCATGGAGGACACCATCTCCTTTCTCCGGAGCGGCCAGAGCGATCTGCACCCCATCGAGCGGGAGACCTTGCTGCGCGGCTCGGGGGGTCGTCCATTGCGGGATTGGTGCCGGACAGCGATTCACTTGCAGTGTGCATCGGGACGGGACACGCTGTCGCTTTGGAACGAGGGTGTCGAGCGTGTCATCGGGGTCGACATCTCCGAGGAGCATATTGCGAATGCCCGTCGGGTGGCCGAAGCGGTCGGCGCGGCGGCGGAGTGGTATTGTTGCGATGTTCTCGACACGCCGAGTCAACTGGATGGAACCGCCGATCTTGTCTACACTGGCCAGGGTGCGCTCAACTGGCTGCATGATCTGGATGCCTGGGCTGCCGTGATTGCCCGTCTCCTGAAGCCGGGCGGTGCGATCCATGTGCTGGATGATCACCCGGCGACCATCCTCTTCGACACCGATGCCGAGGAACCGCGGTACTCCGGGTTGCATTACTTCCGGTACAGCGAGTCGTCTCAGGGGTGGGGCGACAACTATGTGGGGGCATTCATGCCCGCGGAAAAGCAGTCCCGCAAGTATGAGCGTGTCTGGACGATTTCGGAAGTTGTCAACGCGCTCATTGGCGCGGGACTGAAGATTGAGTATGTGGGCGAGCACGCCGAGGGTTACTGGGATTCATTCCCGAATCTGAGACCGGAGATGAAAGGGCGTTTGCCGCTTTCGTTTTCGGTGCTCGCGAGGAAACTGTAGAGTCGCGGCGGCGGGGTTAAATGTGCAGCACGGCCCTGTCGCCGGGATCTTCGACAAGCCGTGGTGCTACGCCCCGTGTGCGCAGTCGTTTCCACGCGGCTTGATTGATCCGTTTGGGCCATCTTGAACGAAACGGAACAATTACTGTCCTGTTTGGAAGGTGAAATCCCCCGTCTGCCAAAATGCCAGCCCGGACTGCCACTTGTAACTTGTTGACTGGCCGGAGACTTCGCGGTCGTGCCTGCCTCTGAGTGAATTTATTCGGCTTTTCTTCATCTCGCAAGGAACGTGCTTCAAAGGCGCTCCTGTATAACGGGACAAGGTTCAGCGATGTCGCAACCGCCGCACGACGAACCAGGATTTGGAAGGAGGAGCACCATGGCACGGAAAACAACAAGCCTGCTGGTTGGACTTCTTGCAGTGCTTCCTTGGGCGGGCGAAGTGAATGGCGAGGGGCTTGGGTTGGGCGCGCATTACAGTCATGTGCACAACCAAAGCACCGACGACAACACGGGAATGCTGGGCGCGCATCTGCGTCTGCGCGGAACGGTCCTCGGCCTCGAGGGGGCGGTGGACTACCGTAACGATGACCTGGGAAACGATGTCGAGTTGAAGTCGTGGCCGATATCGGCCAACCTGCTGGTGTACCCGGTTCCACCGGTCTACGCGCTGGCGGGGTTAGGATGGTACAACACCACGCTCGACTTTCCGGACGGTGCGCTGTTCGAGGACGACACACAGACCGAACTGGGGTACCAGTTGGGGGCGGGTGTCGAACTGCCCCTGGCGCCGACCTTGAGACTGCTCGGCGATGTCCGCTGGCAGTTCATCGACTACGAGTTTGACGACATTCCTTCGAGCATCGGCAATGTCGATGCCGACTCTTACTCACTGAACGCCGGTTTTCTGCTTTACCTGAGATAGTACACATCGACTTCCGGCATGACGCCGGCCGCAACGGGCAGGGATGCCCGTGATCAAACGCGCGAGTTCGCGCGCGATGGCAATCATTGTGCTTTGCATGGAGAAGGGAGCAAGTCATGGAACGTCGGCATATCAGACAAACGGCCTGGGTGCAGGGAATCGCGCTTTCCCTGATGATGGCGGCCGCGTTGACTTTGAACGGTTGCAGCGATGATGAGGGGAGCACGGGGGTTTCGTCCGGGGAGGGACGTGTCCTATTGCTCATGCACGACGCCCCGGTGGACAATTTCACCGAGATTTGGCTGACGGTTGAATCGGTGTCGATGATCGGCGCCGGTGTCGATGACGACAGCACCGCATCCGGCAACATCGTTCTCGATCACGCGATCCGGATGGACTTCCTCGCGCTCGATTCGGTGTCGATGATCCTGGCGGATGCGGAGATCGAGGCCGGGGTGTATTCAAAGATCCGTCTCGAAGTGTCGGACCCCGAGTTTGTGCGCGATGACGACAGCGTGTTCACGGGAGACGACATTCATATCGTCGCCAACGGACATGTCGACCTGAACTCTCAGGGCTCGGGGATTGTCGTTGAGGACGGCGCCATCACGGTTGTCAGCCTCGATCTGGACGCGGAAAACTCGATCGAGGTGAATGAAACCGGCAGCGGGCGCTACATACTCCGTCCGCAGATCTTCATCGACTCCGATCTCGAGTCCGCCCAGGAGGTCATGCTGGAAGGGGCGCAGGTTGTCTCGATCGACGCGGGCGGGGGGACGATGATTGTCGAACTTCCGGGATCGGGGAGCATGGTGTCGGTCGAGTTCAACGGCGAAACCCAGATTATCAATATTGGCGGGCTGCCGCTTGAGATCGGCGCCATCAGCATCGGCACGATGGTCAACATACACGGCACGCTGGATCTCGAGACCGGCACGGTCACGGCGACTCAAATATCCATCGCCCCATAACTTCTCCGGGTGATGCCCACGGGCTTTCAGGGACCGCTCGGGGTGACGGCAAGCGAAGGAGGGTTGCTGATCCCCGATTGGTCCCGCCCTTGGGCGAACAATGCCTACAGGCACAAACGAAGGAGGATGAATGCGACGAATGCTGTTTCTCATTTTACTGACCGCGATGGCCGTTTTGCTGTCGTCACACGCCGCATCGGCCATCGGCTGGGGTCCGCGCGCCGGGATGACCATGGATCCCGACCAGGCGCACTTCGGGATGCATCTGGACGGCGGGGAGATTGTGCCGCGACTGCGGTTCCAGCCGAACTTTGAAATGGGGCTGGGTGACGATCTCATGGTTGCGGCCTTCAACTTCGAGGCCATCTACCTGTTCGATGTCAATCGCGACAACTGGCGCCCGTATGCGGGCGGCGGAGTCGGCATGAACTACATCGACTGGGACCGGGGACCACGGAGGGATGAATCGGACACCGACATCGGGATGAACACAGTCGGAGGCATTGAGTGGGATTTGGCGAACGGGAACCGGGTGTTCACGGAACTCAAGTTCGGGCTGGTTGATGAGCCCGACCTGAAGTGGACTGTGGGTTTCACGTTCATGCACTAAGTTGGCTCGGTCCACGGATCGGCAGAGGGGGAGCCAAAGACCGCTGCGAAGGTTGGTTGCCGACGCAGGGAGGCGTGACTTGCCAGGCCGCGCGCCGGCTCGGCGCCGCCTTCGCGGGCGGTCCAAATCCAGGACATCGGGCAAGATCCTACGGGTGTGCTCAAGAGGGGCGCGCCCGTTTTATTGACGGCGGATGGGCCTCAGCCGGTGATCGAATTGTTCCTGGTACCAGAGGTCTTCAGACCCGTGGGCCTTTTGTCTGTGGCCGGGAACCAAGAGGACCAAGGCCCTGAAGGGCCGTGGCACCCAAGACAGAAATCAGAGATTGGTGCGAATTAGAAGCGGAGTTTCAGGCCGACTGTGGATGCGGTCGTTGTGACTTGCAGGCGGCTGTGGGCCGAATGGCCGCCGGTGATCAGTTCGCCGATGGCCACGCCGAGTGCGGCGCCGGCGACCACATCGGAGAGGTAGTGGCGGTTGTCCTCCATGCGGGCAATCGCCGTTGTGGTCGCGAGTGTGTAGGCGGGTATCGCCATCTTCCATCCGTAGCGGCGTGCGAGGATGGTCGACACGGTGAAGGCCGAGGAGGTGTGCCCCGAGGGGAAGGAACGGGAATCGGATCCATCGGGACGTGTGCGCGCCACACCGACTTTGACCGCATTGACCATGAGGCCATCCAAGACCAGCCCCTTCATCATCATCCAACCGGTTTCGCGCAGATGATCGCGTTTGCCGATGGCGCCGACACCCCAGGTCACCAGCGACAGGCCGGTCAGCGTGGCGCCATCACCGTAGACATCGCCAACATCGATGCCATCGAACTCGGCCATGTTGCTGGCGCGGACACGCGGGCCGGCTTCGGTGTCCCAATGCCGTGCGATGTTGGTCGCGACTGCCCCTGCGAGGAGGGCGCGGGTGAAGGGCTGCTGGCTGAACTGCTTCAGGAGGCTTGGCCCATTGCTCTTGAGCCCGCGGTCATGAGGTGTGATCGGGAATCCGGTCCCTACTCCCTGGCAATGCGCGGGAGCCGCCAGGCAACTGACCCAGAGGATGGATAGGAAGACGTGCTTGAGCGTCAACGCCGATGGCTTCGTCATACTGTGCCGGGGCCATGTGGCCAAGGCTTCTTCCCCGTTATACTGGAATCGGAAACCAATGTTTCCGATTTTACTCCGCCTTCGATCCCGGCCGACGATCCCGCAAGTCGTTGTCATGTAACGCGATACGCCCAGTCCGGTTATCACCTTACACTTCGGTAGTCTGTTTTTTTCGATCATCTAAGACATCGCCTCATGCGCCTTGACATATTTGCGACGTGACGATTCATTCTCGCAGAGCTTCTCCGGAGTCTGCCCCGAATCCAACGTCCTCTCGATCGGGAATTCACCCCGATCGGGGGAATGCGCATGGGAGGGTGACATGAGTGACGGTCCTTCGATGGCAGGGCGTGCGCTGCAGGCCCTGTTGCTGATGATTGGCTTCTACTTGCTGGCCCTGGCCATCGCGGGGGCGCTGATCGCGATCCCGATCATGGAAATGGCCGTTGCGAACCGGCTTCACTTGAAGCTGGTGGTTCTCTGCGGCGCGGGAGCTATCGCGATACTATGGGGGATCATGCCCCGGTGGGACCGGTTTGAGGCGCCGGGTCCGGAACTCTCACCGGAGCAGCATCCCCGTTTGTTTGAAGTCCTGCGCGGAGTGGCGTCGGCGACCAATCAGGCAATGCCCGTGCATGTCTATCTTGTTGGCGACGTCAACGCCTGGGTGACCGAACGCGGCGGGATCATGGGGCTTGGCAGCAAGCGTGTGATGGGCCTGGGCCTGCCCCTGATGCAGGTCCTGAGTGTCTCACAACTTCGAGCGGTCATTGCCCATGAATTCGGGCACTTCTACGGCGGCGACACGAAACTCGGGCCGTGGGTTTACAAGACGCGCTCGGCGATTGTCCGGACTCTGGCCAGTCTTGGCGATGATCGGCCCATTCTCCAAAAGCCGTTCCTGTGGTACGGCAACATGTTCCTACGCATCACGCATGCTGTGTCGCGTCATCAGGAGTTCGCCGCCGATGCGCTGGCGGCGCGCACGGTGGGCGGGAAGTTTATGACGGAGGGATTGAAGATCATTCACGGGGCGTCGCTGTCGTTCTCGGCCTACTGGAACGATGATTACCGGCCCGTTTTGGGGGCCGGTGTTCTCCCGCCGCTCGCGAAGGGGTTCGGGCACTTTGTCTCCTCGAGGAATGTTCAGGAAGCGGTCGAGAAGGCGACAGCCAAAGCAATGGAAGAATGGAAGACCAACCCCTACGACACCCACCCATCGCTTCCCGAGCGTACCCAGGCGCTGGCCGGACTCCCTCCCGGACCCCATGAGGAAGAGTCTTCGCCATCGATTGCGCTTTTGGAGGACGTTTCCAAGCTGGAACACAAACTGTTTGAGACAATCCTGAGGGAGGACTTTCTGGCAAAAGCGAAAGCCCTCGAATGGGAAGAGGTGCCCAGTCACGTTTTTGTCCCTGGGTGGGTCGTTTTGGCGAAGAAGGGACGAAACTGGCTTGAGGGTCTGACTCTGGGGTCGCTTCCCGGAATGCTCACCAACTTTGAGTCGTTTGCGAAGACGGTGAATCCGGACATTCCCCGGGAGGGCATGCCAGAGGATGAGTTCCGGCGGAATTGGACCATGTCGCTTATGGGAGCCGCCACCTGTGTGGCTCTGAATTCGCGCGGCTGGACATTGACTGGACTTCCGGGGCAGCCAATCGCGTTCAAACACAATGGAGTTGAGTTTCAGCCGTTTCACGAGTTAGTGGAAATGGTGACGGACGAGGCCGCGAGGACCACCTGGACTGAAAAGTGCGAACGGTCGGGAGTGGCTAGTCTGCCCTTAGCACCGGACGAGTGACGCGCTGGGAGACCCAGCGTCGTTTCGGGGTGGGCATCTCATCCCAGGTGCGGCCATCGAGTTTGCGGCCGTGGCGGCGCTTGTGAACGCCGCCCCACTGCTTGAAGAAGAAGGGGACGTGCTGGTCGATGCAGCGGTGAGGAATCTCGGTTAGTATAGCTGTACTTCCCCCCTGCGGGAGAGTACCTCGAACTCTCGACGCACGCACTTGCGTATCGGGCTGTGGGGTCCAGCCGTTCGGCCATCTCGGGGAGACTCACGCAACTGCCTGCTTGGTCCGACGCGACCTTGGAGCAGGGCGAAAGCTGACCACAAGTCTTGAATTGAGTACGGCTGCGATTCGACGGAGCATGGAGATCGAATGTCCCCGGTACTGGGCATCCTCAAGCCGTGAGATGACGGACGGTGTTGTCCCTACGAGGCCCGCCAATTCCCGCTGGGTCAGGCCGGACTTCTCCCGAAGCTCGTAGATGGCGCGAGCGATCTCCGCGTTGTCTCTTTCGGCCTCGAATATGGCTCGCTGGCTGGCGCTTCGGCCCACATAGCGGTCATAAGCATATTGAAGTGCGGGCGATTCGAATCTGTGCTTTCTAGCCATCTGTGTTCTAAGCTCAGTCCCCGTGCTGTAATATCGCAAATTTGCGAGTTTTGTTTGATTTTAGACAGCGCCTACTTGACCCTCTCCCCCACCCAATCGCCGACTTTGTCGAGGGCGATGCGGACTTGTTCCATTGAGTCGCGTTCGCGGATGGTGACCGCCTGGTCCTGCGCCGAATCGGAGTCAATGGTGATGCAGTAGGGGGTGCCGATTTCGTCCATGCGGCGGTAGCGGCGGCCGACTGCGCCTTTGTCGTCGTAGAAGACTTTGAAGCGCTTGCGCAGTTCGTCGGTGAGTTTCAGGGATGTCTCGGGCATGCCGTCGCGGTTAACCAGGGGGAGAATTGCGGCCTTGACCGGGGCGATGCGCGGATGCAGACGGATCACCGTGCGTGTCTCCCCTTTCACTTCCTCTTCGCGGTAGCCATCGACCAGGCAAACCAGCGTGGTGCGGTCGGCGCCGGCGGAAGTCTCGATGATGTAGGGGACGAAGCGCTCGCGGGTTTCCTCATCGAAGTAAGTGAGGTCCACGCCGCTGGCTTCCTTGTGGCGTCCCAAGTCAAAGTCGGTGCGGTTGTGGATGCCCTCGAACTCCTTCCAGCCGAAGGGGAATTCGTATTCGATGTCGTAGGCGTCTTTGGCGTAGTGCGCGAGCTCGCCGGGACCGTGCTGGTGGAAACGCAGCTTCTCCTCGCGCAGGCCCAGATCGAGATACCACTGGCGGCGCGCTTCCTTCCAGTACTCAAACCACTTCTGGTCTTCCTTGGGATTGACGAAAAACTGCATTTCCATCTGCTCGAATTCGCGTGAACGGAAGATGAAGTTGCCCGGCGAGATTTCGTTGCGGAAGGCCTTGCCAATCTGCGCGATGCCGAAGGGGATCTTGCGTCGCATCGGCCCCTGGACATTCAGGAAGTTGACATAGATGCCCTGCGCGGTTTCGGGGCGCAGGTAGACAATCGACGCGGCATCCTCGACCGGGCCCATGAATGTCTTGAACATGAGGTTGAACTGGCGCGATTCGGTGAACTTGCCCTCATCGCGGCACTTCGAGGCCTTGCGGCCCTTGTAGGCGGGGCTGCCGCACATGGCATCCTCGATCTGATCCTCGCGGAAACGCGCCTTGCATTCCTTGCAATCGACCAGGGGATCGGTGAACCCGCCGACATGGCCGGAGGTGACCCAGACTTGCGGGTGCATGAGGATGGCCGCATCGAGGCCCTCGACATCCTCGCGACGGTGGGTCATGGTGGTCCACCAGTGGTCTTTGATGTTGCGCTTGAGTTCGGCGCCGAGCGGGCCGTAGTCCCAGCAGGAGTTGATGCCGCCGTAGATTTCGGATGATTGGTATACAAAGCCGCGCCGTTTGCACAGCGAGACGATCTTGTCCATGGTTTGGTCGGTGCCGGGTTTGGCCACTGGTCCTCCGGGGGGGATGTCAGGTTTTATGTCGAGCCG
>JBFMFQ010000066.1:0-15257 GCA_040752075.1 Candidatus Zixiibacteriota bacterium | reverse complement strand
GCTGTTGAGCCCGCCCGATCAGAGCTACGGCGCCGATGTCACGCCGGCCTTCACATGGGGCTCGGTGACCGCCCGTACGCTTGCGGCATCCGCCGGCGTCATGCTTTATCATTGGGAGTTGTCGTTCGATTCGACGTTCGGAAGCATCCGCGATTCCCTGACGACGTCGAGCCAAACGTATCAACTGCCGGCCAACCGCGCGTTGTCCACTTGCAGCACCGTGGTGTTCTGGCGCGTGTCGGCCACCGATCCGGCGGGCAACGAATCGCTGCCCTCCGCCGCGGCACGCCATGAGTTGTTCGCCTACGGCGACATGAACGGCGATTGTGTCATCGATGCGGTCGATCTGAGTCTGTTGATCGACTTCGTTTTCTTCGCTGGCGCCACCATGCCGCCGCCCGACCGGGGTGAAATGAATTGCACACTCGGCGTCGATGCCACCGACCTGGCCTACATGATCGACCTGGTCTATTTCGGCGGTCCGGCGGCCTGCAATCCCAACTGAGCCGCCGACTTCCGACACGCATTCGCTTGGGGGAGCACCGGGACTTGCCTCGGTGCTCCTTTTGTATCAATTCTCCGCTTAAATGTCCGATTACTACAATGATGCCCGGCAAACCACCGACGAATATTCTGCTCGTTGACGACGATCCCGAAATCGCGCAAGCGGTCGTCAACTACCTGACCCCGCCACGCTACAATATCACCGTGGTCAGCGACGGCGCCGAGGTTCTGCCCGCACTCCGGCGTGTGCATCCGGACTTGGTGCTCCTCGATGTCCACCTGCCGTCGGTCGATGGCCTGCAACTGCTCAAACAGATCAAAGACCAGGGCGATGTCGCCGTCATCATCATGTCCGGGTATGTCTCGACCGGAAACGCCATCGAGGCGATGAAAGACGGCGCCTTCGAGTATCTGACCAAACCGTTCCGCCTGGAAAAGCTCGAGAAGATCATCGCCCGCGCCACCGGCGAAGCGGTGCGTCCGGCAGTAACCGCCGACAACGATGTCCCGCTTACCGACGATCAGATCATCGGGAAATCGCCGGAGATCGTCGAAGTGGCGAAGATCATCGGCCAGATTGCTGATTCCGATGCGCCTGTCCTGGTGATCGGGGAGACCGGAACCGGCAAGGAATCGGTCGCCCGCGCCCTGCACCGCAACTCCAAGCGCTCCGAGAAGCCCTTCGTCGTGATCAACTGCGCGGCGACTTCCGAGATGCATGTCGAGGCGGAGTTGTTCGGGCTTGAGTCCAACGGGACAGGAACTAACCAGACACCGCGCATCGGCCGGTTTGAGCAAGCCGACGGCGGCACCGTGTTCCTGGATGAAGTCGCCGACTTGAGCATCCACGCCCAAAGCAAACTCCTGCGGCTTCTGCAGGAAGGATCCTTCGAGCGCATGAGCGGCGAACGCCCGATCAAGGTCAATGTCCGTGTGGTGGCCGCCACGACCAGCAGTCTGGTCGATCTCATGAAGGAAGGGAAGTTCCGGGTAGACCTCTTCTACCGTCTCAAGGTCATTTCCCTTTTCCTCCCGCCGCTTCGCGAGAGACGTTCCGACATCGAACTGGTCAGCGAGTTTTTCATCAAAAAGTACGCCCGCAAGACCGGCCGCCCCTTCAAGCCGCTATCGGCCGCCGCGCGCGAAAAGCTCCTGAAGTATCCCTGGCCCGGCAATGTCCGTGAACTGGAAAACGCCATCCACACCGCGATCGTGCTGTCCAAAGAGGCGGAACTCCTCCCGGACGACTTCCCGATGATCGGCGACCCGCGTCAATCGGTCCAGCTCGACTTCGACCAGATCAAGGACGACTACCAGGAGATTTTCCGGCAGGCCATTGCGCCCCTCTTCGACAAAATCGCGATGACCTCCGAGGGCAAAGTCCACGGCGAGCTCACCGACGCCCTCGAACAAATCTTAGTCGAGTGCGCCATGTCGGCGACCGGCCAAAATCAGGTGCGCTCCGCCCAACTCCTCGGCATCTCCCGCAACACCCTCCGCGAACGCCTCAAGCGCTTCGAACTCGCCACCCCGTAGGGGGGGTGCTCGCACCCACCATCCCCGGCCGCAGGGGAACTTCCCGCACGGGAACTCCCGGCAAGGGCGAGGCTCCTGTCGAAGATCCCGGGAGACGGGGCCGAGCCCCGCGGCAGGACCGGAAATCGCGCAATGATCATGGTCCAGGAGCAGCGTTCCCTGGCTCTGTAGCCCGACCCCTTGTGGGTCGGTTCAGACTTTCACGCTCCGCTCAATCCGTCCCGAAAACTGCCCCGCCACGTTGTCACACACCCGCCTCTCCAACAAAATCCTTCTTGCCCAATCCAGGATCTTTATGGTATCCTGAACAAGACGGTTTTAGTCCGGATTGCGCGGCCAAACCGCGCAAAGTCGACGGCAACAAAAACGGAGGTCCCATGGCAAGAATCGCAGCATTTGCCTACGGCGTCGTCTGCTACGCCCTTTTCCTGTACACCTTCCTTTCGGCCATCTGGTTTGTGTGGAAGATGGACGAAACGGCCCCGGGCGGCCGTCTCCTGACCGAGTCCATCCTCATCAACGCGGCCCTGCTGGGCGTCTTCGCCATCCAGCACAGCGTCATGGCCCGCCAGGGATTCAAGAGGATGTGGACGAAGCTGGTCCCCCAGCCGATCGAGCGGAGCACCTATGTTCTGTTCTCCAGCCTTGCCCTGCTTTTGCTCATGCGGTTCTGGCAGCCCATCGACATCGTGATCTGGGAAATCCAGAACACGGCCGTGCGGATGGTCCTTGATGGCCTCTTCTGGCTCGGCTGGGGCATTGTGCTCATCGCAACTTTTCTCATCAACCACTTCGACCTCTTCGGCCTTCACCAGGTGTGGCTGTACCTGCGAAAGCAGCCCTACCAGCCGCCGACCTTCAGAACCCCGGGCTTCTACCAGTTCGTCCGTCACCCGATCTACATGGGCTTCACGATCGCGTTTTGGAGCACCCCAACGATGCACGCCGACCATCTGGTCTTCGCGCTTCTGACCCTGGGCTACGTCCTCGTTGCCATCAAGCTCGAAGAGCGCGACCTGGTCAACATCCACGGCGAGCAATACCAGGTCTACCGCAGCGGCGTCTCCATGCTCGTCCCGTGGCCGCGCAAGCGCGCGGCGTAGGCGTAGAGTGGGTGCTTGCACCCACCAAATGGCGGCCAAGCGGTGAATCCCGAGGCTTTTGCTCTCGTGGAATAACGCGTCATGCCAACTGTATTCAGGGCGTGCGTGTGTCAATTCCCTATGTTCGGAGTCGGATCGGCCTGATTGCGGCCATCACCGCGGTGATGGCCATCGGGCTCGCTGCATGCAACCTCTTTCCGACCCAACCGAAGCCGGTAAGCGACGTAGTCTATGTTTCTGGTCTAACCCACGATGTCATTCACGTCCTTGACGCTGAGACGTTGGAAATCATTGACTCTTTGACGGGTTATCGCTCCCCCGATGGGGCCGTGACCAGGTTCGTGGTAACCCCTGATGGCCGCACCATATTTACCGTGGGTTTCAGTTACGAACCACACTTGGGGCGAATTCTCAGCCAGGTAGACCTTAAGAGCGGCCGAACGGTCATGACATTGAGGTTTCCTAATCCGTCTTTCGATGATGGGGGCGCTCTGTCCCTATATGACAACGGGAAGATCCTGACCTATGGCGGGTGTCGTGGGCGCGTTTTCGAAGTTGAGCGGCTCCCGCTCTTATTTCCGTTTGAGTTTGGCACGTGGCATCGCCAGGGACCGCTGGATGGCGTCCTGACGGCGGGATTGGTTTGCGGCTTCGAAGAGGGAAAGTTGATTCGCATTCAATCAATGTGGCCGCCGGGAACCGTGGATGAGATCAATATCGATTCTATCTGTAAGGACCGTTCCCTGTATGTCGCGCGTGTAGCCCTGCATCCCGGCGGGGATCTCCTCTCAGTTATTGCCTTCGAGTGGCAGGAGGCACAATTCACTTACCAGGTTTTGGACTTGAGCTCTAACACCATTCTGTATGAACTCCCGCTGCCCAACTACACGGATCCGTGTGGTCTCCATCCCTTGTCGATCAATGCCTCCGGAACGATCGGCGTCATTCTCAATCCCGGTAGCGATTGTTTCGAGATGTACGTTGGTGAGGTTTATGTAATTGACCTGGTGAATTTCCAGGTTCTCTATCACACGGAACCGGCCAACACTTGGGGGGAAAGACAGATCGACGAGTGGGCCGCTTTCACCAGTGACGAGCGCGCAATCATTATAGCCGGATACAATTGGACGGAAGGCACAACCATCAAACGCATCAGCCTGGAGACCTTTGAACTCGAGTGCAGTGTAACTATGGGGCGCGGGTCTCGCCGAATTGCTGGTCTCGCGGTTGCCCCTTCACCCGACTGAGAAACCATGCACGTCTGTTTGACGAATCGCACAGACAAGTGGATGGCGCAGGGTGGGTGCTCGCACCCACCAAGTCACGGTTGCAGGGTGGGCTCAGCCCGCCTCCGCGCAACCAACAACAAGGGTGGGCCAAGCCCACCCCTAACCAATCGGTCGTAGTAACGGCTTCAGCCGTTACCGCCCTCAACCCCGCGCCACGCCGTATCGCTTCGCAACATCCCCCCAGTTCACCACATCCCAGAACGCCTTAACATAGTCCCCGCGCTTGTTCTGGTACCGGAGGTAGTACGCGTGCTCCCAGACATCGAGCACCAAGAGGGGAGAGACACCCCAGATCGACAGGTCCTGGTGCTTCTCGGCTTGCAGCACCAGCAAGTTCCCGCCGAGTTTCTCATAGGCGAGAATCCCCCAACCGCCGCCCTCGACCGCATTCGACGCCGCTGAAAACTGCGCCTTGAAGGCATCGAATGATCCGAACGACCTGGCCAGCGCATCGGCCAGATCCCCGCTGGGCACACCGCCTCCGCCACTGCCCGGCGCGGCCATGTTGTCCCAGAAGACACAGTGCAGGACATGACCCGAACCATGGAACGCCAGATCACGGCTGATCGCCTTCACCGCCGCGAAGTCGCCGCTCGTGCGCGCCGCCGCGAGATCGGCCAAGGCCTTGTTCAGCCCCTTCACATACCCCGCGTGGTGAAGGTCGTGATGCAACTTCATCGTCTGTTCATCGATCGCCGGTTCGAGTGCATTGTACGCATACGGGAGAGGCGGCAGAACATACTCGCCTTTTGTTGCGTCCCAACCGGGCATCGTTCCGCCCGAGGGCGCTCCCTGGGCAAAGGCCGTCCCGGTCATGCCGTTGACCAGTATTCCCGTGGCGGCCCCGCCGATCATCGCCAGCGCTTCACGTCTTTCCATTGATCCCCTCCAAATCGTCGTGAGTTGTCGTCTCTTGGTTTCCAAACCTCGCCGCACCTCCGGCGGCAGTTACGTCGGGGCATACACCGTCAACGGGGCTGGGTTCCGCAAGGGGAATAAGGAGCCGCCTCTTTCGCCGGACTTCATCACGATAAGGCTGACATTGCCACCGCCAGCCGCCCCGCGCCGGTGGCCCGGACAATCCTGTCCGCGCGCGCCGAAGGCAGGCCGGTCTTTCCTCCCCCGCCCGAAGCAGATGGCCACCAACCACCCGGTTTGGCTGTCGGCGGAACGCCATCATTTATAATGCGATACGTCTGTCACTTAAAGTGTTGAACCAAGCCGCGTGTGTGATGTTGGCACCCTGAACGCAGGGGAGACCCGCACGGAGGCGCTCGACTTAAACGGTGTGATTGACATCCGCACGGATCTAGTCGAACTCGGATTCACACAAAGCGAGGCGGATGCCTTCGCCAACCTCTGGAATCCCTCCATCGTCGGGCCACTCCTGGATGGCCCTTGGGCCAATCTCGTTTACCGGTTGCCGTCTGATGTCTACGACGACATGATTTCGCTTGAGATCACACCCGCCCCAACCGAGACGATTCGGGCGCTGTACGTTCTGGTGCACCTCACCGAATAATCCCCATGGCGGTCAATTCAGATTTGATCACTCCGGCTTTGGCCCGCATCCCGGGCTTCGCCAAAAAGCTCGCCCTCTTGACACGGCCCGTCCCACGGGATTCCGGCCATCGATCAACATCATAAGAGGCATGGGAAACCCCTCATCACTTGAAGCAATACTTCATGGTGTTCACCCACGCCAGGGAGTGTGCAGAATGACCGCGCCTCCCGTCAAAAGGCTATGGACCATTTCCCATACCCCCCACCGGAAAACCATCCCATCCACTTGTCCCGCCAAAAAATGCCTAAAAGAATCATAGACCCCCGCCGATTCCATTATCAGGCAGTCGCGGTCTCTACGAGCGGTCTCGGGGTGAGCACGCCGTGATAGCACCGCGCTTGCCCCGGATCATGATCCGGGGCCTGCCCCGGACGCCGATCCGGGGCCTGCCCGAAGCAGGATTCGGGAACGGGTAAGCAGGGCGCTCCGCACAACGCGGAGAATGCTTCCCACTTCAAGAAATGGAGAAGGCGATGGTGCTTCCCTTTGTCAAACGCCGGTCGAAGTCCATGGCGGCCCTGGATGTCGGCGCCTCTTCAATTAAGTATGTGCGTTTGGACCGCCGTGCGGATGGCTACGCCCTCGCCGCGGCGGGCATCCGTGAACTGCCGATCGAATCCATCGTCTCCGACGAAATCAAGGACCGCGAGTCGGTCATCTACAACATCCAGGGTCTGATCGACCAGTGCGACCCGCGCACCACCGACGTGGTGGTTTCGGTCGCCGGCCACGGTGTCATCACCGACAAATTCGAAGTCGATCACAAGACCGGCGCCGAAGGCGATCAGGCGATCCTGTTTGAGGCCGAGCAGCGAAGCCCGTTCGATGTGGACGATGTCTCGATGGACTACCACATCCTCCGCACCGACGAGCAGCGCGGCAAGATGGAGGTCCTCCTCGTTGCGGCCCGCCGCGAGTACGTGATGGAGTACTTAAATCTCCTGACCGACGCCGGCCTGCGCACCCCGCTGGTGGACACCGATGCCTTTGCGGTGCTCAACGCCTACGAAATCAACTACGACATCGATCC
The DNA here is from genome assembly GCA_040752075.1 of Candidatus Zixiibacteriota bacterium. Classification (GTDB taxonomy): domain Bacteria; phylum Zixibacteria; class MSB-5A5; order WJJR01; family WJJR01; genus JBFMFQ01. The sequence goes on along the minus strand of JBFMFQ010000066.1, from coordinate 8,231 downwards.
CGAGCGCGTGACCGCCCTGGTCAACATCGGGTTCGACACGACCAACGTCGTCTTCCTCAAGGACGGGATCTTCCATTCGACCCGCGATGTCTCCTCGGGCGGCCGCGCGATCTTCGATGTGATCCAGCGCGAATTCCGCTTAAACCAGGAGATGACGATGAAGGTCATCCGCGGCGAACTGGAAGCGTCGGTCGACCAGGACATGCTCAAGGCGACCATTCTCACGGCCGCCGATGAACTCCTGACCGGTCTGGAACTGGCGTTCTCGTATTTCCGCACGCTGGCAAAGGCCGAGTCGGTGGACTGGATTGTTCTCTCCGGCGGCGGGGCCTTGATTCCCTACCTGCCCGAATGTGTCCAATCGAAATTGAACGTTCCCATCGAGATTGCCAATCCGTTGCGGAACATTGAATACGATCCCGAACTGTTCGGCGATTTGCAGCCGGAGCGCATTGCGCCCCTGCTGGCGGTCGGGGTCGGACTGGCGGCGCGCGAGGTTTAGGATGCCAATGATTGAAATCAATCTACTGCCGCAGGAGATGCGGCGCCAGACGGGCGGATTCCGTCTGCCCAAGGCGGCCTTCGCAAGCATCGCGAGCGTTGCCGCCCTCGTCCTGGTGCTCGCCGGCATGACCTACATGCAGAAGACCCGGCTGGCCAAGGTTAACGAGGACATCACCCGTGTCGAGGCCAAGGCGCAGCGCATGAGAAAAGACATTGCGCTGGTCGACCGCTTAGTCGAGGTCAAAACCCAGATCATGCGCCGTCTCTCCGCCATCGAAACCCTCGATCGCGGACGCGGCGAGTGGGTCCAGAATCTCGAGGACATCTCGACCGTCATCCCCGAGTTCCTCTGGCTGGTCGAATTCCGCCAGGGCGAGGAGCAGCGGGCGACACGGAAATCCGCCGCCGGACAGCCGGTGCAAGTCAATGCCGATTCCCTGCGCGAGGCGCGCAACAAGGTCACGCTCAAGGGCTATTGCTACACGGTTTCGAGCCTGGCCAACCTGATCCTCAACATGCAGGACTCGCCGCGCTTCAAGGACATTCAACTGAAGCACGCCCGTCTCGCCATGATCAAGGACCGGCGCGTCTACGATTTCGAGCTGGCCTGCAAGATGGAGCCGGTCAACGAGACCCCGGCCGGCATGGAAGGCGGCGCGGGCGACCCGGCGGGGCTCGGCGCGGACTACCCGGTGGATGACTTAAGCGACGGCGCCATGGCCGCCGAAGCGAACGAGGATTGACGACAAGGACTCGAATCCCGGAACCGTCTCCGGGACCAGCCACCGCATAATCGGGCGGTGCCAGACAGGTGGTAGTGACCATGGACTTGAGAGACCCGAAAACTCAGAGGTGGTTCCTCGGCGCGCTGGTCGCGATTGTCGTGATCTACTTCTGGCACTCGAAAGTTTACGAGCCGGCCGAGTCGAAGATCGAAATGGCCTACATGCGCTACGAGGCCCTGCAATCGCAATTGAAGTCGGTCGAGATGAAATTCCAGTCGCTGGATGCCCTCAAGCAGGAGTACAACGAGCTCACCGGCCGTTACCGCGTGGTCGAGCAGCTGCTCCCGGAAGAGGACCAGGTGTCGCCGCTTTTGTCGAAGGTCCATGCGTCGGCCCTGGAGACATCCTCCCGCATCGAGAGCGTGGAGCCCCAGCCGCCGGTCTCCGAGGGATTCTACGACCGTCAGGACTTCAAGCTCGTTTTGAATTCGACGTTCCATGACTTCGGCGATTTCCTCGCGCGCGTCGCCAATCTGCCGTTTATCGTGAATGTCAACGACGTGCAGCTGCTCAATCCATCGGATCTTGCGACGCCCACCCGAAACCAGGTTGACGAAGGCTTCACCATGCTGGCGACCCTGACTCTGTCCACCTACAAGGTGAAAGAGTCGGAGCGCCTGATGTTGGCGGATGCGGACGACGTGACCGGATCCGAACCGCCGCAAATGGAGTCGGAATCCAACGACGAAACCGGAGAATGAACGGGGATGGATCCTATGACGAATCGACGTTTCCACCTGGCAATCCTGGTCATGACCGCCTTCTGCACGGCGGGCATCCTGGCCATTCCCGCCCGGGCGGCCACCCCGGTGACCGACATCACGATCGCGCCCAGCGGCGAGTTCGTTGAGCTGTCGGTCGTGGGCGGTGGCACGCTGCTTTGCGATCAGTTCAGCGAGGCCGCGAAGAATGACCGCCCCTTCCGCATCGTCCTCGATTTCTGCGATGCCGAACATGCCATCGGCAAACTCAACTTCGAGTCCTTGCCGGCATGCCGGATTGCACGGATCCGGACCAGCCAGTTCGCCAGCAAGCCGCGGTCCATTGTGCGCGTGGTCCTGGACATGAAAGAAGACGCCACCTTCTCGGTTGTGCCCAACGGCCCGAACCTGACCGTGCGCATTGCCGATCCGAAACACGCGTCCTTCGCCGTCTGGCATGCGAACCCGGGCGCCGCGCCGGTTCTCGCGCAAAAGCCCGTGGACAAACCCGCCGGCGTTTCGGCGCAGGACAAAGACGCGTCCCAACTGGCGATGCAGGAGTCCAAGCCCGCAGCCAAGCCGGTGACAACGGCAACCACGCCGGTGGTGAAGCAGGAACCCAAGCCGGTGGTCGTGGCCGAGAAACCCGCGGCGAAGCCGTCCGACAAACCGGTGACCGTGGCCGAGAAGCCCACCGCGAAGCCGTCCGACAAACCGGCGACCGTGGTGGCAAAGACCGAATCCAAGACCCCGGTTGTTCCGGCCGAAAAACCCGCGACGACCGTTGCTCAGAAGCCGACAGAGACCAAGCCGGCCGCGACGCCGGTCGCCAAGCCGAGCAGCCACCCGGAGACGGAGCAGGCGCCCGCTGTGGCCACCACGAACGTGCCGCCGCCGGCGAAGACTCTGACTTTGCCGCCGACTCCGCTCGTGTTCAATCCCGATTTTGTCGAGGCGCAGCCGGCCGACAAGCCGGTGAGCACCGACTCCAAGAGCAAGACACCAGTCTCCGTGGAATCGATGCAGCCGATCGGGCCGGTCGTGGCCACGTCCGGAGCCGATGGCAAAACGATGGCCAAGACAGACATGCCGCCGTCGCCGATGTTGGCCACCACCACGACCGCGCCATCCGGCGGGGTCGCCAGTTCCCAGCCCGGAACCCCGGTGGGAGAGGTGGCGGCCACCGATCCGGTGTCGCCCGCCGATGAGGCGCTCGATCAAAACGAGGGCACATTGCTGGAGCGCCTGAAATCCAAGTTCTTCGGCGATCAGTCCATGCCCCGCCCGTACACGACCGTTCCGGTCGGTCCGAGCGGCGGGCAGGATGTCTATGGTCCCCCCAGCCCGAACGCCAACATCAGCCGCGAAGCGCTGCTCGAACGCATTCGGCAGGCGCAGGAGCGCATGGCCGCGGGCTTAAACGACAGTGTCATCGCGGGTGTCGGCAGCGCGCCCACACGCGAACTTTTGTTCTATGACGACATGGCGCGTCGCGATCCGTTTGCCCCGCTGGTCTCGGGCCAGCGGTCGGGATTCGTTTCCGACGAATTGCCCAATCTCGAAAACCTGCGGCTGGTCGGCGTGCTGCGCGATGACTCCGAGTCGCTGGCGCTCCTCGAGAATCTCGAGGGGTTCTCCTACGTCCTGCGCGTGGGTGACAAGGTCCAGAATGGCTCGCTCGTCACCATCCAGCCCAACCGCGCGCTGTTCCGCGTGGATGACTACGGCTGGTCGCATGTTGTCGCGCTTCAATTGACCGCGCGCGGCACCGATCCGACCAAGTCCCTGGGCGCGGTGCAGCAGGTGTTCCCCAGTTACGAAAGCGATCAGGAAAAGAAGACTGAGACTCCAACCGAACCAAAAGGGAGTGAGGGCGAATGAACGCTAATACAAACCCCAGCTGGATGGGACACGCCAGAAAGGCGATGGCGATCTTGGGGCTTCTGGCACTGGCCTGGGTGGCCGCCCAGCCGGCCTGCGCGGCGCCCATCGAGACCATCAATTTTCAGAATGCCGATGTCCGCTCCGTCATCAATTTCCTCGGTGAATACGGTGGCGTGAACATCGTGGCCGCCCCGGCGGTTCAGGGCCAGGTCACGCTCAATCTGAAAAACGTCGAATGGCGCAAGGCGCTGGAGATCCTCGCCCGCACCTACCAATTGAAGGTCGTGGATGAGGGCGATTACCTGCGCGTGACCCTCCTAGCCGACTACATCAAGGAGGAGCAGGAAATCGAGCGCCACCTCGCCGACCGCCGGCAACTGGTCGACCTAGAGACAGCGATGATCGAGATCAAGTATGCCAACGCCAAGGATCTCGTCAAGCCGGTCAAGAGCCTCTTGTCCGGACGCGGCAAGGTTGATGTCGATGATCGCACCAACACGCTCATGATCACCGACGAGCCGAATACGGTCGCGCGCGTGGAGGGTTATGTCCACACGCTGGACAAGGAAACCCGGCAGATCAAGATCAAGGCCAAGTTGCTCGAAGTCTCCTCCGAGTTCCTCGAAGAGACCGGCATCAACTGGGAAGTGATCACCGCGGGCGTTGACTCGCGCGGACGCACCTACGAGAACGATTTCGAATCGGGCCTCGGCGGCACGCCTCCGGGCAACCGCGTGGCCGATCCCTACGGTCTCTACACGTTCTCAACCCTGCAGCGCGACTGGCGTCTCGATGCGACCATCGCGGCCATCACCTCCTCGGGCAAGGGCAAGATCCTCGCCCAGCCGGAGATCACCACGGTCGAAAACCGTGAAGCCCGCATCCAGATGGGTCAGAAGGTGCCGATCAAGCAATTCTCCGCCTCCGGCGACGTGGTCATCACGTTTGAGGAAGTCGGCACAATTCTGCGCGTGACCCCGCACATCACCGCCGAGGGACGCATTCTCATGAACCTGCGCCCCGAGCGCTCGTCCTACGCGTTCGACCCGAACGGCGTCATTATCAACACGAATAACGCGACGACAAACGTCGTCGTCGAGAGTGGCCAGACCGCGGTTATCGGCGGCCTGACCACGCAGGACGAAGTCTCCAACCGCGTGGGGATCCCGTACCTGATGGATCTCCCGCTGGTGGGCCGGCTCTTCTCCTATGAGAAAAAGGACATCAAAAGCCGCGACCTCGTGATCTTCGTGACACCGGAAGTGGTCGACAACGCCCTCATGGGCGCAATCGAACCGGAGACCGCACCGGCCGAAAAACCGTAACTATCAGCACCAGGCATGTTGTCAGTGCAAAGGGCCCGGGGAGAGACACCCCCGGGCCCTTGGCGTTTGCGGAGTTCCAAGGGATTGACCGGACATGGAGCATGTCGTTATTTACCCAACGTAAGGGGGAATGATGGGAAGTATGGGAGGTATAGGATGAATGAACGACAATTACCGACGCCTGACGACGCCAAGGCGACCACGGATCGCCGGTCATCCCATCCTTCCGGCTCTTCTCGGAATTCCCATCCCCCCGAATGCCTGATCCCTCCCCGCGGCGACTACAAGACCTTGTTGTCTTTCCAGAAGGCCGAGGTAGTCTACGACATCACCTTCCGCTTCGCCCACAGGTTCCTCGCCAAAGGCGACCGCACCATCGACCAGATGATCCAGGCGGCCTGCTCGGGCAAGAAGAACATTTTGGAGGGCAGCAAGGCAGGACGAACATCAAAAGAGACCGAAATCAAGCTCACAAACGTCGCCCGCGCAAGCCTCGAGGAGCTTCTCGATGACTACCGCGACTTTCTCAGAGCCCGCGACCTGCAGATTTGGGAGAAAGACTCAAAAGAGGCCCAGTACGTTCGTCGACTCGGCCGGAGGAAGCCCCAATCCTTCGAACAATATCGAGAGGTCGTCGAGACGCGCCCGGCCGAAGTCGTCGCCAACATCGCCATTTGCCTGATTCATCAGACAAACTATCTCATCGATCGTCAACTGAGTCGGCTGGAGAGAGACTTCGTCGATCAGGGTGGTCTGCGCAAGCGTATGACCCGAATCAGGCTTAATCACCGCCGACGCGGATAGCGCAAGGTGTCGCAAATTACCGAAATCCCGGGCCCGTCATAACTCCCATCAATCCCATTCTTCCCATACTTCCTAAACATCCGCCCGTTCCTCCACCTCCGCCCCATTCGCATCAATCTCAATCCGCGGCTCCGCGATTCCCGGCTCGCCGCCTTCGCCCGCGCGGTTGAGCCGCACCGACACGACCCGCGACACACCGCTGGTTTCCATTGTCACGCCATAGAGCGAATCGGCGGCCTCCATCGTGATTTTGTTGTGCGTCACGATGATAAACTGCGTGCGGCCCTTGAAACGGTCCAGCAGACGCAGGAATCGGCCGCAGTTGGCGTCATCGAGCGGGGCATCGACCTCGTCGAGAATGCAAAACGGGCTCGGCTTGACAAGGTAGAGGCCGAACAGAAGCGCAATCGCGGTCAGCGCGCGCTCCCCGCCCGAAAGCTGGCGAAGGCCGATGAACTTCTTCCCGCGTGGACGGGCAAAGACCTCGATGGGCGATTCGAGCGGATCGGCCGGATCTAAGAGCCGAACATCCGCCTCGCCGCCACGGAACAGCTCGGTGAAGACCTCCTGGAAATTCAACCGCGCGGTCTCGAAGGTAACCGAGAAACGCTCCCCGGCGGTGCGGTTGAGTTCGCCGATGGTTTCGGTCAGTTCCCGCTTGGCCGACCGCAGGTCGCTCAACTGCTTCTCGAAAAAGTCCCAGCGCTCCTTTTCGTGCTCGTACTCTTCCAGCGCCAGCGGGTTGACCGGCCCCAGAGACTCGATCTGACGATTCAGCTCGAGCACCCGTGCCTTGACATCATCGTCCGACAGGGGAGACTCCGCCACGGCCGCTTCCACCGGGTCGATTCGCAGTGTCTCGCGCATCCTCTCGCGATATTGGTCAAGCTCGGCATCCAGACGCGACTGCTCGATCGTCATCTGCGAGCGCACACGGTCGGCATCATCACGCTGACGGCGGATGTCCTTCACTCTCATGTCGAGGGAGGAGAAGACCTCGCGCCGCTGCGAGGCCGTCGCGCGCGCCCCGACCCGCTCATCCTCCAGCCGCTGCCTGATGGCGGTCAGCTCGGCGTGACGCGACTCAAGCGTCGTGAGTTCACTGGAAATGCTGCCCGACTCGCGTCCGTACTCGTCCAAACGGCCCGCGCTCTCGTTTTTCTGGGTGTCGATGTCCTCCATGGCTTCACGCAAACGCCGGCACTCGGTGGCGGCGGCATCAGCGCGCGCCGACACCTCGACCCCCCGGATTCGGGCATCGTTGACCGCAATTCCGGTCGCGGCCAGAAGCTGCTCCGCCTCGCTGACCAGACGCGCGGCCTCATCACGCCGGCCGGCGAGATCCTTCAGCCGATCCTCGAGCGTGCGGCCCAGCGCCAACTGCTCAGTACGGCTCGCTTCATCATCAGCAAGTGAAGCGCGCCTCTCCGCGAGATCACGGTCGAGATCGTCGCGGGTCGCGCGGTGCGCGGACAGCCGGGCATTCTCCGCCTCCAACTGCAAGCGCACGTTTGCGGTCTGGGATTCAAGTGCCGCGAGAGCCGAGCCTTCCTGCTGGGCCGCTGTCGTTGAAGCGATGATTTCGCTTTCGAGCCGGGCCAGCGTGGTTCTCAGCGTGGTTTGCTTCTCTCCACCCTCAGCGATTTTCCGGTCGAACTCGGCCAGCCGCTCGCCGCGTCCGAGGACCGACTCGCCGGCCGACATCCCCGCCCGCACCGCGCCGGAAAACTCGATCATCACCCCGTCGCGCGAAACCACCCCGCCGGCCACCGGATTGCCGCGCAGCGAACGCACCGCGGCACGGGCGTGCTCGGATGTCTCAAATGCGAGAATCGGCGCCAAAAGCGCATCCACCCACGGCCGTATTTCATTGTCGCACTCGACCATCTCGGAGAGACGCCCAAGGTACCCCTCCGTGTTGATCGCGCCGGTATTCACCGCCTCCGGAAGCATCGACGGATCGAGCACAATGGCGGTGCCCACCGACTCGGTGAGCAGCGCCTCAGTCAATGCACGCGCGGTGCTTTCGTCGCGGCACCAGAGTGTGCCGAGACGCCCGGCGAGCGCGATTTCCACTGCGGCGTCCCAGCCGGCCTTCGGCTTCAAACGATCGCTGAAACCGGTGACACGACCGGACCAGCGCTGTGTGTCGGCCAGCACGGCCTCGGCCGCCGCGCCCAGTCCCTCGCCGCGGGCAATCATCCCGGCGAGCAGTTCACGCGCCGACT
>JBFMFQ010000065.1:0-15288 GCA_040752075.1 Candidatus Zixiibacteriota bacterium | reverse complement strand
ATTTCCACGCGATGTGGATCAATCCGAATGACCCCGACATGGTGCTCGCCGGCAGCGACGGCGGGATGAGTTACACGACCACCGGCAGCAGCGACAGTTGGAACCTCATGGGAGGGATGACCAACACTCAGTTTTATGCGATCACGATCGACGAGCAGAACCCGCAGCGTCTGTATGGCGGGACGCAGGATAACGGCACCAACCGGACGCTGACCGGGTCGCTCGACGACTGGGATCACATCAACGGTGGCGATGGCTTCTACGTCGCTGTCGATTACACCAACCCGAATGTGATGTATGCCGAGTACCAAAACGGGAGTTTCCGCAAATCCGTCAACGGTGGCGCGTCATTTTTCAGCGCGATGTCGGGGATCGATTACAGCAATGAGCGTCACAACTGGAACACGCCCTTTGTGATGGATCCCAACGATCCGCAGATTCTGTATTACGGCTCAAACAGGCTCTACAAAACCACCAACGCGGCCGGGTCCTGGTTTCCCATCAGCGGCGATCTGACCGACGGCGACGACCCGGGCAACCTGACGTTTGGAACGATCACGACCATTGATGTCGCCCGCACGGACGGCGACGTGATTTATGTCGGGACCGATGACGCCAATGTCTGGGTCACGACCAACGGCGGGGGGAACTGGACCCCGATCAATGCGGGGCTCCCAACGCGCTGGATCACCCGTGTTGTGGTCGACCCGTACGATGCCGGCACGGTGTTTGTGACCCTCTCGGGATACACCGAGAGATCGCACACCCCGCACATTTACCGTTCGACCGACTACGGGCAGAATTGGACGTCAATCGCCGGAAACATGCCGGATGCGCCGATCAATGATGTGATCGTCGATCCACATGATCCGCAGACGCTCTACATCGCCACCGATTTCGGTGTCTTCTACACCGGCGATCTGGGTGTGAACTGGGCGCCTTTGGGCACGGGGATGCCGGTCGTACCAGTGGGCGATCTGGCGTTTCATCGCGTGACACGGTCACTGGTCGCCGGAACCCATGGACGTTCGATGTTTCGCGCCGGCGTCGATTGCCCCGATCCAACGGACTCTGATGGCGACGGCTTCAACGATGCCTGCGACAACTGCCCCGGTGTGCCCAATGCTGATCAGGCGGACTCGAACCGCGACTGGGTCGGCGATGCCTGCGACGCGCTCCCCTGCTCGTGCCCGTTCCAAGCCGATCTCGACGCCAGCGGGGCGGTGGATGCGGTGGATCTGGCGGTGGTCATTGACATCGTGTTCTTTGGCGCGGCGGACTCGCAGGACGCGCAGTGCCCGCGGACCCGCGCCGATTTCAACGCGGACGGTGTTGCCGATGCCGTGGATCTGGCGGAATTGATCGATCATGTATTCTTCGGCGGGACGGGGCCGAGTGATCCGTGTGTGCTTTAGCGTATGTGATTTCGCCCCCTCACCCCCGCTGCGCGTGATCTGCGACCTACCCTCTCCCCTGAAAGGGAAGAGGGTAGGGTGAGGGGTTGTCGCCGGGGCCACCGCACTTGCCCATTCGCGACTCGCCCCCTCACCCCGACCCTCTCCCCCTCCGGGTGAGAGGGGGAAAAGCGGGCTTCTGGCCGCGTAGTGGATTTGAGGCTATTCACGTGGAACTGATTCAGGGTGAATTCTACTGTGCGGCCTGCGGGGAGCCGAACGATCTGACGGTCGATCCATCGGGCGGCGCCGAGCAATCCTATGTCGAGGATTGTCAGGTTTGCTGCCGTCCCAATGTGCTGACCATTCGCTGCAACTTCGAGGACGGGTATTGTATTGCGGAGGCAGTCCTCGAGGGGGATTGAGGACCGTGAAAGCGGGTCAGCATGCGTGCATCAGAGGTGCACGTTCAGGATCGGCAGCAGCCGCAGCAGGGGCGGATTGTCGGCCACGTAGTTGAGAAGACCGATCTGAACGCCATTGAGGGACCGTGCGTGGTTGAAGACTCCAACGCTGAGGCCGGATTGGGATTTCCCCACCAGGTTTATCACGCCAATTGAGCACCCTTGCAACAGGTCGGAGTGGACCAGCGCCGCGACTCCGAGACCGGTCAGTCGGCCGGTGCGTGTCCGCAAACCGGCAACTCCGACGCCGGTGAATCTCTCCTCCGCTTTGATCGTCATTCCGTGGACAGCGAGGCCGGCGATATTCCGGCCATGGATGCCGAGCAGTTGCCACTCCCGGCTGTGGCGGTTCTTGCCGGGGATGCCGATGGCGCCGGTGACGACACCCCTGATGTCGCCATCGGACTGGATCGCGAAGATCGATGATGCAAGACCTTTGATTCCGTGGTCGCCGACAACGCCAAGTCCCCCCAGGTTGATTCCCTCGACCCAGCGTTCACTCACAACCGCGAGCCCCGCGATGTGGACGCCTCGGACGGATTTCGTGGACACAACCGCAAGACCGGCGGACGTCGCGCCGTCGATGCCTTCTTCCGCGATGACTGCCAGTCCGCCGAGGGCAATCCCCTGAATGCGATTCGCGGCCGTCGCCAATCCGCCGATCCCAATGCCACGCAGATCTCCATCCGTCTCGACCGCGAGACCGCCGAAGCCCAGCCCAATAAGACCGCCGTCCGACACCGCGGCGATTCCGCCGGCGTGGATGCCGATCATCTCACCGGAACTAACCACGGCGATCCCGGACAGGCTGATGCCCCGGAGCGCATCCTCGGCCACGACCGCAATCGATCCTGCCGCGACGCCGTTGATTTCTCCCGCCACAGGACCGAGCACGCCAACGGCGATTCCATTGATGACGGCATCGGGGTTGTCTTTTGGTTTCCAGAGGGTGAGATTGAGCCCGTTTACCGCGAGGAGATCACGATCACTGACATTGATCCGCAGCCCGTTGTGACGTTGCGAATTCCCGAAACTCAGGCCAAAGCCGTTGACACCGATGTTTAATGCGGAGTGGCTGGCGGGCGGACGCGGCTTTTCGTCCTCTGCTCTGGACGATGTGAACGCCGTCAAGGCAATGAACACCGTGAGCGCGATAGTCGAGATCAGTCGATTTGGACGCATACGAAAAGGCACGGTGAGTGGAGTGCGCACCGTGCCTGAATTACGGGATAACCTGTCCGATGTTACAGCCCTGGTGTCATTAAGACGCTCCGGCCAGGCGTTCGAACTCGGGGACATCCGCCAGCGCAGAGTTGACTGCGGAGGTCCAGAATTCGGGCCTGCGAAGGTCCACGCCGAGGTGCTTTTGGGCGACGTCCTCGGTTGACATGCGGCCTGAATCCGAGAGCAGGGCGCGGTACTTCGGCGCGAACGCGGCGCCTTCGGCCCGTGCACGGGCATACACACCGCGGGCAAAGAGGAATCCGAATGTGTAAGGGAAGTTGTAGAACGGGAACTCCGTGACGAAGAAGTGGAGTTTCGACGCCCAAAAGAGCGGGTGCAACCCCTCGCCTTCATCGAGACAGCCGAAGAACGCTTCCCTTTGCGCATTGCGCATGATCTCGCAGAGTTGCTGCATCTCGACCATGCCCTTTTTGCGCTCGGTGTAAAACCGGATGTCGAAGAGGAAGCGGGCGCGAATATTGCAGAAGAAGACAAACGCCGCCTGAAGCTTTTGATCGATCAGCGCGAGTTTTTCGGCGGGATCACCCGCCTCGGAGAGAGCGGCATCGGTCACCCTCAATTCGTTAAAGATCGAGGCGGTCTCCGCGAGGGTCATCGGGTAATGCTGGGCGAAGGCGGGCTCCTGCTTCAACACGAAACCGTGATAGGCATGGCCGAATTCATGCGCGAGCGTGGAGACGCTGTCATAGGTGCCGGAGAAGGTCATGAAGATGCGTTCCTGGCGGCGGATCGGCACTCGCGAACACCAGGCACCGCCGCGTTTGCCGGGGCGGTTTTCGGCTTCGACCCATCGGTTGGCCAGCGCCATGCGCGTGAAGTCGCCCATTTCCTCCGAGAATGACCCGAGGTGGGAGGCGACAAACTCACCGGCCTCGTTAAAGGTGTAGGTGCGGTCGACCCGTCCGACCGGCGCTTCCTGATCGTACCAGCAAAACCGGTCCAGACCCAAAAGCCGCTTCTTGGCCGCGACGTACCGCAGGAGGGGTTCGCGACCGCGGGCAATGCCATCCCACATCGCATCGAGCGAATCCTGGGTCAGGCGGTTGAGGATCAAGGGCTCGGTCAACGGGGAATCCCACCCACGGTGCGCGTAAACGGAGAGCCGGAACCCCGCCTGGGCGTTGAGCGCCAGCGAGGCCAGCTCGGCGCGGCTTTCCCAGGCTTTTTCGAGCTTGTCGAAGGCATCGCGGCGGACCGCACGGTCGGGATTGGAGAACCGGGCGGAGTTCTGGCCGAGCGAGATGAGCTTGGTGCGCCCGCCTTCTTCGACCGGAACACGCAGGTCACCGCCCATCTTTTCGTAGAGCATGTTCCAGGCGTGATAGCCGTTCACCGCGAGTTCGAGCGCCAGTTTCTCCTGCTCCTCGGGCATGCGCATGCGGGCGTTGCGGCGCACCTCATCGAGGTAGTAACGCACAGGACGGAGGGTATCGCCCGTGACGAATGTTTCCCACTCGGCATCGGGCTGCTTGAGCGCGAAGGACTCGAGCGCGGCCTCAAGGATCTGCCAGCGCGATTTGAGTTCGTTGGTGGCGCTGGTCAGCCCCAGAGCGCCGCTGTCATCGACATTTTGGCTGGTCAGGCAGAGGGCGTAGACTTGCGCCAGTTCGATTTTCTCGGCGAGTTCCTGAAGGGCCAGAATCCAACCGCTCCAGGCGTGGCGGGCCGTGGGATCAAGCGAGCGTGGCAGCGCCGCCCGGGTCTTCCCCGCCTCGTCGAGCCCGCTCTGGATTTCGGCCAGGAATGCGCGGAATTGCGGCGAAGCAGACCCCCCGGGGAACAACGAATCGAGTTCCCAGCGCGGCGCCGCTTCGGTGAATGTCTCGGTGTGACCTGTCATCGATCTGTCCTCTCAAGCCCTCACGGGGCCAGGAATGAATCTATCAGACGGGCCGGGCCAAAAACAACCGATTCCCCGGCGCGGGCCAAGCCGACATCGGTCCCCGGCCGCCGGCCGGATTCCCATTGTGACATATTGACAATCACCGGGGCGTCAACCATACTTCGATTGCGAGTTGCCGGTGATTATCCTCTGCGGCAGCAGCGCGTAAACCGCAACTGATCGATTTCGCAGACTGTCGGACCAACAGGCCCGAAAGGGAGGTGCCATGAGGAAGTGGTGCTTGCTTGTTGTGGCGGTCGCCGTGCTGTCCCCTGCCGGGGGATGGGCGGAGAACGCGGTTGTTGTGGAGTCCCGTGGAATCGGGGTCAACGGCAACGATGTCCCCGTGCACATCCGGATTATGAATGATGTCACACTCTCCGGCCTCCAGATTCCCCTTGTCATCCGCGAGGTGACGCCAGGCGCAACAGTGACCGCTTTGCGGGGTGTATGGCGGGAACGGTTGGCCCTGCCCGGCGGATCGCTCCGTGACATTCGCGTTACCAAATGTTACGCCGACGCCACGGGGAGTTGCAAGCCGGGCGGTTTCCCGAACGGAGCAACGTCCAGCGACACTCTCGAGCACGCGGTGCTGACTCTTCCTGAGGGACTCCAATTCGCCGCCATCTCACTCAATCCTGCGTACAATCTGCCGCCGGGGGCTGATGCAACAGGCTCCATCGTGCTGTTTATGGATGCCGGTGCGATCACCGGGACTTTTGAGATTGATACAACCTGTGTGGACCCGACGAATCACGTCCTTTTTGCCCCGCCCAGCGCGGCGGCCTTCGCCCCGGGATTCACCAAAGGGACCATCTCCATTGTCGCCAATGATCCGCCGGTGGCGCTATGCCAGGATGTGACTGTCCCCGCCGACCAGTTCTGCCAGGGGTGGGCATCCATCGACGCCGGCACGTATGATCCCGACGGGCACCCGCTGACGATCACCGTGACACCTCCCGGGCCATATCAACTCGGACCAACGCTGGTGACGCTTCATGCGAGCGACCCATATGGCGGCGAGGATGAATGCTCGGCAACCATTACCGTGGCTGACCAAACGCCGCCGGTGCTGGCGTGCGAGGGCGACACGATAGTGATCGTGACACCGCCGGCGGAAGGAGCGATGGTGGAGTTCGGTTTCACCGCGGGGGACAACTGCACACCCGCCTCGGTTGAATGCGAACCCCCGAGCGGCAGTTTCTTCTTTTTGGGCCTGACGCCGGTCACCTGCATTGCCACGGACGATGCCGGAAATTCCGACACCTGCAATTTCAATGTGTTTGTCGGCGGTCTCGGGCTCTGCAACCTGACGCCTGAGGATGTCAACTGCGATGGTGCGGCGGACGCGGTGGACCTGGCGCTGCTGATCGATGCAGTGTTCTTCGGCGCCGCCTCTCTGCCGCCGTGCTGCGTGGTCAAGTAGTCCGGGCATCCTTGCCCGTTGGTCTTGGTGTCTGCCAACATGTCGGGGGAGTTCCTACTCCTCCGACATGTCTCCCGCGGCCGATTTGGCGGCCAGATTCACCTTGCAGCCGTCACCGCCGGGAATGACGACCGGCACCTGTTCCACATTCCAGAGCGACTCGCCGATTTCGGCAAGTTCATCCGCGCTCAACGCTGCTTCGATCTTTGGGAATAACTCCCTCTCCTCGAAACGAACATGCGCTTCCAATTGATCCGTGAGAGCACTCAGGGGCGGGATCAGGTCGGCGCCGGCTTGCAGCGAGTGGCGCAGGTCGTCCACGAGACGGTGCAGGTGGATATGCTCCTGAAGCAACCGGAGGACGTCGTGATCCTCTAGTGAGACGTGCCGGACATAGCGGGGCAGGACCCACTCCTCCTCGTGGCGGAAGTGCGGGACGAGGTGCTCAGAGTGAAATGTGAGATACTCGCGGGCGGTCTGCTCCAGGCGCCCCCGGTCGGCGCCGGCGGTGATCAGTTTGCGGGTGAAGACGACGCTGGTCAGGGCGCCGTGGTGGTCCCAGGAGAGCGGGTGGAGATTGCGGTCGCGTTTCATCTGGCGGAATCTCCTGTAGCGTAGGCGTGTGATGACTGCCTTTGTACGATGGCCGAAGCCCTCTCGCTGGGGACTTTTCGGTTCTTGACAGATGGGCGGCCGGTCGGGAGATTTCCGTCAGCGACAGTCCACCCCCGGCCATGGCCGGGACTAATCGATGGGAGGGATCGATGAATCTGGTCAGCCGCATTACGAATATGATCACCAAGCCGAAGGACGAGTGGCCGGTGATCGCGGGTGAAAGCGAGACGGTCGGTTCGCTGTTTACCAAGGTTGTTGTCCCACTGGCGGCGATCGGCCCGATCTGCCAGACCGTCAGTTCGCTCACCTTCGGCCATGGGATCCCGTTGACGAATGTCACCTGGAAACCAAGCATCGGTTCCGCCCTCGCCGGATTGGTCATCAGCTATGTGCTCGCTCTGGTCGGTGTGGCGGTGGTGTCCTTCGTTGTGGAGAAACTCGCGCCGTCGTTTCAATCCGGCGGCGATCTGCCCCAGGCCATGAAACTGGTCGTCTACTCGCAAATCCCGGTTTGGGTGGCGAGTGTGCTTTACATTCTCCCCTACATCGGAATCCTGGTCATCCTCGCCGGGCTCTATGGCCTCTACCTGGCCTACCTTGGTTTGCCGGTTATCATGCGCACCCCGCAGGACAAGGTGGTCCCCTACCTGATTGTGGTGATCGTGGTCACGGTCATCTTGTGGGTGGTCTTCGGGCTCATCTCGGCGGCGGTCATCGGCACCGGCGCGATGGTTTCCGGGGCAATGGGCAACTAGGGGACCTGGACGATTCGGAGTTTTGATGGGGCGGGGTTCCCCCGCCCTTGAAGTAACGACTGAAGTCGTTACTACGGTCGCGGACGGGCCTTGGGGCGCTGTAGTAACGGCTTTAGCCGTTTCCGCCGACGAGTGGTGGGTGCAAGCAACCACCCTACGGGTGCGTGAGAGAGGCAAGCCGTTCGGCGTTGACCGGCTCGTGGGCGTCGTAGGATTGATAGCGGATCATGCCGGTCGCATCGACCTCGACGCGGAGGGGAAACTCATAGACCGCATAAGTCCTCTCGAAGGTCCGACCCGTGTCGGAATAGACCGGGAAAGTCAGACCCAGTTCGCGCTTGTAGGCATCGATCCCGGCCAGGGATGCGGATGAGATGCCCAGCACGGGGGTTGTCAGGCGGCCCTCGTTGATCCATCCCTGCCAGTTGACCGTCATGGTGCTGCAGGGCGGGCATCCCGGCTCCATGAAGATCACCACGGCTCCCCGCTCGCCGACCAGTCCCACTGTTTCAACGGAACTGGAGTCCTCGGCGATGACCGCGACATTGGGGAAGGCCATTCCGTTGATCAGCGCGGATGATGGCGTCGCTATCTCTCCCTCCGCGATCGGGGGATCTTGCTGATTGCGCCAGGAGGTGCCGAGATAAATGCCGAGCCCACCGACGATCACGACCGCGGCCGCAAAGAGAATGGTCTTGAGGGTTTTCATGAAGATTGGTCCCGGGGTTGTTGGCAACGGTACGGCGGGAGCGAATTCCCTGTCGACTCCCGCCGTCGTTCAAGTTTCCTGCAGAGCGTACCCGTCCTGCCTTAGCAGGCGATCTGTGGGCACTCAATCGGGGCGAAGGTAACCCTCTTGCATACCTCGACGCCATTGTTGATGCAGCACTTGTACGGGAAACTGCAGATGCACTTGTAGTAACAGGGACCCGCCTCGGCGGCGGGCATGCTGGCGCCGATCACAAACGCCAGCGCGAAGACCACGAACAGTACGGCGAAGGCTTTGCGCATGTTGTTTCACCTCCTTTCGGAGCGCGAGAGTGTTGTCTTCTTTTACCGCCCCGGTGCCGGGAGAGTCAATACTTTTGTGATTCTTACTCCAATTGCTGGTACAAGAACCACTCACTTCTCTCGCCGGCCGGTCCCCTATCCACATACATTTCAAATATTTCGCCGGAGGTCACGCGCACCCGGAAATAATTCCGGTGCCGTCTGGTACGCCAGTTGCGTTGCACCGCCCCCGCTGCGAATCCCCAGTCGAGCCAGGCCGCGATGACCTCGGCGATCTCATACGCTGTCCCGCGCCAAACGAACGACAACGGTTCTTTCACCTCGCCGCCGGTGGTGACTTCGATAGCTTCGCCGATGAAGTGCGGGGCCATGGGGGAAGGATGCGCAAATCGGGGGAGGGAAGACAACGGGAGTGTCGAAGCCCCCGATCCCGCCCTCTCCTGGTGATAAAGCCGCCAGGAGTGGGAGTTTGTCATTTGAACATTTGCTCAAATGATTGAATCACCGCGGCGTATCAGACTGAGGGCATCCCATGACACTCTTCCTGGACATTCCCGGTCAGATTTGGTGGGTCTTTCTCGAGGCGGCGCCGTATGTGGTCCTCGGGCTGTTGGCCGCCGTGTTGGTCCACACCCTTTTCTCTAAAGAGCGAATCCAGAAAAGTCTCGGGCATCCCGGGCTCAGGTCGATTGTCAAATCGGCATTGTTCGGGATCCCGCTTCCCCTCTGTTCCTGCGGGGTGCTGCCCACCGCACTGTCGCTGCGCGACCGGGGCGCTTCGCGCGGGGCGACGGTTTCGTTTCTGGTCTCCACACCCGAGACAGGGGTGGACTCAATCGCGATCACCTACGCCCTGATCAATCCGCTGATGACCGTGCTGCGTCCGATTTCGGCGTTTGTCACCGCGGTCATCGCGGGGCTCGGCGCGGAGAGGTTTGGAACCGATGTCGCGAAACCGGCGGGGCATCATTGCGCCTGCGGGTGCGAGGACACCGCCGCGGAGGAAGCGCAGCCATTCGAGACGCGTGTGCGCAAGTCCGCGAAGTATGTGGCAACCGACTTCTTTCCGGACATCGCCAACTGGCTTCTGCTCGGTCTCGTGATTTCGGGCATCGCCGCGGCGCTCATTCCGAATGACTTTCTCACACGGGTCCCCGCATCGGCCCAGTTGCTCCTGGCCGTGGCCGCGGGCATTCCCATTTACATCTGCGCATCGGCATCGACACCGATCGCCGCGGTGCTGATGATGAAGGGTGTGTCGCCCGGCGCGGCGCTGGTGTTTCTCCTGGTCGGTCCTGCCACGAATCTCGCATCACTGCTGGTGGTCGGGCGTCGCATGGGCGCGCGCACCGCGCTTTGGTATCTCATTTCGCTGGTCGTCACGTCGCTGGCCATCGGTTGGATTGTCAATGCCACTCTCGGCCATCTTGACTGGACGCCGCGCATCGCCGACCCCGCGATGCACGAGCACTTCACCCTGTGGAATTACATCGGGGCGGCGATATTGAGCGCGGGGTTTGTGTATGTGTGGGTGGGCCAATTGCGCGCGAGGATGCGGCAGGGGCGGACCGGAGAAGTCCAACGCTCATCCGAGAGCGTACCGGTAAGAGACAACGCACAGATCAGGGTTCACTAGAAAGATTAGAGGCTCCTCACCCCGACCCTCTCCTGGCGATAATGCCGCCAGGAGAGGGAGCCTTTCTCCCTCTCCTGAAGTCCGCGTTCTTTGCGGACTTCAGGAGAGGGCCGGGGTGAGGAGCTCTTTCTACGTCGATCAACCGATTCACTTGTGATACCCCTCCCCCCGCGCAATCGACATCGCGCGCGCGATTTGCTCCATCGCCACGATGAGCGCGAGTTCGTGCGGCATTGTCATCGGCCCTAGCGACCACACCAGGTGCGCCCATTCGCGTGCGGTGTCATCCAGACCGTAGGGGCCGCCGATCAGGACGATCGCACGCCCGCTGTGCGAATCGAGGCCGTGTGTCCAGACCTGAGCGAACTTTGGCGAGTCGTACGATTTCCCCTGTGAATCGCACATGACCCGAAATCCGGTGTGTTTCGATGCCGCGGCCAGCAGGCGTTCAGTCTCTAGCCGTCGCACATTGACCGGTGTGTCCGATTTGGCGGCGACATTGCGCACCCAGACCAATTCCGCCTCGAGATACTTCGACAAGAAGCGTGTGTAGTGCTCGACGGCGTCGACGGCCCAATCGGACGATGGCTTGCCGGCGGCGATGAGGGTGAGTTTCATGGTTGAACTATTCCTTCAGTCATCCTGAGTCCCGGCGGCTTTTTGCCGGGACGAAGGAACTGCTTTTGCGCGCATCCGGGACAAAAGCAGGTCCTTCGTCGCTCCGCTCCTCGGGATGACTATGTGGTGGGGCGACTGATTCCGATTTGTACCGCCCCCGCACTCCTTTGTGTCATCCCGAACCCCGACGGTCTTTTGTCGGGGTGAGGGATATGCTTTTCCCCCCGCGCAGGCAATCGCATCTTCAATCATCATACCACCCCGCACTCAAGTCCTCCCATGTCGGATTCAGCGACTCGATCAATGCGACCTTTTTCTCCCTCCGCCAACCCTTGAGTTCCCGCTCCCGCGCGACCATGGCCCGCGCATCGGTCGTGGATTCGAAGTAAACCAGCCGGTTCAGACGGTACTTCGATGTAAAGCCAGGGGTGGTCCCGTGCTTGTGCTGGTAGACCCGTGCATTGAGGTCGCTTGTGGAACCGATGTAAGTCATGCGGGATCGATTTGCCATGACGTAGACGAAATATGTCTTTTGCATTGCGGAGCCCTCAAAAGCATATCCCTCACCCCGACATAAAGCCGTCGGGGTTCGGGATGACACAAGGGGAATGTGCGGGGGCGGGGCAAAGCAGCATTGGTCGCCCTCGCCACTATGTCATCCCGAGGAGCGGAGCGACGAGGGATATGCTTTTGGTTTTCGTCGCCCCGCGCAAAAGCATATCCCTCACCCCGACATAAAGCCGTCGGGGTTCGGGATGACCCAAGGGAATGTGCGGGGGCGGGGCAGAGCAGCATTGGTCGCCCGCGCCACTATGTCATCCCGAGGAGCGGAGCGACGAGGGATATGCTTTTGGTTTTCGTCGCCCCGCGCAAAAGCATATCCCTCACCCCGACATAAAGCCGTCGGGGTTCGGGATGACCCATCCTGAAGTTTCCGGTGAGGTCGCATGGGTAGACACGCCGCGTCAATCAAACAACGCCGCCACGAACTCGCCGGCGTCGAATGTCTCGAGGTCGTCGATTCTTTCCCCCACGCCGATCCAGCGCACGGGGATCTTCAACTGGTGCGCGATGGCGAGCACAATCCCGCCCTTGGCGGTGCCGTCGAGCTTAGTAAGGACCAGCCCGGTCACGCCGACCGCCTTGGTGAACTCCATCGCCTGCGCCAGGCCGTTTTGGCCGGTGGTGGCGTCCATGACGAGGAGGACTTCGACTTCGGCGGGGGCGCCCGCCAGCGCCTTGTCCACCGAGCGGCGGATTTTGCTGAGTTCGTCCATGAGGTTGGATTTGCTGTGGAGACGTCCGGCGGTGTCGATCAGGACATGGCCGATGCCGCGCGCCTGCGCCGCCTTGACTGCATCGAATGCCACCGCCGCCGGGTCCCCGCCCGGGGCGGAGCGCACGATCTGCGCGTTGGCGCGTTCGGACCAGATTTCCAACTGGTCGCCCGCGGCGGCACGGAATGTGTCGGCCGCGGCGAAGATCACCTTGCCCCCCTGCGCGGCATAATGCGCGCCGATCTTGCCGATGGAGGTGGTCTTCCCCACGCCATTGACACCGACAAAGACGATGATGTGCAATTGGCTTGCCACCCCGGCGGCTTTATCAGAGCCTGCCCCGGCGGTTCTCTCTCCGGGGGGGTCGGACAGGATCGCCGCCATTTCCTCCTTGATGCGGGAGAGGACCTCGGGCGACTTGCGGACATTCTCGCGTTTGCAGCGTTCGCGGACACGGGCGGCGAGTTCGGTGGCGACCTCGATGCCGCAGTCGCCGGCGATCAGCACGGTCTCGATTTCCTCGAAGAGTTCATCATCGAGGACGGCGGAGTCGCCCAGCACATCCTGCAACTGGGCGGTGAGCTGCTGGTGGGTCTTGGTCAGACCGCGTTTGAGTTTGGCGAAGAAGGAGCGCATGGGGGGGCGACTTGTGCCGGAAGGACGCTGTACGACTTGGGATCGTCAAGTTCAATTGGATGGCAATGATTGCTCAGTCTGAGGGTACAACACGCTTCTGAGTGAATGTTCCAGCTGCCACTTCAAAGGTGGGAGATCCGTGTTGACCTTGCCCCAGGCTTTCTCCCAGAGCCCGGTGCTATCACGCTGGTATGATTCTCCTGGCTGCCCCACAATGAAGGCCGCCAGAACTTCGTCCATTGAACTCTGTACATTCTCGATTCGTTGTACAATGTCTTGAGTGAGAAATATCATGTGCTCCCGGCTGTAGCGTCGAAACTCATCAACGGCCGCAAGCGTGGCCTCCTTCTTCCCGAGCAAGTCCTGTCCCGAAGGCTGCATTATGTGAACCAACGCATCAAGTCGGTCGCATGCATTGACAAGCAGTCGGTAAACTTCGCTGCTCACTTCTCCCCGACGTTGGTGCAACAACGAGAACCGTGTTTGATGCTCGAAAAGTGTCTTCTCAAGTTCGCTCCTGAATTGAACTATGTCTCTGTCCAGCGCGCGTTCGAATACCTTCCTCACTATAAACGCGAGCGCCACGAGCAAGATCGCGGGAGACAGCACCTCCTTCAGAATTTGAGTTATGAGTTCCATCGTGCCCGGTACGTTTGACTCTGCTGGGCGGCCCTGACGCCCTCACCAGGGCCCGCCTTGATTCTTCTCAATTCGCTGATTGACTCCCAAGTCTGGTGGTCCCTTAGTATCTGCTTGCACGCACCCGCGCGCGAGTGCGGGGATGAAGCTCTCCGCAGTTGCGTCTATCGAAGGGCTTGATGGATCCTCGTCAGCATCGAATCGACCGTCGCTTGTGAGATTAGATCGGCATGGCTCTTGTTCCTAGTGTCGAGAGCAGAAACCCAGCCCTCGCGGATGAGTCGTTCTATTCGCCCTTTTGGAGCGGAAATCTCCCCAGCGCAGAAGAGGTAAGTGATTCCTCCCTTTTCGTAGTCTCCTCGCAGCCGCTCGACGTAATCGAGGTCCGGCTTCTTCGGCGATGTCTTGACCTCAATTACCACGATCCTGCCTGCCCGCTCAACACAGACATCTGGATCTCTCGGGAGTCCTTCCGGGTGCTTAGTCACGGCATGGCGGTTCACCCCAAATCGGACATCTGTAAACTTGGAGTCAAGGTATCCACGGACGGCTTCGCCTACAAATCTCTCAAAGAACAATCCCCCCAACGGGCCCGGATTGAATCGGCTCTCAACACCGGATTCCAGCTTCCCCTCCGGGTTATTCGGGCTCATCCCGAGTCGTTTGGCCTTGTGGTAGGGAACATCGTACAGACTCAGAAGAAGCGGTTGAACCGGATCACCGGACTCCGCGGCATGGTACACCGAACGGGCAATCTGATCCACCGACTCTTTGAAGTTGTCCCAGGCCCGCTCGAATCGTTCCCTCGCAGTTTCTGATGAGTTGAGTAGCGGCATTCATGCTCCACTATTGCTTCCGTGCCTATTCCTATGGCGTCGCGTACACGCCACACGTGACCTGCGTGTCTCTGACGCCCTCGTCAGGGCTCGCCTTGATACTTATCGAATAGTCGAATTCTCGCTCAATGTTGTCATTTCAGAATAGTCACTCGCACTGTCCCACGTGGGTATTGCAAGCCCTGACGAGGGCCTCAGGGCCACACGCCTGTCAGGACTGCGGTTTCACATTCCTCAATACCGCCGCATCAGCCTTGTCCTGCTCCCGACCCGTGGCGAGTTTGTTTTTGATCAGGTCCGCGACGGAGAGAATTCGGACTGTGAAACCGTTGATCTTGGCTTCGCGCGAGTTCTCGTAGGCGTCATTGAAAACCAGGCCCGTCACACCGGACATGATGTCGATCCGCAGCGGAGCAACGCCAACTTGGAATACCATTTTGGGGTCCTGGAGATCTGCGCTCGTCAGGCCCTGGAGCGGTGCGCCGAACGCTTCGAGCGCTTGCAGAACAAGGTCAGCGTTGTCTGGGGTCGGCGCCACCCAGATGTCGATATCGGATGTCCCGCGGGTGTACCCGTGGGCGGCCATCGCGTACGCGCCGACGAGAAGGAACTTAACCTTCGCGTCGGACAAGGCGCGTAACATGTCGCTGTAATGGCTGTTCAACATCGTACTTTCCGCTTAAGGAGAAGAGTTCCTTCGACAGTTGCCAGCAGAACGCGAGGCGTTCTTCGACCGTGCCGGGGGTGGGGACGAACTCGTCCGGCTCGTCGATGCGTTTGAGACGGGTGATGTCGCGTCGCATGGCCGGTTTAGGATAGGGCGGGGATGGGGTTTGGGCAATCGGTTTTCGGGG
>JBFMFQ010000064.1:0-15513 GCA_040752075.1 Candidatus Zixiibacteriota bacterium | reverse complement strand
TGTCCCGCTCTCCCGGGACGCAATATCCGGCACTCGGCTCTACGGGCATTCGTCCCCGGGTGTGCATGGGTCGCAGGGACCCGCCCCCCCGAAGAAGACACCGTCGATCATCGCCGCGAGATCAATGCTGTCCACAAGGCAGTCGCAATTGTAATCGCCCCGTCCAACATGGGGACAACTCGGATCGATGCTGTCGCTTCCTCCGAAGAACACGATATCGATGAGAGTGGCGAGATCGGCCGCATTCAGCTCGGTATCTGGGTACACGTCGGCGTGGTAGGTGCAATCGCAGCCCGCGCTCACGGTGATCCGGATCGTTGCTGTATCGGAGATGTCCTCTCCGTCGTTGGCAACGTAGCGAATGCTGTCGGGGCCGGTGTATCCGCTGGACGGCGTGTACTGGAATGCGCCAGTCCCCGGATTGAACGAAGCAACCGACCCATGGAACGGTCCCGCGGTGTGTGCGACGGTCCAAACTACATCATCGACATCCGAGACCGGCATCGCTCCGAAACTGATCGGCAGGTCGACCCCGGTCGTGGCGGCCCAGTCGCCCGCCATGGGTGGATCGTTCACCGCGGCAATCACGAAGAATACCGTGTCCGAATTGGAGTTCACGAGGCCGTCTCGCACACGAAACCGGAGGAAGTCACTGCCCGAGTAGTCGGGGTCGGCTGAGTAGGTAAAGGTCCCGGCGAGCGTGTCCAGGTCGGTGAGATCACCATGAGTGGGAAGCGCGAGTATTGTATAGATCAGCGGGTCGCTGTCCGGGTCGCTGGCGGTCAAGAGGCACGCAATCGAAGAGTCCTCCAGGAGATTGTATGTCGTGTCACGCGCCACCGGCGGGTCGGTGATTTCGTTCACGGTAATGGTCACGATCTCCGTGTCGGCGGTTGACCCGTCGCCGGCAACAAATCCGACGTTGTAGACCCCCGATTGCAGGTAAGTCGGCTTGAAGGAAAACCGCCCTTTCCCGGTTGTGCTGTCGTAGAATGTTGCCCCCGATGGCATGTCAAAGATCGTCAGCTGCGGAATCGATCCGTCGCAGTCGTACGCGCTCGGGAAAAACAACAGGTGCACGTTTTCATTGACGCTTTTGGCGCCGATGGGATTCCAGGCCGGCCGTGTGTTCTCCGCCGGTGAAATCACGCCCGCGGTGCTGTCGTTTCTCTGGGGAGTATTCGATGCCACCGCCCAATCCTCGATATTGTTGGGCGTCGTGAAATCATAGAGCATGCGCTGCAGGGCCGACACGCCGTCGCACGGAAGCGTCGGCGCGGGTGTCCCGTACCCGGAATTCGATCCGGCGTAGCTCCCATACGCCACGGCATCGAGAATCAGCCCGTCGTCCCGCCGGTACAGGATGCGGCCGCTGCGCGGCGTAATCAGGCCCGCCGGAATGACAAAGTCGGGCGTGAATCCGAGTGTGTCCGCGACCGACTGAGTCGCGATGAGAACCGTTTCAAAAGTGTTGAGTTGGACGAAGGGATCGGTGAAATCGATGAGAAGAGATGTGTCCGTTCCGGAGGCGTCGATCGCGATCAAGCGGCTGAGATCCAGCGCATCGGAGAAATTGCCTCTGGCAATCAACTCAACGTACTGCAACGAACCATCGGCATTTGAATACACTTCATTGATCAAAGTCAGGTTGGTCAGCGGATCACTGGCGAGATTTCCGGCGTAAAGGAGACCGGAAAGTATGACCAGGATCGCGACCGCCGGGGAACAGCCGCGATGATACCTCAACAGTCAACACCTCCGAGCGTTCGGGACTCTCCGTTCAGGTGGACCCACTCCCAGTGATGACATGCTCGGTTACAGCAGAGTTCCGATTGGGTTCGGAAGCCAGGCCCATGCATCCCGCACGAGCCATCACTTGTTTCGAACGATAACCCATTCTGCGGTTCTGTCAAGCGATTGGCCGGAGATTACCCGGGGAATTTGTGCGCGCGTCCGACGGCCCCGCCGTAACGCTCCCGCATCCGCATCGATCACAAAGAGTTGCAGATCTCACCCGGGATCGGAAGGGTTGAACTCTCCCTCGAACCCCCGGCATAACAACACGGGCTGATGCGGATATTTCGGGAAACGCGGGTTTTGAAATGAGAGTTCGCAGCGGATGTAACTCTGCCCTTTGGCCGATCTGATGATGGCGCGATGAAGGCAGGTCACACAAAGACCCGCGCCCCGGTCGTCATTGCCGAGTGATGAATTCTCAGGCATGGCAGGATCCGGTCGGCCGGCGCGCGGGTCTGCGGAATCGGGATGAACAAGAGTCTATCCTGGATGGCCTGACACTAGTGCTTCAATTCGGCCTTGAGGGTAATCTCCGGGATTGCCGCCAGCGCCCTGCTGACCGGGCACCCGGCCTTCGCTGCCTGAGCAATCTCCTGAAACTTGGCGTCATCGATACCAGGAATCTCTGCCTTCGTCAGAAGATCAATGCGAGTGATGCTGAATCCCTCCCCGACTTTTTCCAGATGAACCTTTGCCGTGGTCGCGATGCTTTTGGGGCTAAAGCCGGCGCGTTCCAGCCCGCCGGAGAAGGCCATCGAGAAGCAGCCGGCATGGGCCGCACCGATCAGCTCCTCCGGGTTCGTTCCCGCGCCTTCCTCGAATCGAGACAGGAAAGAGTACGCGCCTTCATAGGCGCCGCTTCCCAGCTTCATCGTTCCTTTGCCGCCCTTCAAGCCGCCGTTCCACACCGCGTTTGCCGTTCTTACCGCCATCTTTCGACCCTCCGTGTTTGCCCGCCGTGCGGACTGTGAACAATTGCCGTCCCAGACTCGCTGATTGCGCGAGCGCGTGCCCTGTCACGAGCAGCACGCCTTTTACGGATTCACACCCGATTCGATTGGCCGCCACACCGGACGGGTGGTCAAAAGTTCACTTCGCACGTGGCGCCGATGTGCCCTCGGGGCGCGGGAATCGGGCCCTTCGCACATCTCAACGGGACCCGATTCCGGACGTATTCGGGTAGGGCGTGGCCGCTAAGTGGATGGGAGGCACGGCTTGTACTCTGAGGATTCGATTCCGATGCCGATTGACGGCACTCTCGATTTACACACCTTCCATCCCAAAGATGCCAAATCGCTCGTTCCCGAATACCTGACGGCCTGCCATGAACGAGGGCTCACGAAGGTTCGAATCATCCACGGAAAGGGGCAGGGGACCCTGCGGGAAATCGTGCACTCAATCCTTCGGCAGCACCCTCTGGTCGAGTCGTTTCGGCATGAAGCGGGAAGCGGCGGTTCCTGGGGGGCCACGGTGGTCGATCTCAGAGAAAGCGCTTAGACGCTCCCAGTCGCACTTCAACCCTGTTGCACACGGAGACTTGGATGCCCGATGAAAAGGAAGTCTTGGCCGCGCTTCAGGAAATGCACGGTCTGATTCACGAAGCGATGTCCAATGTGGAGCTGGACCGGGTCACGGGGCACGCTCTCACCGGCCAAATCCAGTCCGTTGTGGATGCGCTCAGGGCCGGGCGACCAACAGACGGAACCCTCAGAACGCTCCTCGACTCGGTCCGTGCGGGCGTGTCCGAATCAGCGGCGCGGGAAAGAGAGAAGGACAACCCGATTGCCGCCGTGGGCCGCGTGGAGGAGATCATCGCCGAATTGGGCGGCTGAAACAACGAAACGGCGGCAACGTATTACACCCAGTCGGGAAGACGGAGGTTGACAATGCTGGGATTTCTGCTCTGGTGTATTTTGCTCGTGGTCTGCTGGCCGCTGGCGCTGTTGGCGTTGGTCTTGTATCCGATCGTCTGGCTTCTGTTGCTGCCGTTTCGGCTGATCGGAGTCGCGTTTGATGCCGTCTTCGAGCTTCTCCGGGCAATGCTACTTTTGCCCGCCCGAATCCTGGGTGGCCGTCCCTGATGATCTTCATTCGAAGCTGAAGTCGAACGGTCGCGAAAACAATTCTCCTGACATCACTTCGCGTCCTTCCACTTGGCCGTAGCCTTGGACGTAGACGGCCCTGACCTTATGCCGCCCCTCCCGTCCCCGGCCAATGGACAGGCGTACCCCGAACGAAGCGGTTTCTTCCGGTGCCAGATCGAGCACGTTGGTTGAGGTGAATTCGATTCCATCCAGGTTTTCGACCAACTGCGGTCTTTGCGCGATGAGGTCGTCTGCCTGAAGCTCCGATTTCGCCTTGTCCGGCCACAACTCGAAACGCAGCTGGCATAACTCATCATCGGGCATTCGCACCGGCGCGCGGAGTGAGATGGGTTGTTTGCCGATGTTCGAGAAGTTCAGCAGGACAGTCAGTTCCTGCTCCTTGCTGACATCCACGCGGGCGATTTCCAGGCGAAGCGCCTGCCAGGGGTGGGATTTCAAATCATGGGCGAGAGCATCCAGGGTATCCAAGACCCGCTGCATGGAGGAGTCAATCGGGTCGCGGAAAGCGAGGAACTTCTCGATGACATCGCCCGCATGCGTGAGACGGATTCGCCGGTTTCGCTCTCCCGGCCGGATCTTCTTCCAATGATCAGGCAAGCCCGCAAAGGGCGGGGATTCCAGAAGCCCTTTGAGGGACGCGACGCGCTCTGGAGGCAGCACGGATTGAAACACGCCGATCTCGGGCTCATCCGGCGCAAATTCGTTCGAGTGAAGCGAGAAGCGCGCCTGCCCGCCCGACTCGACGACAAGCGTGTCGGGCGCATCCGGATCGTCGCCGATCAGATATTCGATTCTGTCAAAGTTCATCGTTTCCCTCGCGGAACAGCCCACGCCGAGCGCTGCAATGGCCGTGGCCAAACCGAGTGATCGTCGTCCCACGGTCATCATGGCGGGACAATCTTGTATTGGTCGCCGCCCGTCTTGGAGTTCATGAAGATCTTGACGTAGCGGTAGTGGCGGTTCAATAACGTCTGATTGCCGGGTGTGCTCATCAGGTTGGACTGCCCGACCGCCGTGGCATCCGGGGGCTGCGTGTCCGGATTGGCGGCGCTGAAATTCGGATCAATCGCTCCGTTGGGATACTCGTCGTACTGCCCAAGCACATGACCGGTTTCGTGCGGGTAGGTCGTCGTCGGAGACTTGGCCGGATCGCCCCAGTCTCCCTCCGTGCGGCCCATGCTGCTGCGAAACGTCGGCTGTCCCGGTGCGGTCGCGTGCACAGTGACCAAAACGTGCTCCCCGCTGTCGACAAAGTTGACATCCAAGCGGAACCCCGCCTTACAGCAGTCAAACTGGCAGTTGCAGGCGTCGCCCCGTTTGCAGGCGGTTCGATGAAGCTTCTTAGTCGAAAACCCGTTGTTCCAAACGTCCTGGATCAGGGTTTTAGCGGCCTGTTTCTTCGCATCGCTAAAGGGATCCCCGATCAAACGCAGCTTGAGGCTGTAGTGCACACGATCGGCTTCCAAACGGGCATCGTGGTGCTCCGCCACATCCGCAAAGCCGTTGCCGCTCGCATGTCCCTTGTCGATTTCCTCCCAGTTCGTGGTTGGCCGCTGCTTGAAGGTGAACTCATTGGTCGCTTCGCAGGTGACCCCCGCGGCCTTGACGCGGAACTTGACCCTCTCATTGCGCCAGTCGGCCGAGAAGGCCTTGGCCACCCATTTCGCCTCCACCTTGCCGCCCGTAAGGTTGGCGTTGATCGTGGTGGCGACCGCGCCGGTGGCCGGGTTGAGAATCTCCACCGTGGCGGGACCATCCGGAGGATTGTCGGAAATGGTGGTCTCCAGCCGGACTTCATCGCCACAAAATGCCTGCACATCGACCCACTTGGCCGATGCGCATTTTGGCTCGGGTTTCGGCGGCACCGGTTTGATTCCGCCTTCATCCGGGCAGTTTTTGGCGATGCTGTCGTAGAAACTGCAGTGGAAGGAATCCCGGTTTCGCGGCAGCGGAGCCGCGACCTGCTTCTTGCACGGGGCCAGACTGCCGTTCACGCATGGCAGGTTGGGAAGCCGGGCCGGGTTAAACAGGAAGACGGTGACCCGACGGTTGGGCTCATGAGCGGATTCGGTGTCCTTCTCCGGATTGAACTCGCCGCAGCCCATGTGCTTCGGATCCATGAAACGGTCGGCGGCGATCCCCATCTTCGTGGTCAGGTGAGTAAAGAGGCTCTTTGCCCGTCGTTCACTTAAGTCCTTGTTGTAGGTCTCACTGCCCACTTTGTCGGTGTGCCCGAAGATCATTGCCTTGGCTTCCGGATGATCCTCGATGGCCTTGGCGACCTTCTCCAAGTCGGCCGACTCCGATTCCCGGATCTTGTCGCTGTCGTATTCGAAGGTGATGCCCTCGACCCGTGTGCATCCCTCGAACTGCTTGGGGGGCTTTTCCTGCTTAGAGACTTTCACCGTGTGCGTCTGCTGGGTTGAAAGTCCTGATTTCGTAAATGGAACCGGGATCAAAAGGGGGGTGCGCACGTCGACATCGGAAGCGAACATGAATCGCTTGTCGTCGGCCCGCTTGTAACACCCCAGTTCATCGCGAAGCAGTTCATCCACCGTGTCGGGATCATCCGTGCCCCAGTTGAATCGGGCGATCTCCTGCCAGGAAATCGGGTTGCCGGCCTCGGTCTCACGGCGCGCAATATCCTTGAGCGTGTCGCCGTCGGTCGGCTCGTACGGCTTGGCGTTTTCGCGTTTGTCGTATCCCATGGCAGTGGACAATCAGGTCTGCAAACTACTCGACCGCTTTGACCTCCAGCGCATCCGTGTCCACGATGCGTTCAATCGAGCATGAGCCGGGCTGGATGCCGCTAATCTCCGCCATCCCATCGGGGCCGGTGCGGATCTGACGGATCTTGCCGTCCGGGGTTTTCACGTGAAGTGTGACTCCCTTGACGGGCTCCCCCGACTGTTCATCCACAACCTTGAACTTGATCCATGCGGTCTCCTCTTCGGTGGCCGGCGGGGGCTCCTCCAACGGAGGCTCCTCCTCCGGTGGCTCCTCCCGCTCGGCGGGTTCCGTGTCCGCGGCGTCGCCTTGCGGCGGGCGCCACTGGACGGGCGAAGCCGGATCAAGACGGCCGGTCACCAGCCGGCCGGCGATATGCCGAACGATGTCGGCGTCCGGGAAACGGGTGAGGTCATACGGTGCGGCAAACGCAAAGAACTTTTCCCGCAAGTCCGACCCGCACTCGATCCGATCGATGCCCTCGACCAGATCACGGGCGCTCTGGTACTCATCGGAGAATCCCAGCCATCGATGGCCCCCGAAAGGCGCCACGGATGCGGGTGTCCCCTCGGGTGGTGGGCCGGACAACCAATCCAGATTGGAGAGCAAGGGGACCATGCCAACTCCTCTGCGTCTCAGACGCGGTGTGGCTGCCGAAAGATGAGTAGAATTGGTGAAGATTACAAGTGCGCAGGGACGGTTTCCACGGGCCGGGGGGGCGGGGTGCCTTGCTTGGGATCGCCGCCAAATCTTACTCCGGCGTCCTTTAGAAGCGGGAAGGGGGGAATCCCGCCGGCAAAGACGAAAACATAGCGGTTGGCGATCTCGCACGCGCCTTGGGGCGTTGTCAGCACCACGGAGGACTCCCTGATTTCCTTGACCTCGGATTCGAAGAGGGGAGTGATCGCTCCGGACTCGATCATGGCGGTGATCTTGTCCTCGTTTTTCTTCTTCACGCGGAAGAATCCCTTCTTCCGATAAGAAATCGTCACCCGGTTGCCGTCCTGTTTCGCCAGCCCCACGGCGGCCTCGATGGCGCTGTCGCCCCCGCCGACGACGAGCAAGTCCGTGTGCGTGTAGGAACAGGCATCGGTCAGTTGATACATGACCTTTTCCATTTCCTCGCCCGGGACACCCAGCTTGCGCGGGGTTCCACGGCGACCGAGCGCCAGGACGACAAAGGGGGCACGCCATTGCCCCTGATTGGTGAGCACAGTGAACCCGTCATCCCCGTGACTAATGGACTCAACCCGTTGTCCGGGCTGAACACAAACCGGGAATTTCGACACAATCTCATGCCAGATGTCCAGAAGCGCTTCCTTCGAGTACTCGTCATGCTTCAGCCAGCCATAGAGGGGGATCTCCACCGGCTGGGTCATGACCAGCTTTCGGTGGGGGTAGTGGAGAATGGTCCCCCCGACCTCGCGTTCCTCCAGCACCACGTGGGAGAGTTTGTGCTCGATGGCCGTCAGGGCCGCGCTCAGGCCGGCGGGTCCGGCGCCAACGATGATTACATCCTGATCGAATTCGCCTCTGATCTCATCACGCCGGCGGGCGATGGCCTCGACCACCACGCGCCCCTGGGTGATGGCATTGCGGATGAGCGACTGGCCGCTCAACTCACCCGCGATGAAGAGACCCGGAACACTGGATTCCTGCGCCTCCCCCATGATCGGGATATCTTCGCGGGTTCGGACATCACCGAGCCCCACTTTCAGGGCGCCCACCGGGCAGGCGGTCTCACAGAGTCCATGACCCACACACCGCTCCCCATTGATGACGACCGCGGTGCCGTGGATCACAGCCAGAACATCCCCTTCGGGGCAGGCGGTGACACAGGCCCCGCAGCCGATACAGAGGAGAGGATTGACCAGCGGATATTGGGCGCGCGGCTTGCCCAGCCCCATCGCCTCCGCCTCCCGACGGCGTTGGACTGCCTTGCGGTGTCGCCGGCGGAATGACAGGTAGTAAGGAACAACGGTGACGCTGATCAGAGCGATCGCGATGCCCCAGATGAGAAGCGGTTCTGAGTTCATGTCGTGGCTCCCAGCGACTGTTGCCGTCAGAACGGCGCCGTGATTCCAGCCTCGACCCGGTGCCCGCTCAGATCATCGCCGCTACTGAGACGATAGCCCGCATTCAGCACCAGCCGGGCAGAGACGGTCGCCCGGATCATCCCCTCCACCCAGCGATTGGTTCTCTTCGCGGTGGTAAAGACACTCTGGTAGGCATAGTACCCGGAACCGGCATCAAAGTAGAGGCGCGGCAGAATCGAGGCCCCGAGTCGCGCCGAGAGGTCGTAGCCGTCCTCGGCGGGGCCGTCAAACCCCGTGGCCATGGTGCTCAATGACAAACGGCCGGCCGCAAACCCTGAGGACCGAAGACCCAGTGTATAGGAGATCGTCGGGTCCGGGTCCCCCTGGCGGTTCCGATAGCCCATGCCCAGAGTCGCGACGGTCCGCGATGGAAGCGATATGTCCGCCTGGGCACGGAGTCCCTGCCTCAAGTTATCGTCGAAGAGGCTGTCGGCCAGCGTTCGCTCCTCGTAGGTCCAGTAGTCCTTGCGGGAATCGTAACTGACAGTGCCGGTCACCCAGGATGAAGCGCGGTAGCGTCCGGACAGGTAGATTCCCGACAGCGAAATCG
Source organism: Candidatus Zixiibacteriota bacterium (assembly GCA_040752075.1). Classification (GTDB taxonomy): domain Bacteria; phylum Zixibacteria; class MSB-5A5; order WJJR01; family WJJR01; genus JBFMFQ01. Next base: position 6,238 of record JBFMFQ010000064.1, on the reverse strand, counting down.
ACTCCCCGGAGTTCTGCCGCCTCCAACCGCGATTGACATCGATTTCGGCGCTCTGACTAAGCGACCAGCGTGCGTTGCCGGCGCGTCCCTGAATCAGCAGTACCTCGCGACTAGGCACACCGTGAAGGTATTCCCCGGCCGCCCCGGCGGTGAGATCCACGACCGTGCTCTTGCGTTCGCCTTTCCGCCAATTGATATAGGCGCCAGCCTTGTGAGTCGCCAGGAGGTGGTCCGAGTATTGCCAGCGGGGCTGAAATCCGGCGAACAACCCCACTCGCAGTAGGGCGGAGAGAGGTTGCTCGATGACCATGCCGTCGAGGCCACCCAGTCTTCCCAGGCGGCTGATCGGCACCCGGCCGGCCTGAATGCGTGTCCCCAGTCGCTCCGAGGCGTAAAGGAGTGAGAAGGTGGAAATGCGTCCTGACCAGTCGCTATTGAGTCCAGCACCGCCCGCCGGGCTGCTCCGGTGGTTCCCGCGTCCGCTGGTTCGGATGGTCAACTCAAGATTGTGGCCCCAAAGATCGCTTGCGCGGAGGTTGAGGCCGAGGTTGGATAGCGTGTAATCACGTGCCGCCCCGGCGCTTGATACAAAGTGCGTTACACGGGCCGATGCCACGCCATTGATCCGTCCCGAGCTTGCTCGACTGCGCGTTTCATGGCGGGTCAGTTGATCGGGGGCGTGGCCGGTGTCCGCCGATCTGCGTTCCACGACAGGGGTTTCCTGCTCGGTCGCCGGGGAGGGCTGGACATGGGCGGTGTCTCCCGCGCCGATCGCTCCAAGCAACTGCAGAATCCGGCACGACGCTGAGTGAGTGGCGACGTGAGCGACCTCCAGATAGGCGACAATGCTGTCGCTTCGCCGCACGATTCCAGTATCGCCGGGTGCGATGCCATCGGCACGGCCGCCCGACAAGTAGACCAAATCCGAGGTGACATAGCTGATCGGCAGGGCCCGCACGGGGAGTTCACCCGCGGACGCGGACGACACCACCATCAGGCACGACACGGAGATGAGTAAGGCCCGTGCACGCGCCACAGTGTGCCCAATCCGGCAATCGCGACCGCTCATCGGGGTCAATGACTCCCATCCGGATGGCACTGCAGGCAGAAGGTGCTCGCGTAGACGTACCCGTTCTCATTCTTGTGCTTGTCATCCATGCTGGTCTTGTTGTGCTCATGGCAGAAGATGCACTCGAAGTGGGCGTAGTTGGTCGGGGTGACATGGCAGTCCGCGCAGTTGTCCCACTTCTCACGGTGCTTCCCGCTGTAGATGGGGAAGTACTGATTGTCGTGATCCCAGTTGGCGGGCGACCACGCGGTGGTGGTATGGCAGGTCGCGCACGTCGTTGGGAACCCGGCGCCGGGGTGATTGGGATTGCGGGCGGAGAGATAGTCGCTCTCATGACACGCCAGGCAGTCTGTCGGGGTTCCGGTATATCCGGTCGCGTGACAACTGATGCAGGAGACCGTCACGTGAGCGCCGGTCAATGGGAACCCGGTCAGGTTGTGATTGATCGAGGCGGGACTCCAAGCGGTCGTTGAATGACAAATCGTGCAGTCGTGACTGTAATTCCCGCCCACATGGTCCGGATCGCTGACGCCCGCGAAATCGGCGTCATGGCACGCAAAGCAATCTGTCGAAGTGCCGCTGTAGCCGTTCGCGTGGCATTGAATACAGGAGACGGCCAAATGCGCTCCCGTCAGCGGGAATTGTGTCTGGTTGTGGTCGAACGTGGCCGGTGTCCAGGCGGCCGTGCTGTGGCACGTTGTGCAGTCGTGATCGAAGTTGTTCTGCACATGATTCGGATCGGTCACCCCGGCGTAATCGTCGCCATGACAGGAGAAGCAGTCCATGGCCGTGCCCGCGTAGCCGTTCCCGTGGCAATCGATGCAGTTGACGGCCAAATGCGCTCCCGTCAGCGGGAATCGTGTCTGGTTGTGGTCGAATGTGGCCGGTGTCCAGGCCGTCGTGCTATGGCACGAGGTGCAGTCGTGATCGAAGTTGTTCTGCGCATGATTCGGATCGGTCACCCCGGCGTAATCGTCACCATGACAGGAGAAGCAGTCCGTGGCCGTGCCCGTGTAGCCGTTCCCGTGGCAATCGATGCAGTTGATCGCCAAATGCGCCCCGGTCAGCGGAAAGTGAGTCTGGCTGTGGTCGAACGTTGCCGGAGACCAGGCCGAGGTGTTGTGGCAGACCGTGCAATTGGGATCGAAGCCATTGAGCACGTGATTGGGATCCACCACGGAATTGTAGTCATCCCCGTGGCACGCCATGCAGTCCATCGGCGTGCCGGTGTAGCCGGACTGGTGGCATTGCTCGCAGGTGACCGCGAGATGGGCGCCGGTCAGCGGGAATTGAGTCAGGTTGTGATCGATGTCGGCCGGTTCCCAGGCATCGGTGTTGTGGCAGGTCGCACACGTGTGAGGGAAGTTGCCGCCGGCATGATCCGGGTCTCCGGCGGAGTTGAAATCGGACTCATGGCAGGCGAAGCACTCGGTGGATGTTCCGGTGAACCCGCCGGCGTGGCAATCCATGCAACTGACCGAAGTGTGCGCCCCGGTCAGGGGGAATCCGGACTGGTCGTGGTCGAAATCGGCCGGTTCCCATGCCGTGGTTGTGTGACAGCGGGAGCAGTCGTGATCGAAGTTGCCGGCGGCGTGGTCCGGATCATCGGTCGATGTGTAATCGCTCTCGTGGCACGCGAAACAATCCATGGGGGTTCCGGTGAACCCGGTGGTGTGGCACTGGTTGCAGTCCACTGCCACGTGCGCCCCTGTCAGCTTGAAATCGGCGAGATTGTGATCGAAGTCCGCCGGTTCCCAGGCGGCCGTTGAATGGCAGCGGGCGCAGTCGTGATCAAAGTTCCCGGCAACATGATCAGGGTCATCCACCCCGGTGAAGTCGGTTTCGTGGCAGGTGAAACAGTCGGTCGGCGTGCCGGTGTAGCCATCGGCGTGGCATTGCGCGCAGTCGACGGCCACGTGGGCTCCGGTCAGGGGGAACCGGGTCAGGTTATGGTCCAAAGTCGCCGGACGCCAGGACACGGTTCCATGGCAGATCGCGCAGGCGTCCGGGAATCCTGATCCCACGTGATCGGGATCGGTGGTCGCGGTGAAATCATCGTCATGGCACGCCACGCACTCCATTGGAGTGCCGGTGTATCCGGACGTGTGGCACGAGCTGCACTCGGTTGTCTCGTGGGCGCCGGTCAGCTTGAAGTCAGCCAGGTTGTGATCGAAGTCCGCGGGCTCCCATGCCGTGGTCGTGTGGCAACGGGCGCAGTCGTGATCGAAGTTGCCGGCGGTATGATCCGGATCATCCACACCGGCGAAGTCGGTCTCATGGCACGCGAAACACTCCATCGGTGTCCCGGTGAAGCCGGTCGAGTGGCATTGTGCGCAGTCGACGGCGGTGTGCGCCCCGGTGAGTTTGAAGTCGGCGAGATCATGATCGTAATCGGCCGGTTCCCATGCGGTGGTGGTATGGCACGCCGCGCAGTCATGCCCGAACCCGCCCGCCGCGTGGTCGGGATCATCCACGGCATTGAAGTCCGGCTCATGGCAGGCAAAGCACTCCATCGGGGTCCCGGTGAACCCCGAGGTGTGGCATTGGCCGCAGTCCACCGCGGCGTGCGCGCCGGTCAGTTGGAAGTCAGCCAGCGTGTGATCGAACTCGGCGGGTTCCCATGCGGCGGTGGTGTGGCAACGCGTGCAATCATGATCGTAACCTCCCGCGGCGTGATTCGGATCGGCGATCGCCGAGTAATCGGACTCGTGGCAGGCAAAGCAGTCGGTGGGCGTGCCGGTGTAGCCGCTGGTGTGGCAGAGGTTGCAGTCAACGGCCGTGTGGGCGCCGGTCAGGGGGAATCGCGTCAAATCGTGATCCAGCGTCCCCGGTTTCCAGGCCTGTGTGCTGTGGCACATTTCGCAGGTGGTCGGAATCCCCGAAGCAACGTGATTCGGATCGGCCGTGGCGGCGTAGTCCGCTTCGTGGCAGGCCAAACACTCCGAGGCGGTGCCGGTGTAACCGGTCTGATGGCAGGTCGCGCAATCAACCGCCGTGTGCGCGCCGGTGAGTTTGAAGCTGGCGAGGTTGTGGTCGAAATCCGCCGGTTCCCACGCCGTGGTCGAGTGGCAGGCCGCGCAATCATGATCGAAGTTCGACCCCGCGTGATCGGGGTCGCTCACCGCGGCGAACTCCGATTCGTGGCAGGCGAAGCACTCCATCGGCGTGCCGCTGAATCCGCTGGTGTGGCAAAGATTGCACTCGACCGTGCGGTGCGCCCCCGTCAAACGAAACGCCGCCAGGTCATGGTCGTATTCGGCCGGGGTCCAAGCGGTGGTGACATGGCATCCGGCGCAATCGTGGTCAAATCCATTGGCGGCGTGATTGGGATCATCCACCGCCAGGAAATCCGACTCGTGGCAGGAGAAACAGTCCATGGGCGTGCCGGTGAAGCCGGACGTGTGGCAGAGATTGCAGTCCACGGCCTGATGCGCGCCCGTCAGCTTGAAGTCAGCCAGCTCATGATCGAACTCGGCCGGTTCCCACCCCGTCGTGGTATGGCATCCGGCGCAATCGTGATCGAATCCTCCGGCCGCGTGGTTGGGGTCGGACACAGCCGCGAAATCACTCTCGTGACACGCGAAGCATTCAAGCGGCGTTCCCGTGTAGCCCGCGGTGTGGCATTGATTGCAGGCCACGGTCTGATGCGCCCCGGTCAGCGGGAAGGCGGTCGCGTCGTGATCGATGTCGGCGGGTTCCCATGCGGTTGTGGTGTGACAGACCGAACAGTCATGGTCGAAATTCCCCGCCATGTGATTGGGATCGTCGGCGGCGGTGAAGTTCGTCTCGTGACAGGCAAAGCACGCGGTCTCGGTCCCGGTGTATCCGGCCGCATGGCAATTCTCACAGGCGGTGGCGATGTGCGCGCCGGTAAGCGGGAAGTCCGTCAGATCATGGCTAAACGTCGCGGGCTCCCAGCCCTCGGTGGAATGGCAGACATCGCACGTCGTCGGGATTTCCGCCTGGGTGTGATTCGGGTCGGTCGTGGCCGCGTAGTCGTCGGCGTGGCAGGCGAGACATTCCATCGCGGTCCCGGTGTAGCCCGTGATGTGGCAGGAGGCGCACTCGACTCGCTGATGCGCGCCGGTAAGGGCAAAGCTCGACAGCGAGTGATCGAATTGCGCCGGGACCCAGGCGGATGTCGAGTGACATCGCAGACAATCCGTATCGAACACACCCATTACATGCTCGGGATCCTCGGCGGCGGTGAAGTCCTGTTCGTGGCAATCGAAACAGGCGGTGGACAGCCCGCTGTACTGCTCCAGGTGGCAATCGGTGCAATTGCGATTGGCGTGCCCGCCCTCCAATGGGAAGGTGGCCGGATGCGCGTAGTCGGCATCGCTCCATGAGAGCGTGCCGGAACGGTGGCAGGCCGCGCATTCCATGGAGAATCCCGCTGCCTGGTGGTCGGGACTCTTGGTGGAGGCGAAGTCACCCTCGTGGCATGCGGCGCACTCGGTCGGAGTGCCGCTGAATTCGCGCGGCAGGTCGGTGGTGTGGCAGGCATCGCAGTCGACCACCGCATGGACGCCTGTCAGGGCGAAGCCACGTTCGGCATGCTGGCGGAAGACACTTCCCCGGTCCGACCAGTCCAGCGGAGTGTGGCAATTCTGGCAAGCCGTTCCCTCCTGGCCCCGGTGAGGATCCGCGTGGCACTCAACGCAGGTCGTCGCCACCTGCTTAAATTCCCTTCGTTTGTGGCAGGAAGCGCAGTTCGCCGCCCCGTGAAGTCCCGCCAGCGGGAAGCGCGTGTCGTCATGGGAAAACCGCAGGGGACTTTGCAAGTCGGTCCAGGACTCGGCGGTGTGACAGTCCTGACAGTCCCACTTCAACGGCCCGTGCGGGTTGGCCGACGGGGGCTCAATGCTTCCGCTGACCACACCGGGTGTGATCCACAGCAGGACGGCGATGAGGAGCCGAGCGGTGCGCATCATCCGGCTTCCTCCAAAGGCGCAATCGTGCCGCCGTGGCACTCCTGGCATGTGCGCGGCGTCGGTTTGTAGCGAACCAGTGCCGAACCATCGACATCAGTCGGCTTGTGGCAGCCGGTGCACGGCACCCGGCGGTGCGCCCCCTCGAGACGGTAAGTCGACTGCAAGTCGTGATTGAAGGTCGACGGTTTCCAGCGCTCGGTCGTGTGGCAAAGACGGCATTCCGTCTTCAAGCCCG
>JBFMFQ010000063.1:0-15518 GCA_040752075.1 Candidatus Zixiibacteriota bacterium | reverse complement strand
GACGGGCCTCGAAGTCCTCGAGCGCCTCAAGGCCGCAGAGTCCACCGCGGAGGTGGTCATGCTGTCGGGGCACGGGGATGCGGAGAATGTGAAGAAGTCGATCCAGCTCGGGGCGGCGGAGTTTATCAGCAAACCGTTTGATCCGATGGAAGTCGACATTCACCTGTCGAAGATCCTCGAGCGTCATGAACTGGTCGAAGAAAACCTGAAGCTGCGCCAGCAGCTTCAATCCGGTTACTCGGCTTTGATCGGCGACTCGCAGGCCATGATGAAGGTGAAGAACATACTGGAAGAGATCGCCGACAGTCATCTCACGGTCCTGATCCGCGGCGAAAGCGGAACCGGCAAAGAGGTCGTGGCGCGTCTGATTCATGAGGGCTCCTCCCGCCGCCGTGAAGAATTCACCAAGGTGAATTGCGCGGCGATTCCCCGCGAACTGCTTGAAGCCGAACTGTTCGGTTACGAGCGCGGGGCGTTCACCGGCGCCAACCGCATGAAGCAGGGGCGTTTCGAAGCGGCCAGCAAGGGCACCATCTTCCTCGATGAAATCGGCGAGATGCCGCTGGAATTGCAGGCCAAACTGCTTCAGGTCCTGGAGCAGCAAGAGTTTGTCCGTGTGGGCGGGTTGCAGACCATCAAGGTCGACGTGCGGATCATCTGCGCGACCAACCGTGATCTTGAAACCGCCATCTCCGAGAGACTCATGCGCGATGACCTCTACTACCGTCTCAATGAAGTGATGGTCGTGCTGCCGCCCTTGCGTGAGCGTTCCGAGGATATCCCGCTTCTCGTCACGCACTTTCTGAACAAGTACAACACCGAGTACAAAAAGAATCTCGGCGGGCTCAGCCCGGCGGCAATGCAGAAACTGATGAATTACACCTGGCCGGGCAATGTGCGGCAGTTGGAGAACCTGATCAAGCAGATCGTGGTGCGGCAGGACGAGTCGGTCATCGACGAAGCGTTTCGCCGTCCCCTTCCCCCGATGCGCGGCGCGAGCATGTCGGCCGCTCCGGCCGTTTACGAACCGCCGGCCGGCGGGAACGGGTACTCCCTCAAGGACAGAGTCGGCGCGGCGGTCGCCAGAGAGGAGCGCCAGTTGATCGCGGAGGTGTTGCGCAAGACCAACTGGAACCGGCGCAAGGCGGCGGATGTGCTGGAAATCAGTTACCGGTCACTGCTCTACAAGATCAAGGAGTATGGGCTGTCGAAGTCGGAGTTGTAGTCCTCTCACAAGCGATCCGAACCGTAGGGGCGCGGCTTGCCGCGCCCTTTCCGTTTTGAACGGCGCCCCACCCACCAAAAAAGTGGGGCACGGCAAGCCGTGCCCCGACAAGTCTAGATTGGTGTAAGGCCTAGTGTATCACACTTCCCAGCCGCCGCCAGCGCACACGGTCGAGGAAGTGGCCGACGTTGTAGACGCAGGCCTGGGCCATGCCAACCGGGTCGCCCCAGCTCCAAGTCGGCGCTTCATCGTCGGGCGACCACGACCAGTGAATCACCATGGCCTTGCCCTGGATCAAGTCGCGCGGCACCGCCAGCCAGAAACGGGAATCGTAGGAGTTGTCGCGGTTGTCGCCCATCATGAAAAACTGGCCGTCGGGCACCTTGTACGGCCCGAAGTTGTCGCGGGGACTGTGGGTGGCCGGCTCGGCGCGCCCGGCCAGAAACTTGCTTGTGGCCGGCGGTTCCTGCGCTTTGCCGTCGACATAGAGAACCTTGTTTCGCACTTCGACGGTTTGTCCGCCGATGGCCACGCAGCGCTTGATGTAATTCACGCTGGGGTCCTTCGGATACTTGAAAATCACGACGTCGCCCGGCTCCGGGTCGCGGATCGCGGGAAAGCGCAGGTCGATCAGCGGCAGACGCGAACCATAGATGAACTTGTTCGCGAGGAGAAAGTCGCCGACCAGGAGGGTGTCCTCCATCGATCCGGACGGAATCTTGTACGCCTCGACAATCGATGTCTTGATGACCACCGCGAGCAAAAGCGCGATGCCGAGGGACTTGCCATACTCCCAAAGAGTGCGTCCAATGCCTGGGCGAGACTGCGACTGAGATCCGTGGTGTGTGGTCATGGTTCGGCGTCCTTCCGTTCTCACCCGGTGATGAATCGGAGCACATCGTTATAGGTCACGGTGACAATCAGCAAGAGCAGAAGCGCGAGCCCCACCTGCTGCGCGATGGCGCGCTGGCGGATCGAGAGCGGGCGTCCGCGCAGTTTCTCCGCGAGAAGAAACACCAGGTGCCCGCCGTCGAGAATGGGAATCGGCAGGATATTGAGGATGGCGAGATTCAGCGACAGGACGGCCATGAAATTCAGGAGAACGTACCATCCCTCCTGCGCCACCTGCCCGGCGATCCGCGCGATCCCCACCGGTCCGGAGACCATCTTGATCGAAACCTGCCCGGAGAACAGTCCGCCAATGAACTTAAGCATCTCGCCGCAGATGCCGAAGGTCTGTTTCACACCGCCGCTCACCGCATCGATGAAGCCAACATCCTCGGTAATGAATCCCATGCCGACGCCGATCATGCCGACCGTGGTGTCGGTTCCCGCTTCGGTCTTGAGGGTTTGGGAGTTGGTCTTGACTCTGGCTGAATAGACTTCTTCGCCGCGCCGCCAGAGCACCTCGACAGAGTCGCCCGGCCGGGCGCGGATGTAGTCGGCCATTTCGGCGAAGGTGGAGTACTTGTTGTTGTCGACGGCAACGATGATGTCGCCGCTCTTGATCCCGACACCCTCGGCCGGACCGCCTTCGACCACGGGGCCGACCACCACTTGATCAACAGCGGGAACGTCCTTGCCGTGAATCCAGAGCACCGCGATGAGGAGGACAATCGCTGTAACGAAATTCATCACCGGGCCCGCCAGGATCACCGCGGCCCGGGCGCCGACCGATTTGGACATGAACTCGTAAGGTTCACCGGTGGTCTCATCGTCGGGGTTCTCGCCGGCCATTTTCACATAGCCGCCGAGCGGCACCCAGGAAATGCAATACTCTGTCTCGCCCCGCGTAAAGCCGATCATCTTGGGCGGGAACCCGAGCGAGAACCGCTCCACGCGAATGCCCGCCCACTTGGCCACGAGAAAATGACCGAGCTCATGCACGAAGATGAGCACACCGAGAACGAAGATGGTCGACAGGACTGTTGTCACAGGTTCACTCCGTCAGATGGGCCTTTTTCGGGGGGCATCAAGAGTCAGCCGGTACCCGCTGGAGGGTATACGTGCCCCGTACTTTTTGGTTCACAAACTCTCGCGCCCACATGTCCGCCTCTGTTATATCGTCAATGGAGGGACGGGAAGCAAACGAATGTGTGGCCACCGCCTCAGCGGCCAAGTCTACGATGGCCGGGAAGCGGATTCGTCCGTCGAGGAATGCCGCCACCGCGACTTCATCGGCGGCATTGAGCACCGTCGGGGCGGTCGACCCGGCGGCGAAGGCACGGCGGGCCAAATCCAGGGCGGGATACCGGACCGGGTCGGGGATCTCAAACTCGAGACTGCCGAGCCCCGAAATGTCGAGCCGTGGCGCTTCGATGGGCGCCAATGGACGCGAGGGGCCGAACAGGGCGTACGCGATGGGCAGGGTCATATCGGGCGGCCCAAGCTGGGCGATGACCGAATTGTCCATAAACTCGACCATGGAATGCACGATCGATTGGGGATGGATCACCACATCGATCCGGGGCGGCTTCACATCAAACAGCCAGGCCGCTTCAATGATTTCGAATCCCTTGTTCATCATCGTGGCCGAGTCGATGGTGATGCGCGATCCCATCTTCCAGGTGGGATGCGCCAGCGCCTCCTCGGGAGTGATTGCCGTAAACGTCGAAAGGGGGCGTTGCCGGAAGGGCCCGCCCGAGGCGGTCAGGATCAGCCGGCGCACTTCGGAGGCGTGACCCGCGCGCAGGCACTGCCAGATCGCCGAGTGCTCGGAATCAATGGGCGCGATGGCCACCCCGGCACGCCGTGCCTCCGCGGTGACCAGCGACCCCGCCGCGACGAGAGTCTCCTTGTTGGCCAAAGCGACATGGTGTCCCGCGCGGATGGCGGCCAGTGTCGGGCGCACGCCGTTGAAACCCACGATGGCGACAACAGCCGTTTCCACCCCCGGCCACGCCGCGACCGTCTCCACCGCCCCCGGACCGGTCAGGACCGTGCCCGGGAACCCCGAAAGGGCAGTCCGGAGCGCATTGGCATTAGCGGGATCGTCGAGCCCGACCACGGCCGGATTGTAGCGCCGTGCCTGCTGGGCGAGGCGCTCCCAGTTTGAGCCAGTGGCGAGGCCGACCACACTGACTTTTGAAGGGTAACGGTCGACGACACGCAGCGTGCTCTCCCCGATCGATCCGGTCGAACCGAGGATCACAATCGGAAGGGCGGGTTGGGGGGTGTCGCTGGATGCCATCGGGATTTCCGCTCAGCACTCCATGGGGCGGAAAAATGGCGTCCCGGGAGTAGCCCCGGGACGCCATCTAATCACACACGGTCAATCACTACTCAGGCTTGGCGCCGGCCATCGTGACCTTGGTCATGTAAACCGGTTTGACAGGCCGATCACCGGCGGCCGTCTGCACCTTGGCGATCTCATGAACCACATCGAGGCCTTCCACGACCTTGCCGAAGACGGTGTACTTGTTGTCCAGGCTGGTCAGGCGCCCGAGGCAGATGAAGAACTGGGAGCCGGCGGAATTCGGATCGGTGGCGCGGGCCATCGAGAGGATGCCATCCTCATGCGGCTTGTTGGAAAACTCGGCCGGGACGTTGTAACCCGGGCCGCCTGTGCCGGTGCCCAGCGGGCAGCCGCCCTGGATCACGAAACCGGGGATGATCCGATGGAACGTGAGGGAATCGTAGAATCCCTCCTTGATCAAGTGGACAAAGCTTTGGCAGTGCTTGGGCGCGACATCGGGCCAGAGTTCGATCACGATCTTACCCATGGATGTTTCCATGCTGACACGGGGCTTCTCGCCTTCCGCAAACTTGACATTCTTGTATGGCGCCTTTGGATCGACTGGCTCCGCGGTGGCGGCCGGCTTGGATTCGGCTGGAGTCGCCGGCTGGGCGGTCTCTCCCTTTGGCATTGAGTCAGACATTGCTGGCGTTTCTCCCTCTGCCGGCGCTGGGGCAGGGGCCTTGGCGCTCTCGGCGGTTTCTGTCGCGCTGGTGTCCTGGGCCTTCATGTCGCCTGCGGGCCCGCCCTGCGCGAAACCGACGGAAACGGAAGCCAAGAGTGCCATGATGGTCCCGAGAACCAGTAGGGACCAATTCCTCGGGCACGTGTTCTTCAACATTGCTGGGTCTCCTCCCAAAAGTGGTTTTCCCTCCAAAAAGGCCAAATAAACCCGCTTGGGCGGGCGGTTGCAAGGTCATTTTACCACCGCTTAACCGTTTGTGTTCCATGGGGATAATGCGCCCGTCGGGGTCTCTCTATCGCATTGTCCGCCAGTCCCTTGGGAAGCGGGCGCTCGCAATGCGCGATTGCGACAAGTGCTGGCCGGTCTTGACAAACGTGGATTTGAAAAGACTGTCTAAGTCGTGCGCAGAGGGAGGGATGATCCATGAACCAAGCGCTGACTGATACTTCAACGCAGGACTTGTCAGAGTCCTCGTCCGGCCCCTTGACTGCAAGCGGTGCGGCGGCAACCTTGGCCGCCGGTCCGACTGGTCGGACGACTGAGAAAAGGAGCCAAGGAATGACACACGGGGCGTTTAACCCCTTCGCCATGGCGCAAGCCCAATTCGATCGTGCGGCGGAGGAATTGCGTCTCGACGCGGCCACACGCGAATTGTTGCGGCAGCCGATGCGCGAGTACCACTTCAGCATTCCCGTCCGGATGGACGATGGGACGGCGCGTGTGTTCCACGGATTTCGCGTGCAGCACAACGACGCCCGTGGACCGGGCAAAGGCGGCATCCGCTTCCACCCGCAGGAGACCATCGACACCGTGCGCGCCCTCTCGATGTGGATGACATGGAAATGCGCGGTGGTGGACATTCCGCTCGGGGGCAGCAAAGGCGGGGTCATCTGCGATCCGCATAATCTGAGTGACCGGGAACAGGAGAAGATCTGCCGCGGCTTTGTCCGTCAACTCGCCCGTGATGTCGGGCCATGGACCGATGTCCCCGCCCCGGACGTGATGACCAGCGCACAGCACATGCTCTGGATGCTCGATGAATTCGAGGTGATCCATGGCCGCCGTCTGCCGGGCTTCATCACCGGCAAGCCCGTGGGGATGGGCGGTTCCCTGGGCCGCACCGAGGCCACCGGCTATGGCGTGATCTTCACCGTGCGCGAGGCCTTAAAGGAACTCGACATGCGTGTGGAGGAAACCCGCGCGAGCGTGCAGGGCTTCGGCAACGTGGCCCAGTACGCCATCCAATTGTACCAGCAGATCGGCGGCAAGGTGACCTGCGTGTCCTGCTGGGACCAGGCGGACCAGACATCGTACAGCTACCGGCGCGACTCCGGGGTGGACCTGGAGCAGTTGCGGGGCATCACCGACCGTTTCGGCGGCATCGACAAGCGGAAGGCGGCGGCGGCTGGTTACGAAGTCCTTCCGGGCGATGCCTGGATCGAGCAGGAGGTCGAAATCCTGATCCCCGCGGCGATTGAAAACCAGATCACCGCGGCAACTGTTCAGCGTGTTCATCCCAAGGTCGTGCTCGTCGCGGAGGGAGCCAATGGACCAACCACCCCCGATGCCGACAAGGTCCTCCACGAGCGCGGGGTGTACGTCATCCCCGACTTCCTGGCCAATGCGGGCGGGGTGACGTGCAGTTACTTCGAGCAGGTCCAAAGCAACATGAACTACTACTGGGAACGCGATGAGGTCTTGGGGAAACTGGACCTGAAGATGACGGCCGCGTACCTGGCGGTGAGCGAGCTGGCGCGCAAGCGCAAGCTGTACACCCGCGACGCGGCCTATTTCATTGCGATCAGCCGTGTCGCCCAGGCGTGCCGCGATCGCGGCTGGGTTTGATGCGCAAGCGCGGCGCTGGTCCACCGGGCGCCGCTGCCTGTTGTGAATCGGACTTCCGCGGGGCGCACGGTTTCTCGCCGTGCGCCCCTCTTGGTTTCACGACGCCTCCCCCGACCCGGGGTCCGGGGAGCGAGAACCGCGAACGTTGTGACCGTGCCAGATCACGATTCCATCGCCGCGCTCATCCCGGCCTTTGACCGTCACTTCTTCGACGGCCGTGAACGGATGACCCGGATCGGCACCGGCTCGATCGGCGGCAAAGCCAAGGGCATGGCCCTGATGCGCGACCGAATCCACGCTCACTTTGCCGAATCGCCGATTCCCGGACTCGCCATCGACATCCCATCCCTCGCGGTTTTGGGAACCGATGTCTTCGATCAGTTCATTGCCGAGAACAATCTGCTCGACATCGCGCATTCCACCCGGCGCGACGATGAAATCGCCAAGGCGTTTCAACAGGCGGAACTGCCGGCTCAGGTGGTCGGCGACCTGCGTGCCCTCATTGCGCAGGTCCATACGCCCCTCGCGGTCCGTTCGTCCAGCCACCTCGAGGACGCGATGTACCAGCCGTTCGCGAGCGTGTACACCACCAAGATGATCCCCAATAACCAGTTCGACACGGACACCCGGTTCCGGCGGCTGGTGGAAGCGATCAAATACGTTTACGCGTCGACGTTTTTCGGCAACGCGAAGAATTACATGCTGGCGACCGAGTACACCACGAGTGATGAGCACATGGCCGTGGTCATCCAGGAGATCGTCGGGCAGCGGCACGAGGACCGGTTCTACCCGCATATCGCCGGCGTGGCGCGGTCCTACAACTACTACCCCACCGGGAATGCACGTCCCGAGGACGGTGTGGTCGATTTGGCCCTGGGGCTGGGCCGGACGATTGTCGACGAGGGTCTGGCATGGACCTATTCGCCGAGATTCCCCCGCGCCAAGCCACCCTACAATTCGCCCGCCGACCTGCTCAAGAACTCGCAGACACGCTTCTGGGCGGTGAACATGGGCGCGCCGCCGCCGTACGATCCCATTCGTGACACCGAGTACCTGAAACGGTCGTCCATCGGCGATGCGGAGAGAGACGGAGTTCTTGGCATGCTGTGTTCGACTTATAATGCCGGTGACGACCGGATTGAGCCCGGGATGCGCGGGTCCGGGCCGCGGGTGCTGGACTTTGCGCCGATTCTTGATTACGAGGAGATACCGCTCAACCAGGCGCTCATCACGCTCTTGCGGCTGTGCGAAGACACACTCTCCGTCCCGGTCGAAATCGAATTTGCCGTAACCCTCCCGTCCCGGGGGATCACCAACGCGCAACTGGGGTTTCTGCAGGTTCGGCCAATGGTGGTTTCCTCCGAGGCCGTGGAGGTGACCGCAATCGAGCTCAATGGCGCCGATGTGATTGCCGCGACCGAGAACGCGCTGGGCAACGGCGAGCTGGACACCCTGACGGACATCGTCTATGTGGATCCGGCGCACTTTTCGGCCTTGCGCACGCGTGTCATCGCCGGGGAAATCGAGGTTTTGAACCGGGCGCTCCTGTCGGCGGGCCGACCCTATGTGCTCATCGGGTTCGGACGCTGGGGCAGTTCCGATCCATCCCTGGGTATCCCGGTGAACTTCGGCCAGATTTCGGGCGCCAAGGTCATCATCGAATCCACCCTGCCGGAGATGCTGGTCACCTTGAGCCAGGGTTCGCACTTTTTCCACAATATCACCAGCTTCCGCATCATGTATTTTTCCGTCGCCGAGGGCGGGGGACGTAACATTGATTGGTCCTGGCTCAACAAGCAGACGGTTGTTCAGGCGACGGAACACGCGCGCTGGGTCCGGACCGAGAAACCACTGGTCGTCCGGGTTGATGGACGCCGGGGATGGGGTGTGATTCACCGATGACAGACACCAAGCAGTCAATCGAGGATCTCTTGCAGTCGCTCCAGGAGCGGGCGAAGGAACTGAATTGCATTTATGCGGTGGAGGAGATCCTCAACCGCCCCGATGTCGAGCGCGACGAGATTTGCCGCTCGGTGGTGGAGGTGATTCCCTCGGGCTGGCAGTACCCGGAGATTTGCCGGGCGCGCATTGTGCTCCACGGGGAAACCTACGAACCGGCCGACTTTCTGGACACGCCGTGGGCGCAGCATGAGGACATCACGGTCCAGGGTAAGCGGGCCGGACGGCTGAGCGTCCATTATCTGCGGGAAGTCCCGGCCGAGGATCAGGGGCCGTTCCTCAAAGAGGAGTCCCGGTTGATCCGCAACATCGCGGATCGTCTTGGCCACTTCTTCACCTACCAGCAGATGCGGCATGTCGCCCACGAGGTGGAATCGGCGCGGCAGGGACTCAAGACGCGCGGCAAGGGCGAGTGGCGCGTGGTGCTCGACTTGCTCCGGCAGACCGATCGGGACCTCTTCCAGCGGATCGCGCACAAGATGCTGCATCACCTCTGCTGGAGCGGCGTTCCTGAGGCCCAGAGGCTCTCCCGGCTGACTCAACAGGGGGCGCAGGGCGAGGAGGAAGACGGACTCGGCGATCCCAACCGACCGCACCGCCGCCTGGTGTTTTCATTCCCGAGCGATATCACCGAGGAAACATTCCGGATCGCCGCCGAAAACCTCAACGACGAGGCCATCCTCTCCGACATTCAGAAGTGGATCCAGGAGGACAAGCTGAGTTTCCTCGCGTTGGTGGTCAACCGTCACGTGACCCTGCCGGTGGTCGCCGATGCGATACGCCGGTACCATTTTCTTGCGCCTCGTCATGCCGAGATGCGATCTCCCGCCAAGCGCGGCGTCGAAGTCGCCCTCACACGGCGTTTTTTGTCCGACGATGTCGACTACATCAATTGCGCGAAGAGCTTTGTCGAGCTGAACGACTTCCATGATTTGCTGCAGCAGATGATCTACGGCGCGGAGAGCCACGGGCGCCTCGGCGGAAAGAGCGCGGGCCTCTTCCTCGCCAGCCAGATTCTCAAAAAGGCCAACGATCCCGGCAATTTGATGGGAAAGGTGAAGATCCCCAAGACCTGGTACATCACCTCGGACATTCTGTTGACCTTCATGCACTACAATGACCTCGACGATGTCGTCGAACAGAAGTACAAGGAGATCAACCAGGTCCGGCAGGAGTATCCGCACATTGTGCAGATGTTCAAGCGCTCGCGTTTTCCGGAGGACATCGTCAAGGGCCTCTCGGTGGCGCTCGATGACTTCGGCGACAGCCCGCTGATCGTGCGGAGCTCCAGTCTGCTCGAGGACCGCTGGGGCGCGGCGTTTTCCGGAAAGTACAAGAGTCTCTTCATCGCCAATCAGGGCAGCAAAGATGCGCGGCTGGAGGCCCTGATGGACGCCATCGCCGAGGTCTACGCGTCCACCTTCGGCCCCGATCCCATCGAGTACCGCACGGAGCGAAACCTCATCGACTTCGGCGAGGAGATGGGGATCATGATCCAGGAGGTCGTCGGACGGCGCATCGGCCGCTACTACCTCCCGTCGTACGCCGGCGTGGCGTTCAGCCGGAATGAGTTTCGCTGGTCGCCGCGCATCAAGCGCAACGACGGGTTGCTGCGCATCGTGCCGGGAATCGGGACCCGCGCGGTGGACCGCCTCAGCGACGACTATCCGGTGCTGATTGCACCCGGCCAGCCATCACTGCGGGTCAATGCCACAGTCGATGAGGTCTTGCGTTATGCGCCGCGGCATGTGGATGTCATCAATCTCTCGACCAATTCCTTCGAGACCATACCCGTGGAGGAATTGCTCCAAGAGCATGGCGCGGACATCGCCGGTCTGGATCAGATGGTCTCGGTTCTCACTCCGGACCGGATGCTCAAGGCGCCGGGGATTCATCTCGACCCGAAGTCCGATGACCTCGTCATCACGTTCGAGGGACTTGTCTCGCGGACCCCCTTTGTGGCGATGGTGCGGACTCTGCTACAGGTTCTGGAGGAGAAACTGGGGACACCGGTGGACATCGAGTTCGCCTCCGATGGCGAAGATTTCTATCTCCTGCAGTGCCGGCCGCAGAGCCACGGCCCGATGATGGCGCCGGCGCCGATTCCCAAGGATATCCCCCAGGACCGGGTGGTGTTCTCGGCAACCCGCCACGTGTCAAACGGCCGCACCTCGGACATCACGCATATCGTCTACGTGGATCCGCAGAAGTACACCCTGCTCCCCGATCTGGGCGACCTCGTGGCGGTGGGCCGCGCGGTGAGCCAGCTCAACAAACTCCTCCCCCGTCGCCAATTCCTGCTCATGGGACCGGGGCGCTGGGGCAGCCGCGGGGACATCAAGCTCGGCGTGAATGTCACCTATTCGGACATCAACAACACCGCGGCGTTGATCGAAATCGCGCGCAAGACGGGCAGTTATGTCCCGGACTTGTCTTTCGGCACCCACTTCTTCCAGGACCTGGTCGAGGCGCGCATTCACTACCTGCCGCTGTACCCGGACGATGACGGCACCGCATTCAACGAGAACTTTCTCACACACTCCCCGAACCTTCTGCCTCAAGTGCTGCCCGAGTTCGCCACACTGGCCGATGCGGTGCGTTTGATTGATATCCCGCAGGCGACCAACGGCATGGTCCTTCGCCTTCTCATGAATGCGGATCTCGAGGAGGCCGTGGCCATCCTCACCAGTCCGGAGGCCAATGTCGGACCGCAGGTGACACCCTCGAAGAGCGATATCTCGACCACCGACGGCAGTCACTGGCTGTGGCGTCTGCGAATGTGTCAGCAGATCGCGGCGGCGGTGGACCCGGAGCGGTTCGGGGTGGTCGGGCTCTATGTCTTCGGCAGCACAAAAAACGCGACTGCCGGGCCTGGCAGCGACATCGACCTTTTGGTCCACTTCCGCGGAACCGACCAGCAGCGGTGCTCACTGGAGTTATGGTTGGAGGGGTGGAGCTTGGGCCTTGATGAAATGAACTTCCTCAAGACCGGTTACCGCTCCGGCGGTCTCTTGGATGTCCACATCATCACCGACGAGGACATTGCCAACCGGACAAGTTACGCTTGCAAGATCGGCGCGGTGACCGATGCGGCGCGGGAGCTGCCCCTTCCGGAGCGCAAATCTACCACTCGCAGGGACTGATCGGCCCGGAACCACCGAAGAAGACGTGGTCGATAAGCAGTGCCAGATCGACCGCGTCCGGCGTTCCGTCGGCGTTGAAATCTGAGCGGGTCGCCGGGCAATCCGGGTCCTGCGGATCGCCCTCCCCGAAAAAGACAACATCGATCTCACCGGCAAGATCGACGGCATCGACCGAGCCGTTTGAGTCGAGGTCGGATTGGTAGGGGCAGTCGCACAGAATGACGGTGATCGTCCCGCGGTCAAACGCGGGGGGGCCTTCCTGCCCTGTATCGAAGAACTCGAGGTGGAGACTATGATTTGGGTCGGCGTCGAGACTCGCACAGGTTGTGTCTATCTCGAATTGTCCTGAGGTCATCGGGAGGTCCACAATCAGCCGCAACGACCCCGATGTATCACGGCCCGCTTCCAACACGGGTGTCAGACCGAGCGGGCTCATACTGAAGCCGAATATCACGCCGCTGACGGGTGTGGTAATCGGATGCGGAAGCGTGTCTTCAGCAAAAGCACTCACGTACGAGGTCCTGCCCTCGCCTCCGCACATTCCATCCGGCTCATCGAATTGGCGTGTCCATGTTCCAGGCGGCCACGGTATCATGCGCTCACCCCACGCGATTTGCGCGTTGATTGGAAACACGCCACCTTCAAGAGATCGGATTTCAAGCGGCACATAGCACCCAGCGAGTGGCACGTCGTTCTCCAACAAAATGTGCACGACGACGCCAGTAGCACCGGAGGGTACCACTTTGGATTTGATGGTCACGCGGTTTTCGGCATGGCAGGAGGAAGCAGCCGATAAGACCACCAATCCGAGCACTGTGAGCAATCGCGTGAGCACGCACTCACCCCTCAATCCCGTACAACCGAAATATAGCAGTCACGACGTGCGATTGTGTCAATTTTCCGGCGGAGCAAGTCTCCTGTCCGCTCTGTCCGGATCATCGGTGTCAAACCTCACCACCGCCAACTCCGGCCCGTCGTGCGCGCCAGTGAACATGTGCGTTCGACCGATCTGATCGCGCCAGGAGCCGGTGATCCGCGCCGATTCGTGGATGTGCCCGTGCAGGGTCAGAAGCGGCTGGCGGGTCTCGATGAACCGGTGCACTGCAATGCTGCCGACATGGACATCGAGCGGCACATGATCGACCATGCGGCCGTCGAGCCCGGCACGGTCGAGGTTGGTCTGGTAGGGCGGGGTGTGGAACAGGAAGACCGCGTTTGACACATCGTGCCCGGCAGTCAGGGTTTCGAGGTCATCCTTGATCGTCCCATAACGAATCTCGCGAGGGTCGGCCGGCACCGATCTCATCCCCTCTTCGGGTGAGACACATCCCGGATCGACATGCCGCGAGACATCGTAGCGCTCCCAGTCCTTGTTAAGAAACGGGGTCGGCGGGACGCAGGAGTAGCCATAGACATCATGCCCCGCGAATTCGGCGCGTCGGCAGTGCATGTACTCCCAGAGCCCCTCCCCTGCGATCTCAATGAATTCCGGTTCCCATACACGCCCGTCGTCGTTTCCCAGGATGACGAAGACACGCGGGTAGTCGTCCTTCAGTACATCCCGAAGTTTCATAATCCGCACCCGCAGGAAGCCGCGCACAAAGTCATCGTGTTCGTTGTCGGGCCGCAGGTACGACGGCAGAAGATCGCCGCCCAAAAACAGGGCCGCGGGGCGTTCCGATTCGATCAGATCAATCAGGCGAAGGTAACGATGCGTGTCGCCATGGAGATCGGAAGCGAAAAAGCAGGTGGGCATGGGGGGAATGTATGCCTTCACGCACGCAGGGGCGGGTCTCAGACCCGCCCCTGCGCCGCGTGTAACATGTTAGTGGCCGGCGTGTATTCTCACAGGACAGAATCCATCACGTTCAACCGGTTTTTCGCCCGTTGAAACGCCGCCGTGGCGCGGTCCAAGTCGAGATCGGGTTCCGGATGCTTTAAGCGCTCTTTGGCGCGTTCCAGCGCGGCGAGGGCGCGTTCGCGGTCGATCTTGTCGGCGAATTCACACGCGTCGGCCAGTATCGTGGCCTTGTTGTGGGCGACTTCAAGGAATCCGCCCGAGATTGCTAGCAGGAGCTCAGTGTCCGGCGGCATGTGGATCGTCAATTTGCCCGGACGGATCGGTGTGATGAGCGGCGCATGGTTGGCCATCACGCCGAGATACCCTTTGGCGCCGGGAACGACGATAGACTCGACCGTCTTTTCGAAGATGGTCTCTTCCGGTGTGACGATGGTCAGTTGATAGTTTGCCATGCCCGGTCCATTACCGCCTTGATTACGCCGCCTTCGATTTCATCTTCTCGGCGCGTTCGATGGCTTCCTCGATGGTCCCGCACATGTAGAATGCCTGCTCGGGGATGTCGTCGTGCTTGCCGTCGATCAACTGCCCGAATCCCTTGATGGTGTCCTCGAGCTTCACATAGCGGCCTTCGGAGCCGGTGAACGCCTCGGCGACGAAGAACGGCTGCGACAGGAATCGCTGAATCTTCCGGGCGCGCGCCACAACAAGACGGTCGTCCTCGGAGAGTTCATCGATGCCCAGAATCGCGATGATGTCCTGCAGGTCTTTGTAGCGTTGCAGGATGTTCTGCACGCCGCGTGCGACCCGGTAGTGCTCTTCGCCCACGATGTTCGGGTCCAGAATGCGCGAGGTCGAATCCAGCGGATCGACCGCGGGATACAGCCCGAGCTCGGCGATCTGGCGCGAGAGCACGGTGGTGGCGTCGAGGTGCGAGAATGTCGTTGCCGGCGCCGGGTCGGTCAGGTCGTCGGCGGGCACATAGATCGCCTGCACCGATGTGATCGATCCCGCCTTGGTGGATGTGATGCGCTCCTGCAGCGCGCCCATCTCGGTCGAAAGCGTTGGCTGGTAACCCACCGCGCTGGGCATACGGCCCAGGAGCGCCGATACTTCGGATCCGGCCTGGGTGAAACGGAAGATGTTGTCGATGAAGATGAGCACGTCCTGGTGCTCCTCGTCGCGGAAGTACTCGGCCATGGTGAGACCGGTCAGCCCTACGCGCAGGCGCGATCCCGGCGGCTCGTTCATCTGTCCGAAGACCATGACCGTCTTTTTGATGACGCCCGACTCGGTCATTTCGAGATAGAGGTCGTTTCCTTCGCGGGTTCGCTCGCCCACCCCGCAGAACACCGAGTAACCGCCGTGTTCGGTGGCGATGCTTCGGATGAGTTCCTGGATGATGACCGTCTTACCGACACCGGCGCCGCCGAAGAGCCCGACCTTGCCGCCCTTGGGATAGGGCTCGAGCAGGTCGATAACCTTGATGCCGGTCTCGAGACTGTGTGTCTCGGTCTCCTGGTCGGCGAAACTGGGCGCCGCGCGGTGGATCGGGTCATGCCGGCTGGCTTTGACATCGCCCATGCCGTCGATCGGGTCGCCAAGCAGGTTAAAGACCCGTCCCAGAC
>JBFMFQ010000062.1:0-15689 GCA_040752075.1 Candidatus Zixiibacteriota bacterium | reverse complement strand
GGCGAGTGTCGGTTGGCCGCCCGGGTTTTTGAACAGGCCCCAAGGTCAGGGCACACGGGGAAGGGTGCGATAACTTGTGCACCCACGAGTTTCGGAGATAGACAACATGCGCTCTATCCGACCATTAAGGCCATCCGACTACCCCGCCATCTGCGACATTTTCAACTCCGCCCACCCGGCGGGAACACACCCATGGGATCCGGAGGGTGCGGCGCATCTGGACGGCACGTTTACCCCGGAAAGCCGTCTGCACCTCGACGTGATCGAGGTCGATGGACGGGTGATCGGGTTTGCGCGCACGGTCATTCCGCCGATCCCGTTTCATCCGGGGAAGTTCATGACGCAGTTTGCAATTCACCCGGAGTTCCAGAAACGCGGGTACGGGTCGATTCTCTTTGATCACATCATCGCGTCCCTGGAGCAGGAGCAGGCGATCTCGGTGTGGGCGAAGGCGCGGGAGGACATGCAGGATTCCCTGCGTTTTCTCGACAAGCGGGGGTTCCGTGAGCTGGAGCGGCTCTGGGAGTCGCACGCCGATCTGGCGAGTTTCGATTTCTCCGGGTTGGCGGCGGCGATGGAGCGGGCCGCCGCGGCGGGCATCCAATTCCAGACCCTCGCCGATTTCCAGAAGACGCCGGGATGGGATCACAAACTCCACGAGTTCATCTCGCACATCCAGGGTGACATGCCGTGGGAGGATGAGTACGTGCCGATGTCGTTTGAGACCTTCATGTCGCTTGAGCTCGGACGGCCCAGCATTCGGCCGGATTGGTACTTCATGGCGATGCACGGGGAGCGCATCGCGGGTGTGACCATTCTCATGAGCGACAAGGTGAATCCGGAGATGCTGGGGACCGACGACACCGGAGTGCACCGGGACTTTCGGCGGCGGGGTATCGCGCTTGCACTAAAGCTGCACAGTCTGAAAACGGCGCGGGATCGCGGGTACAAGCGGGTGCGGACATTCAACGAATCGCGGAACCGGCCGATGCTGGCGCTGAATGAGAAGCTGGGATTCGTGAAGATGCCGGCGTGGATACAATTGGTAATGAAGTTCTGACCAGGTATCGACCAGGGTTTCGCCAAAGGGCGCGGGATTGCTTCGTCGTCCCGCCTCCGGCGGGACTCCTCGCAATGACGAGCGCCAGTGCAGTCATTGCCATGCAGTCATCGCTGTACAGTCATTGCGAGGAGCGAGTCCCGCGAAGCGGGACGAACGACGAAGCAATCCCCTTCCCTTTCGGCCAGGCCGTAGTCGGAGGGAGACGGCGACAGCAGACACTGGGTCCCGACTTTCGCCGGGATGACGCCACTCCCTGTGCTACTTTTTCTCAAACGCCTGCGCGAAGTCTTGCACCGCGCGCCATTGGCCTTCGCCGTGGATGCCGGCTTCTTCGAGGACCTTGGCGGCCGAGCCGCTGCCGAGGTAGCGGCCGCGCGCGAAGGAATGCAGCGTGCGATGGATTCCCTCGGGCGAGCGCACCCACCGGTACATCGTCGGGAGCGTGAAATCGGTGATCCCCATGGACTCGAAAGTCAATTGTTCGGGGAACTGAACTTCCCGCACCGACGGCTCGAGCGCATTGAACAACTCCGCCGAGGAGATGTAGTAGATGTTCATGTTGAACCCGGCGGCGTCCATGCGCGGCAGGACTTCGCTCACAAAGATTGACGCGACACCGTTGCCCTGCAGCACGATCGTTCCGTTGTACTGGCGCGCGGTCTTGTCCGCACGGCGCAATGCATACGCACCTTTGATGGTCTCGGTGACTTTCGGGAACCCAAGTTTGCCCCAATCAACGAGTGTGTCATTCGGGCGCGTGACGAACGGCGCGAGCACCGCGGGCCGCTGGCGCAGGGAGTGCACGGTGAGCGGCCAGATCTCGCGGGCGTCCCACGGGGTGAGCGTGATCATCACCTTGTCGGGGAAGCACTCCTGCAACAATTGAAGCGGCTGCGGGTCGGCGTGGGTCGGGCCATCCTCGCCGGTCTTCACCCCGGCGTGGGCGTTGACCATGATCCAGGTGTTGTATGGTTCGCCGGTGGCGGCTTCGCGCGCCTGCATGCCGATGCCGTGGAGGCGCGCCGGAATGTGTTCGAGCGCGGCGATGAAGGCGCCGTAGGAGGACGACACGCCGATGTGCTCGCCATACGACGCCAGGCCGGCCATGAAAGCGCCCATACTGTCTTCGCAGATTCCGCCCATCGCGATCAGACGGGCGTCGGGATTCTGCTGGCGATGGAGGAAACCATCGGGGAAACCCTCTCCCAGCACGCTGACGCTGGTCGAGCCGAGCAGGTCGGCGGCGGCGCCGATCAGGGTGCCGCCGGTGCGGTGATTGATTTCCTTCAATGCCGAGCCGAGGGCGCCGCGCAGGGTGACCGACGCACCCGGTTTGAATTGCAGCGATTCGGGCGGAGAATCCGGCCGGATCTGCGGGCTTTCGTACAGGGTGGCGATGCTCGGCGAGTGTGCGTGACGGGTTCGTCCCCGTGCCTCGAGGGCTTCGCGCGACTTCGCCAGCTGTGTTCCGGCGAAGTTGGCGATCTCGGAATTCTGTTCGATGACCTTGCGGACAGTCATCAGGGTATCGTAGTAGCACTGCTCAACCCGGTCGGGTGTGGCATCGCCCGTGAAGCGCGGCACCTTGACATCGAACGTCTTTTCGAACTCGGCCAGTGACTGGTAGAATCCCTCGGAGTTGAACTTGTGCCCCGCGCCGTGGGAGACACGGCCTTCGATCCCGTACTTCCATCCCTTGACCGTGTGGTACACGATGGCGGTCGGCTGACCGTTGTTGAGCGTGAGCGCGGCCTTCTGGGCGGCCAGCACCTGGCGGAAGTCGCTTCCATCCAGCACGACGATCGTGTTCCAGTCGTGAAAGTGGGTCAATTCGGCCGGGTTCCACTGCACATACTCGCCGGGACCCCGCTGGTCGGCGCAGACATGATTCGAGTCGATCGACGCCTGGTTGAAGTCGACGTGGAGGATGATGTTCGACAACCCGGCGGTCGCGGCGAAGGCAAGCGCCTCATGCACGCGCCCCGGCGTCATCCCGCCCTCGCCTTCGAGGACATGCATCCGCGGCGGGTCATCGCGGTAGATATCCGCGGCGGCGGCGGCCAGGCCGAACGCCGCCGGCACCCCGACACCGCTCGCGCCGGTCGCGTGCTTCACAAACGGCACGAAGCACGTCGGATGTCCGTCGAGAGCCTTGGCGCCAAACCGGCGAAAGAGCGGCGTCTCATTGGTGGGATTGCGCCGGAAGCCGAGCAGGTCTTCAAGCCGCAGTTGACGGTTTTCCGGCGCGAGAAGTTCGGGCGCGGCGGCGCGCACGAGTTCGTTGCGCAGCGCCCAGTTCGCATAAAGGCCCATCGCCTTGTGCCCGGCGGCATAGGAGATCATGTCGTTGTCCGGACGGTCGGGATGGACGAAGTCGTACTCCATGGTCTCGTAGAGGAGTGCCTGCACAATCCGGCCGGACGAAATGCTCCCGCCGGGGTGACCGGAGGTCGGCACGTAGTTGTACATGATCGCGCAGAGCGCGCGGTAGATGACGTCAATTTTCTCCCACAGTCCCGCCGTGTAGACCTCGACGGCGGCGTTGACCAGGTCGGGGTTGGCGGCCATGTCGTAGAACCGCCCACGGCGGGCGCGGGCATGCGGACTGGTGGGTGTCGGGGCGAGAGAAACGGCTGCCTGCGGCATCGGATCCTCCTCGGGAACAGTTCCCGAGAAGGTACGATTGGCTTCTGCCGCAGGCAGCCGTATGGGGTTGCTTAGTGACAGGCGGCTGTCAAAATCGGCGGCCGCCCGGGGTCCTACATCGGTTGCGCGTCCGCCGGGGTGGCGTTGATCGCCAGTTTCAGCACGACCTCGTCACGTATGAGATTGTCCGGCTGGCCCTCGTACTTGATGCCGAAGTCCTTCCGGTTGAGCGCAAACTCCGAATTCACCATGACGCCCGCGCCGGTCAGCTCGATTTTGGCCGGGAAGCTGATGGACTTCTCGACCCCGTGCAGATTGAGATTTCCGGTGATGGTCCATGCGGTGTCACCGCTTGGAGCGATCTCGGTCGAGTGAAAGGTCGACTTGGGATAGGTCTCGACCTCGAAGAAATCCGGGGATTTCAGGTGCCCGGTCAGGCGTTCGTTGTCGGCCCAGATCGAAGTCACGTCGATTTCCAGCGCGACATGGCCGGAGGCAATGTCGCCGCCGGGGACGGTGATGGTCCCGGAAAACTGATGGAAACCGCCGTCATGGCTGCCGGTGACCTTGGATCCGACAAACGACACTTTCGAGTTCTCCGGAGTGATCGCGTAGGTTGCGTTGGCGGCCGACATGGGGGCCTCGGCCATCGGGGCGGGCTCCTGGACATCGGCCTTGGGTTTGTTCTCCGCCGGGTTGGCGCAGGACACCAGCACGCCGGCCGCGACGATCAGCGCCAGCGATCGAAAGGGCGCCGGGATGGCCGGTCGAATCTGCAAGAGGGTGGTGCGGGGCAATGTCATCGGGACTCCTTGTTTAATGGGTTCTCGGTGATTGTCCAAACATTGTTACAACAACCATTGTTCCCGGCCGCATCAGCCGATGGGTTCTGCGCCGGTTTTCGCCTTTTCCAAGAGCCGGCTGATTTCGGCCAAGTCGTTGCGGCTCATGTGGCCGAGATTTGCCCGGTGGGTCTCGATGACCGGGCCGTCGAGGCCGGTCAGCGTCCTGCGCCCAAGGGGAGTGATCGACACGTCAACCACCCGGCGGTCGCGGATCGACCGGTGGCGGGTGATCAGCCCCGCCTTCTCCATCCGGTCCAACAGGCGCGTGATGTCCGGCTCGGGCGTGATCAAACGGTGCGCGACCTCCAGGCAGGGGAGGGGAGCGCCGGCCCCCCGCAGGATGCGCAGGATGTTGTACTGCGCCGGGGTGAGGCCATGCGCCTTCAAGAGGCGTGTCAGGCGCGTGCTCATCCAGCCCACCGCGCGCAGGATGGAGAGATACGCCTCCTCCTCGGGTAGGGGGGCGCGCTTGGGACGGGGCGCATCTTTCAGGGTCCGGACCATCGGACCTTTTACACCGCAACAACGATAATCGTTTGAACAATTATTTCGCACCCCCCCGCCCCGCCGGGCGCCGGAATCGGCGTCCTAATCGACCACCGAGAAGATTTCGCGGCGGCCGGACTGGACCAGCGGGACAAACCGCTTGTAGATCTCCTGCCACTCGGTCATGGCCAGACCCTTCTTCTCGAATGTCTGCCAGGCGGCGAGATCGGCGTGATTGGCTTCGAGGACAAGGGTGTAGTATGGCCCGGTCACATCGGTCAGAAGCCGTGCGTTTACCGCGCCCGCCTTGGCCATCAAGGGGAGGGCGTCCTTCATCGCGGCCTTGGCATCGCGCGCCTTGCCGAAGTGCAGTTGGAAAATGTCGCGGACAACGATCATACAAACCTCCATTGGTGGGAGTGTTCCGGCCGGGCACGCGCCCGGCCGCGGCCTTTACATGTGGAAGTCTGCGGACCAATTGACCGTGAAAACAAGATCGAAATGGTCCCAGATGCCGAAGGTGCGCTACTCGGCCCGGAGGGATTCGATGATCCGCGCGCGGGATGCGCGGACGGCGGGCAAAAACCCGCCGATCAATCCCATGGCCAGGGAGAAGAGAATGGTGCCCAGGATGATCTGCGGGGAGAGCTGAAAACCAAATGCCAGCTCCGAGAACGTATCCCAGTTGGTGGTGGAGACGGTCACAAAGGACATGAGCGAGGCCGCGACGATGCCGATGGCGCCGCCGACCAGCGAGAGCCAGATCGCTTCGGAGAGAAAGACGCTCAGGACGCGCCCGCGGGAAAACCCGATGGCGCGCAGGGTGCCGATTTCCACGGTGCGGTTGGAGACGGCGGCGTACATGGTGATCATGGCGCCGATCATCGCGCCGAGGGAGAAGATGACGCTGACGACCAACCCGATCACGCGAATGAACGTGGCGGTGGCGCGCGACTGCTCGGCATAGAATTGCTGCTCGTTTTTCACGGTCACGGTCATGCGCGGGTCCGACTCGAGACGGTTTTTGAAGACGGGAATCTGTGTTGCATCCCGCATGCGGGCGGTCACCGAGGAGTAGATGGGGCGGCGGAAGGCCTGCTGAACTTGTTCCACATCGGCCCACAACTCCGAATCGAAGCCCGCGCCGCCGGCGTCGAAGAGCCCCACCACCTGCCACTCGCGTCCGGCGAACTGAACAGACTCACCCAGCCCGCAGCCCCTAAAGTTCCCGGCGACCGAGGCGCCGGCGATCACCTCGGAAGTCCCCGGGGTGAACATGACGCCGGCGGTGAGTTTGACGGCCGGGCGCAACGCGAACGCCTCCGCGGTGGTGCCGCGCAGGATGATGTTCGAGGGATCGTTGTTTGCGCGCTTGTTCAGGTTGATGAGGACCACAAGTTCGCTGACCGCCAGCGGCTTCCCCTCGGCATCGACGGCGATTTCATCCTGCGTTTTGACGATGCCGGCCTGGTCACGGGACATGATGGACAGTGTCTCCGATGATGCCGCGGCGCGAACCACGATGACGTTGTCGGGCGAACCGGTTTCGACTAGTGTCTCCTCGAGACCGTGGGCCAGCATCAGGACCGCGGCGAAGACGAAGACGACCAGTCCCAACCCCAGCACGGTGAGCGTTGTCGTGAGTTTCCGCACCAGGATGCTGCGGAAGCTGTAGTTGAGAAAGAGCCCCATCGCTAGCCGACCCTCCTTAAGCCATCGACGATGGACACACGGATGGCGCGCCAGGCGGGGAATAGCGCGGCGAGGATACCGACGGCGAAGGCCGAGACCACGGCCAGGGGGTAGGTCATGGGGTCAATCGGGAACGCCGGGAACCAGGCGCGCAGCGCGGCCCCGACCCCCTGAAGGAGGGGGAACATCAGGAGCAGCCCCAGCCCGCCGCCGAGCATGGCGATTAGCAGTGACTCCCCGGCGACCAGCCCGAGAATGTGCCCGCCGTTAAAGCCGAGCGTCTTGAGCACCGCATACTCCGAGATGCGCTCGCGCGCGGTCATGGCCATCGTGTTGGCGGCCACCAAAAGGATGATGCCGATGACCAGAATCGAAATGACCTCCAGGGAGAAGATGATGGTTCCGGCCATCGCCACAAAACTCTGCTGGAAGGCGGCTTCGGTTTCGGTCAGGGTCTCATCGGCCGAGTTGTCGAACTCGCGGTCGACGGCATTGCTGATCTGCGCGGCCTTGGCGGGATCGTCAATTTTGATCACCCACCAGCCGACCTGCCCGGCGCGCGCGGGCATCTCCTGTTGCATGCGCTGGTCGATGTAGTCCCAGCGGAAGAGGAACTGGGAAATGTCGGTGGCGTCGGTGGCGCCGGTGTACACGCCCCGGATGACGAAATCCCACTGGCCGGGATAGATCATCCCGGTCAATTGAACGGCATCACCGACCTTCCAGCCGAACCGCTCCATGGTCGCCTGGCCCACAATGGCGGCATTGCGCTCGGAGCCGAACGCCCGCAGGCCGGCTGTGTCCACGATAAACTCGGGGTAGAGGGTGAAGGACTCCGGCCCCTCAAAGGCAATCTGCGCGAAGAAGTCTTTGGGGTCTTTGTAGTATCCGCCGAACCAGGTGCCGAAGGTTACTGCCTCAACGCCGGGGATGCGGGCGATCTTCTCTTTTTGGGCAAGCGGCAGCGTAAAGGTGATCGAGATTTTGCTGCGGGTGATGAGCCGGTCGGGAGCGGCCTGGGTGACACCCGCATACCACGCCGAGACGAACGTGCGCAAAAGCCCAAAGGCCATGATCGCCACGGCGATTCCCATGATGGTCAAAAACGTGCGCAGTTTGTGCCGCAGCGTATTCTTGAAGATGAGCTTGAAGACACGCATGGTCGTCTGAGTCATGCCGCCGGGGAATCGACTCCTACCGGAAGACTAGTCCAACTCTCCCTTGTCCAGGTGCCGTTGCACGTGGGCGTGCTCGGCCGCGCGCGGATCGTGGGTCACCATCACGATGGTCTTGTGATCATCGCGGTTCAATTGGGTCAGAAGATCCAGAATCTCGGTGGCCGACTGCTTGTCCAGATCGCCCGTGGGTTCATCCGCAACCAGAATCGTCGGATCGGTGACGATGGCGCGGGCAATCGCCACGCGCTGTTCCTGCCCGCCCGACAATTGACGGGGGTAATGGTCCATCCGCTCCTTCAATCCCACGAGTTCGAGCGCGGAGGCCACATGTTCGCGGCGATCCTTTTTGGACAGACCCGTGAGCAGAAGCGGGAGTTCGACGTTTTCAAACGCCGTGAGCACCGGCAGGAGATTGTAGAACTGGAAAATAAACCCGACATGGCGCGCGCGCCACTTGGCGAGGTCGGACTCGCCCAGTGCGCCGAGGTCGGTGCCGGCCACGGTAACTTTGCCGGAGTCCGGTCGATCGATGCCGGCAATCATGTTGAGCAGTGTGGTTTTGCCGGACCCCGATGGGCCCATGAGCGCCACGAAATCTCCTTCGGGGACCACCAGCGAAAGATTGGAGAGTACCGGGATGGGCATCTTGTCCCGGTAGTATGTTTTCGAAACGCTGGTGACTTCAACGACGGGTGCGGCCATGGTTTTCTCTTCTCCCTACTCTTTCAGTTTCACGCGATCTCCATCGCCGAGATTCTCGATGGGTCGCAACACCACCACGTCCCCGACTGCGAGGCCCGAACGAATCTCGACCGCGCCGCCGTAAGTCTCACCGATACTGACCTGCGTTTGAGTCACGCGTCCCTGGCGGACCAGGAAGGCGACCATGGTCCCCTCTCGTTCGACAATCGCGTCTTGGGCGACGCTCACGACGCTGCGTGTGTCCAGTGCCGTCGTGTCCGTGTCGATCGGCAGGAAGCTCACCTTGGCGCTCATTTCCGGCAGCACACGGCCATCGAGTTGGTCGAACGACACTTTGGTCATCACGGTGGCCTTGGCGCGGTCGGCGGTGGGGACGATCTTTTTCACGCGGCCGCGATAGGGCTCGGCGGGCAGCGCATCGAGGACGATAATGCAGGGCTGCCCGAGCTGGATGCGCTGAATGTTTGATTCCGAGACATCGGCTTCGACTTCCAGCGAGGTCATGTCGGCCAGGGTGACAACGGCTCCTTTCGACGACGCCGAGGACGCAAACGGGGCGACGACTTCGCCGACATCGGCGTTTTTGGTCAGCACGGTGCCGTTAAACGGCGCCCGGATGTAGGTGTTCTCCACCTGAACTTCGGCGTACTCCGCATCGGCGCGGGCGGTGCGCAGCGCGGCCTCCGCCGCGGTGACGCCCGCCTTGGCCGAGACCGCGCGCGCTTCGGCGGACTCCAGATCGGCGTCGGAGACGAGGTTTTTGGCGCGAAGGTCGCGGAAGCGGTTGAAATTGAGTTCGGCTTCGTGAGAAACGGCCTGCGCGCGTTCCACCTCGGCCTCCGCTTGTGACACCGCCGCACGGGCGGCACGGTGCGCGGCCTCGACGTCGGATGACTCAAGGCGCGCCAGCACATCGCCCGCCTCGACCTGGTCGCCTTCCTCGACGTTGAGGATTTCGAGACGGCCGGTTCCCTTGGAGGCCACTTCCGCATTGCGCTGCGCGACAACATACCCGGTGGCGGTCAGAAGCGATTGTGTGCCGGCCGGGTTGAGCCGTTGCACGGTGGTGGTTTCCACCACGACGACCGAGCCGGCGCCGCGCAGGAAGAGCAAGGCGGCCACGATGACCACGGCGGCCGCTCCCACCCAGAGCCAAATGCCCAGCGTTCGCTGACCGCGTGGCACGGAGGGCGCCGGGTCGCGGTTGATGCGCAGCGATGACAGTTGGGGTTTGGTTGACTCGGCCATTGGGTAAGCGGTCCTGCAGGGTGCTCGCTGGCGCGCGGCGAAAGTGTTATTATACGGCAGTATCTGTCCCTTCTTGGCATGGCGCAATGGGGACGAGATCATTTTTCACTGGCTTAACCTGCAGCGGCGGGGTCCTTGGCCGGTGTGGACGTGTAAGTCTTTGCGGGACAATCGGAGATCGCTTTGGCCAACGCCCGGAAGTGCGGGATTGCTCCAATCTTACCTCGAGAAGATGAATCCAATAAATGACGGCTGAGATGAAAACCGGCTGGATGAGCCGGCTCCGTGAGACCGCACGAGGAATCTGGAAGGAATTCCGCGCCAACGGCCTGCGCGGCGTGGTCCGGGTCTACGGGTGGAAACTGCTTTTGGGTGTCTTCCTCTTCTATCTGATCCGCGACACCGTGCTTTACATTCTCATCCCGCTGATTGCCGGGACAGCGATCTGGAAGGCGATCTTTCCTTAGTCAGCGAGCAGCTCTCGCTGGTGTAGTCGGTCGGCCAGCGCATGAGCCGCATCTCGAACGGGTGGGTCAGGCCGGGATGGTAGGGCAAAACCCGGATTGTGTAACCGTGACGTCCGGTTCCGCTGAAGGAGGCGGTGCCCGAAAAGACCCAGTGACTCGCGCCGATATTCTGCGGGTCAACCAGCGGTGTCGGGATTGCATCGGTGATATTGTCCTGGGCATCCAAACGCCCGGCATACAATTGCACCTGAACGTCGGACGGCTCCAATCCCCCCAGGTCCACGGTGACGCGGATCTCGACCGGGTCGTTGACGTGCACGCGGGTTCCGTTGGATGATTCGACGTGGATCACGGCCACGCTGCTCCAGTGGTCGCGGACCTTTTGCTTCCAGCGGCACAGGGCGGCGAGGTCATCGCGGCGTTCGATCAGTTTGCGGCCATCGGCGATGGCCGGCAGGTAGTAGTGCTCGCAGTAGTCGCGAATCATCCGGTTGGCGTTGAAGTTCGGCCCCAATTCGCGCATCGAGTTTTTCATCTTGGCGATCCAGCCGCGGGGCAGATCATCGGCGCCGCGCTGATAAAACAGCGGCACAATCTCTTCTTCGAGCAGGTGATAGAGTGCCTGCGACTCGATTTCGTCTTGCTGGCCGGGGTCGTGGTATTCCTCGCCGCGCCCGATGGCCCAGCCGAGGTCCCGGTTGTAGGCCTCATCCCACCACCCGTCGAGCGTGCTGGCGTTGAGTCCGCCGTTGAAGACGGCCTTCATGCCGCTGGTGCCGCATGCCTCCATGGGACGGCGCGGTGTGTTGAGCCAGAGATCGACGCCCTGGAGCAACGTGCGCGCGAGTTCGACGTCGTAGTCCTCGAGAAACACCACGTGGCGCCGCATGTCCGTCTGGCTCGCGTAGTGAACGATCTGCCGGATGAGTTCCTTGCCCTCGTTGTCGCGGGGATGGGCCTTGCCGGCGATCAGGAGCTGGACGGGGCGGTCCGGATTGGACAGGAGCTTGCGCAAACGCTCGCCGTCGCGGAAAAGGAGCGTGGCGCGCTTGTAGGTGGCGAAACGCCGCGCGAAGCCGATCGTCAGGGTGGTCGAGTTCAGTGTCTCCCGCGCGGATTGGATTTCATGGTCCAGCGCGCCGCGCCGTTCGAGTTGAGCGACAAGGTGGCGGCGTGTGAACGCAACGAGCCGCTCACGGCGGCGCTCGTGCGTCCGCCAGAGCTCCTCGTCGGGAATCGTGTTGATTCGCTGCCAGATGGACTGGTCGGCGGGGTTGGTCACCCATGAGGGCCCGAGATACCGGTCGAAGAGGTCGCGCATCTCCTGCGAAATCCAGGAGCGCGTGTGGACGCCGTTGGTGACATGCCCGATCGGGATTTCTTCGCAGGGGACGCCGGGCCAGCCATCGCGCCACATGCGCCGGGCGACGAGCCCGTGGAGTTTCGAAACACCATTGGCGCGGTACGACATGTTGAGGGCGAGGCAGGCCATGTTGAACACCGGCACGCCCCGTCTCTGCCCGAGTGCGCCGAGGGCCATGAAGTCCTCCCACGGCATTCCCAGCGCGGCCGCCTCGGAGTTGAGGTACTCGCGCATCAGGGGTTCGGGAAACTCATCGATGCCGGCCGGGACCGGGGTGTGTGTGGTGAAGACGGTGGTCTTGCGCACCAGTTCCATCGCCTCATCCAGCGGCAGGCCGCGGTGCAAGTGATGCGAGCGGACCCGCTCGAGGGTGCAAAACGCGCTGTGGCCCTCGTTCAAATGCATGATCGAGCAGGCACAGCCGATGGCGTCGAGCACCCGCACGCCGCCGATGCCCAAGACGATCTCCTGCTGGATGCGCCGCACCTTGTCGCCGCCGTACAACTCGGAGGTGATGGCCCGGTCGTCGGGGCTGTTCGCATCGACATTGGTGTCCAAAAGGAGCAGGCGCACGCGGCCGACGGTCAGTTCCCAGACCTGGACGGTGATCGTGCGTCCGGGGAACTCGACGTTGACCGAAAGCGGCTGCCCATCGGGCCCGCGCAGACGGCTGAGCGGCAGATTATGGAAGTCGTTCTGCCGATAGTACTCCTGCTGCCAGCCGTCGGGGTTCAGGTACTGCTGAAAGTAGCCGCGCTGGTAAAGCAGCCCCACGGCCACCAGGGGCATGCCCAGTTCACTCGACGACTTGAGGTGGTCGGCCGAGAGGATGCCGAGCCCGCCGGAGTAAATGGTCAGGCACTCGGTGAGGCCGTACTCGGCGGAGAAATACGCGATCTGCGGCGACTCTTCGGCGCCGTGGGTTTTCGCGTACCACGTCGGCTGGACCATGTACTCATTGAGGTTGTCGACCACGCGGTCGAGTTGCGCCAGAAAACCATCGTCCTCGGCGAGTTCATGCAGGCGCTGCTGCGACACCGACCCGAGAACCAGAACCGGGTTGTGATGGGTTTTTTCCCAGAGTTCGGGATCGATGCGGCGGAGGATCTGGATGGCCTCGGGCTGCCAGGTCCACCACAAGTTGAACGCAATCTCGGGCAGGCCGAAGAGGCGTTCCGGCACCCTCGGCTGAACCTCGAATCGCTGAAGTGGCTTTGTCATCGCGTGGTGCTCTCCCTGCGCACGCCGATCCGACGGTGCGTCTACTGTCCTTTATCGGAAGTCACGCCCAGTTGCCACATGATGAACGACCAAATGTCGGTGTATTCTGCGATCGTTTTGGTCAGAGGGGCGCCCTGGCCATGGCCCGCCTGGGTTTCCACCCAGAGCAAAATCGGATTCTCCGAGGCGTTCGCCTCCTGGAGGCGGGCCGCGAACTTCCTTGCGTGCAAGGGATCAACCCGTGTGTCGGTGTCCGCCGTCAGAATGAGCGTGGCCGGGTACTCCACGCCTTCCTTGATGTTGTGGTAGGGGGAGTAGGCGTACAGGTAGGGAAACTGGGCCGCGCTGTCGGCGGTGCCGTATTCGGGAATCCAGAGCTTGGCGATCAGGAATTTGTCGTAACGCACCATGTCCAGAAGCGGGCGTGAGCAGACCACCGCGCGGAAGAGTTCGGGTCTTTGCACCATGACCGCGCCGACCAAAAGCCCGCCGTTTGACCCCCCCATGATGGCCAGGCGGTCCGGGCTGGTGTACTTGTTGTTGATCAGCCATTCGGCGGCGGCAATGAAGTCGTCGTAAACGTTTTGCTTTTGGTCGAGCATTCCCGCGCGGTGCCAGGCCTCGCCGTATTCGTTCCCGCCGCGGAGATTGGCCGCCGCGTAGACCCCGCCCTGCTCCAGCCAAAGGTAGAGATTGCGCTGAAAGCCGGGGGTAATCGGACTGCTGAATCCGCCGTAACCGTAGAGCAAGACAGGGTTGTTGCCGTCGAGGGTGATGCCCTTGCGGTGGACCAGGAACATCGTAACCTCGGTCCCGTCCTTGGAATTGTAGGTCACCTGCTCGAGCACATAGGGTGTTGCATCGATTCCTGACTGAACCTCCTCGAAGAGCATCGACTGGCCGGTGGTGAAATCGTAGCGGTACACCGCGGGCGGCTGGAAGTAAGTTGAGTAACCGTAGTAAATCTCGGTTTCCGCCGGCGAGCCGGTCAGTTCATACACGCTGCCGAGGCCCGGCAGGGAGATGTCCTGCAACGCGGGCCGTCCGGGCGTGAAGAACTTGATTCGCGAGGTGGCGCGGTCGAGGTAGGTGAGCACGAGCCGTTCGCCCGCCGAGGTCACGGTCTCAATCACCGCCCGGTCTTCCGGGATCGCGACGGTCCAGTTCGCCATGCCGGGATTTTTCGGATCGGCCTTCATCACCCGGAAATTAGGCGCCTCGTGATTGGTGAGCACGTACAGCTCGCCCTTGACGAAATAGCCGCCAAACAGGGCGTCGATTCCCGCGACAATCGTGTCGAAGGCCGGATCGGGTTCATAAAGATCGCGGATGTACAGTTCGGAACTGGTTGCGCCCTTGTAGACCTGGATCAGAAGCAGACGTCCATCCTCCGACAGAGTCACCCCCGGCCACTCGTCCATCGGCCGTCCTTCGCCCCAGACTTTGGGATCGTCGGCGGGATTGGTTCCGAGCGTGTGGTAGAACACATGCCGATGATACGCCTCCTCGCCCTCGGGCACGGTGCCGGGCGCGGGGTGGCGGGTGTAGTAGAAGCCGACATTGTCGGGGTCCCAGGCCAGGCTCGCGGCGCGGGTGTAGGGAATGGTATCGGGGAGATTTTTCCGGGCATCGACATCGAGGACGTAGAGTGTCGAAATCTCGCTGCCGCCTCTCGAAACGCCGTAGGCGATGAATTTGCCGTCATCCGAGGGGTACCACCAGTCGAGCGCGGCAATGCCCTCGGCGGAGATCGAGTTGGGATCGATGAGCACCACCGGCGTACGGAACAAGCCATCCTGCATCAGGAGAAGCGGCTGGTTCTGGTCGCCTTCCCGTTTTGTGTAGAAGTACCGCTGGTGACGGGGGTGGGGCGGGGTGATAAACCCGATCTTGAGGAGAGATTCCAGGCGGCTTGAGAGGGCCTCGCGGCCCGGCAACGCCTGCAACCGCTGCCGTGTGTAGTCGTTTTGGGCGAATGTCCACTTCTGAACGCCGGGGTCCTCCCAGTCTTCCAGCCAACGGTACGGATCGGAGACCGGGACGCCGTGGAGCGTATCGACGACCATCCTTGCGGGAGCAACGGGCGGCATTGTCATCGGTGTTTGGCCAGGGCTGAGGGTCGGCAGGGCCAGTGTCAGAAGCGCCAGGCAGGAGATGGCGCGTGAACTCAGATGGGGTCGTGTCATGCAGCTCTCCATGAAATAGAAAAAGCGTGAGTTGCGCCCCCGGGTGAATCTATGGATGTATACCCCCTGATGCCAGCGGGGATTGGAATTCCGATTCAGTCCTGATTCCGTTTGACGACTCATTAATGGGGAGGTTTCTTGAACATGAACCGGCCGCGCGACTTGGTCTTTGCCAGTGTCCCTGTGCCCAATGAGGTGTCCTCCATGACAGTTCGCCAGTACGACATGATTGTCATCGGCAGCGGTCCGGCCGGGCATCACGCCGCGATCCAGGCGGCCAAGCTGGGCAAACGGGTCGCCATCGTGGAACGGCGCCGTGTTGTGGGCGGGTGCGCGGTCAATGCCGGGACCCTCCCGAGCAAGACTCTCCGTGAGGCGATCCTGTTTCTGTCGGGGTTCCGGCAGCGCGGGCTTTATGGCGTGTCCTTCCGGGTCAAGGAGGACATCACGCTGGCGGACCTGAAATTTCGGGTCGATCGAGTGATCGAGCACGAGGCCGATGTTTACCGCTCGCACTTCAAGCGAAACGGCGTCGATTTGATCAGCGGCAACGCGTCGTTTGTCGATCCCCACACCATCGGCGTCGATTTTG
>JBFMFQ010000061.1:0-15874 GCA_040752075.1 Candidatus Zixiibacteriota bacterium | reverse complement strand
CAGGGCCGCCGCCAGGCGACCCTGCGGTGATTCCTGACGTGCCAGAACCCGCCACGGGAGTAATGGTAAGCGGATAATATTGATCCGCATCCATAAGATGGTGGAAATCAAAGGGAAACGCGGACGTAGGCGGTCGATTTAATCCTGTTTTCAATAATTCAATATTATGCTTGACACCCATTTGGCGAAGTGTAGCTTGCAACCGAGTTCAGTCCCCGCTCAACTACCAGCCTGCACCAAGGAGGTGTCATGAAAGGCTCTGTTCTGGTTCTTGCTCTGGCCGCGGTTCTGATCATTGGTCTGACCCAGGCCGCCAACGGCGACGCGCAGTATGTTTATCAAGTGATCTTCGTACCCCCGAATACGGTGTACTATTCGGTCGCAAATCTGACGACGGGCGTAGCAGTTGTTCCAGTCGAAGGGGTTGTCACTGGCTGCACGGCGCTCCTGCCGACTAATCCGCCCGACATCACACCGGACTTGGACGGTAGCGGAACTGGACAGGCGACAATCAATCCGATCTGCAATCCGACCGGGGGAGCTGGGTCAATCACCATTTCCGTGTACAATCCCGCTCACACTGAGGTCCTGCATTGGACAGAACTGGACTTCAATGTGACATGGGCGGGGTCGAATTCGACGATCACGCTAACCGGTCGCAACAGCTGGACGGCTCAGGACCCACAACGAGTCCCCGCCACCGGCACCATCGGCCTGATCGTGCTGCTCTGCCTGATCGGCGGCGCCGGCCTCTGGTTCGTCCGTCGCAAACGCGCCGCAGTCGCGTAAACTTGATCGGCCGTCACTCTTCGCCTCCTTTCAGTGACGGTTTGATCCCCTCTGCGAGAGGCCCCCTCTCCCCCCGCGTCTTTTGCGGGGGGGAGAGGGCTGGGGTGAGGGGGGAAGTCTTGGCGACACGCCCTCCGCACGCCGTTTGTTGCCTGCTGCGCCCCCGTTGTCAAATCCCCCCGCAACCCACTGGACATTGACGCCTCACCCGTGTTCATTGCCGCGCGAGGAGGCGTTGAATGAGCATCATCCTGGATGGTTCCGGTCTGACAATCGAAAAACTGGTGCGTATCGCCCGCCACGGCGAAAAGGTCGAACTCCACCCCGATGCGCTCGCCCGCATCAAGGCCTGCCGCGCCATGCTCGAAGACAAGATCAAAGCCGGCGAGACCATGTACGGCATCAACACCGGCATCGGCGAATTCAGCGAAGTGCGCCTGAATGACGACCAGATCCAGGACTTCCAGCGCTACCTGATCTACAACCACGCCGCCGGCATCGGCGAGCCCGCCCCCATCGAGTATGTCCGCGGCGCGATGGCCGGGCGCATCAATGTCCACGCCCACGGCAACTCCGGCTGCCGTCCCGAGATCACGCTCACCCTCCTGGAAATGCTCAACCGCGGCGTCACCCCCGTCGTTTGCCAGAAGGGCTCAGTCGGCGCCTGCGGCGATCTTGCGCCCATGGCCCAGCTCGCCCTGCTTCTGACCGGTGAGGGAGAGGCGTGGTTCAACGGTCAGCGTTTGCCCGGCAAGGAGGCGATGAACCGCGCGGGCATCCCGATTCCCGGCCTCCATGCCCGCGATGGTCTCGCCGCCATCAATGGCTCCAACCTCCTCACCGCGATGAGCGCGATTCACCTCTTCGACATGAACCGCTGGCTTAAGCAGGCCGAAATCGCCTGCGCCATGAGCCTCGAAGCCCTCATGGCCAACATGCGCCCGTACCGAATCGAACTGCACCAACTCCGGGGCTTCGCCGGCGCGATTCGCAGCGCCAAGGCCATCATGAAGTGCATCGATGGTTCCGACTTGGTGACCGGCAAACTGAAGGTGAAAGTGCAGGATGCCTACTCCATGCGCTCCACGCCGCAGGTCATCGGCGCCGCCCATGATGCCCTCGCATTCGCACGCGCGCAGGTCGAGATCGAACTCAACGGTGTCGGCGACAACCCGATCTTTCTTCCCGACAAGAAACTCACCCTCACCGGCGCGAACTTCCAGGGCACCCCGGTATCCCTCCCGATGGACATGGCCGGCGTCGCCATCACCATGGTTTCCGTGCTCTCCGAACGCCGCCTCAACCGCCTCACCAATCCGGCCCTGAGTGTCGGCCTCCCGCCGTTTTTGACCAAGGGCGCGGGCATGTTTTCCGGCATGATGCTTTCCCAGTACACCGCCGACAGCTTGATCGTCGAACAACGCATGCTCTCCGCGCCGGCATCGATCGGCTCGATCCCCGCCGCCGCCGATCAGGAAGACTTCGTCTCAATGGGAATGAACACCGCGATCAAAAACGATCAGATCCTCGACAACGCCTACGGCATCCTCGGCATCGAGTTCATGGCCGCCGCGCAGGGCCTCGACTTCCGCGAGTTCACCCCCGGCAAAGGCGTCCAGACCGCGCGCAATGTCATCCGCCGCCATGTCGCCCACCTCGACGAGGACCGCCCGATGTACCCCGACCACAACATCATGTACGCCCTGGTCAAAACCGGCGAGATCTTAGACGAAGTCGAGAAATCTGTCGGCCCGTTGGATTAGGCCAAACTGCGTAGGCGCACGGCTTGCCGTGAGCCTGCCCGTCCACACTCGCATCACGACGTCTTGCGGACAAGGGGCTTCAGCCCCTTGTACAGCACGGTAGGCACAACCACCTGTACAAAGGGCTAAACCCCTCGCCCTCCCCAGACCGCCCATCCCGCCACTTGATCCACCGCGTCCACTAAGTCCACTCCGTCCACTAAGTCCACTCCACCCGCCCCTCACAAACACGGATTCACCGGGCCACTCGCCCCGAAGAACACATGATCGATCAACAGCGCGAGGTCAACCGCGTCGGTTATTCCATTGGCATCAAAATCCCCGCGCGTCCTCGGGCACATCGGATCCTGAATGTCCGCCGCCCCGAAAAACACCACATCGATCTCCGCGGCCAGATCGACACTTGTAATTGTCCCTTCAAAGTCGAAATCTCCCTGGCCGGGGCACACACACGCACACGCCGAATCGCAGCACCAGTACCGGTACACATTGAACACAACCGGAATATCAACCGGCGAGCCCTCCCCCGGATCGTTGTGCGTAAACCGAATCGTGTTGGTATACACCCCTTCGGTCATCGACAATGGCGGCACCGACGCATCCATTACCACCGTCCGCACATCCGTCCCGCCGGGCGGAATCGTGAACTCACCGGTCGTCACCTGAAACCATCCCGCCGGCTGAACCACCCAGAGTGTCCCGGTCAACGGCGCATTCCCCAGATTGGAAATCACCAACTCCTCGCTCACTGACCCGCCCGGAAGCGCATGGTAAGCACACGCCGTGTCGGCATCGGTCAGCCCGGACCACACCACCGGCGCAATCTCCGGACATATCACCGCTGCGTCTGTCCCGCCGCTGATTCGCAGGTACTGGACACTGTTGTACGTCCACGTTCCCTGCCCGAACACCGCATCCCCCGCATCGTGGTCCTCGATGTACAGCACATGAATCGTGTCATCAACCAGTTTCGCGAGCGACGGGTCCCGTTCGGAGTAGCACGGGTTCCCCGGCGTTCCGTCGCACCCCGGCGTTTTCGTGTTGGTCAGGTTCACCGGACGCGCCCAGGTCGCGCCGCCGTCGTTCGACACACCGAGATACACGTCGAGGTTCATGAACCCCGAGTCGGAGACATCATTCGCCTCAGACGAGGTCGGTCCGCCATACTGCTCATAGGTGACATAAAGGTAATCGAGATTGGATGTCGCCCCCGCCAGCCCGGGATTTGATGGACCATCGGTGCAGAGCGTGGAGCCGTCGCCGAATCCCATCTGCGGATACGCCAGCCCCAGGTCACGCACTCCGTCGCCGCCAACATTCCCAAACCCCATCCCGCCGGCGACGGTACTGATAGTCCCGGTCGCATCGCTCCAATGACGAATCCGGCAATCGCTCGACTCATTCGCCACCGCCTGCTCCACCCAGATCACATGATAATTCCCCGCAAAGTCATACTCGCTGGTGATCTCCGTCCAGGACTGCGGCCCATTCCCGTCCGCGTAATTGGTGATGTTCTGCCGCCCGCCATTGACCAGCGGCCCGACACACACCCCCGGATTGGCAATGCCGGCGTCAATCCAGTCCTGCCCATTGTTCGCCGAGGTGAGGTACACCACATCCACCAGCCCGCCCAGGTTCTCGACATCCCGAGCATACGCCACCGACACCCGCTCCGACGTCGCATCGACGGCGGGATGGTGACTGACAAACGGCGACTCATCCAGGCAGACCGGCCCGGCCCACGATCCCGCAATCCCAATCCGCCGCCAGTAGTTCATCCGCCCGCCTGCCAGAAACGAATAGGCGATTACATGGTAAACATCATCGCCGGGGGCTTTGGTCGCGCTACCGCCGCGATCCACCGCGATGCTTGGCCGAATTGACTCGTCGGCAACAGAACCCGGAATCTCGACGCAATTCCACACCGCCAGACCAGCGAAACCTTGATCAATAATCCAGGAACTGAAAAACCCATTCGGTTGCTGCGGCTCGGAGCGCATCTGAAGTGTCGGCTGTGCAAGATCGCCGGTCGACAGATCAAGCCGCCCGTAGCCTGAGAAGGGAGCTACGACCTGGGTGCATACGCTGACGTTATCACCTGTGCTCCCTAGTGTCAGAATCCCGACATCGCCGCCTTCCCACGCATTGTAATGCACGTAGCTTCTGATCCATTCCTCCGGGAACCCGGGATCCGGAACAACATCCCAATACGTCGTCACAAAGTGGGTCAGATTCGTCCCGCCCAATCGCGCAATCTGTCTCGTCCCGTCATCGTCGTGCTGATAATCCCACGTGTTCCCCGCAATCACCGTGATCGGCGTGACAATCGGCGATGACGCCCCGGCCGAGCGCACCCGCAACGGCGCCGACACCTTACCCCGATCATCCAGAAGCGAAACCGCGCCCCGTGCCGTCTCCCTCTGCACTCCATCCCCGACACGCGGCAGCAACCGCGGATTCTCCACCGCCTGCGCCATGGCCGCCAGAACCATGACCGCAACCGCCGCCATCCCTGCGACAACCCATCCCCGGTTCATAGCCCCTCCCCGCGTAAGTGCAACACCGTCACCGCACGCAGTGTGTTGGGTGCGAGGCCCCGTGGGCGGACGAGATCCCACGGGAGGGCGAGGCTCCTGCCGAGCCGTTCGCGCGGCAGGGAAGGCCTTCGCGCAACCAAGGGATACCCGCGCCATGCCCCCTCGCAATGTAGCCCGGGCCCTTGTGGCCCGGGTCCCAATCGCCGTCAAACCTGACCCGACCCACAAGGGGTCGGGCTACAGGGCGTGGGAACGTCGCTCGTGGAGCATGATCATCGCGCGAATTCCGGTCCTGCCGCGCGAACGGCTCGGCAGGAGCCTCGCCCTCCCGTAACCCCGTGCCCCGCATTGTTCCCATTCCTCCAATGCTTCCCATTACTCCCATCACCACCCACACGGATCCACCGGCCAATCCCCGCCGAAGAACACATGATCGATCAACATCGCCAGATCCGTCGCATCCGCAAACCCATCGGCATTGAAGTCCGCCCGCGCTGCGGGACACAGTGGATCCTGGACATTCGTCGCGCCGAAAAACACGATGTCGATCACAAAGGCGAGGTCCGTCGCATCAACAATCCCGTCTCCGTTAATGTCCGATTCAAACGGGCAAATGCACTCCCCAGGCGGCGTGACAATCGTGATGACAATGTCCTCCTGGCTCTCGTTGCACAGATCGCTCACACGGTAAGTCGCGTAATACAGTCCTGCCGAATTCGTGCCGTCGAAGGCAATCGCCCCTTCGCACCCGCCGCCGACAGTGCTGAACCGGTTTGCCAGATCGGATATCTCCGTCACGACGCACCCGCAACATCCACCGCCCACGCCATCATCGTTCGTTCCGTTCGCGACATAGGGGTAAACAGCCGACACGCCGCTTGCCAACGAGTCCATCTCCGTAAACACCTTCCACCCGAACCCCGCCTTCCACGCCTTCCGCGTCGTCGCAATCAAATCCGCCGGATCATTCGCCCCGACATTCGACGACACAAACGCCACCGAATACCCACGTGTCACGCCCGGTTGCAGCGTCAGCCCCTGTTCGAACACAACAACCGAGTGGAGGTCTTCCTCGGGATCGGGAATGTCCGGCGGAAATAACTCAAATCCCGTCTCGGTCATATGCTCCCAGAGATACCTCTCGTGAAACCCGCCGCCCGGATACCAGTAGAACATGTGGCTGTTCGGCGCAACCCACGCCCTCGGTGCCTGCCCGCACGACAGCACACTCATTCCGGCCTTGAAGCGTGTCGCCGTATTCAGGCCGCTGATCACGTGCCCGACAGTGTCGACACCTTGCTGATAGACGAGGTTGTACGGGAGGTTCAAATGCCCGGTGTTTTGCGCCTCCGGCTGCAACCCCGCCATCTCAATCCCGGGATAAACATCAAAGTCGCATGCCTCCCCGATTGCGACACCATTGATGGCGGAAGGGGAGAGGTTGGTGATCAAATAATCGACAAGGACAAACTCGCCCGAGTCAACACTCTGCGCGAACCGGTAGGTGACATCAATCCCGATCGTCGAATCCACCGTCACCAGCGATGCCGACGCCGTCGCGAGTCCCGCCCCCGTCCCGTAGGCCGTCGTGTCGACCTCAAGCGGCCCCACCGCCCGGAATCCCGGCTGCCCGTTGCCCGCACCGAAAAGGTCCCGGTAGACCAGCGTATCGGGCAGCGCCTGGCCA
This sequence comes from Candidatus Zixiibacteriota bacterium, assembly GCA_040752075.1. GTDB lineage: Bacteria > Zixibacteria > MSB-5A5 > WJJR01 > WJJR01 > JBFMFQ01. The sequence goes on along the minus strand of JBFMFQ010000061.1, from coordinate 9,098 downwards.
ATTCCAATGATCAGGCTCCCGTCATAGATGGACCACGAACTGTCAGTCGCCAATCGCGTGAATCCCGGTACGGTCGCCGCGGTCGGGTTCTGGGGAAATCCGATCGGCTGTTTCTCGATCAAGGATGGGAAAAGTGTGTTTCTTCCCAGCCGCGTCGTGCTCGAAACTCCCAGCCACAGCCACTCGGTATGAAGCACCACCTTCTCCGGGCAGTAAAACTCATCGAACACAAAGAAGTCGACCGGGATGTCAATGGGGGAGACCCGCGTCGTGTCGTTGTGCGTGACACGGATCGTCTCCTGGTAAAGCCCCTCGACGGTGTTAAGCGGCGCGATCGATGCATCCATCGTGACAGTCCGCACATCCGCCGGATCGCCGGGGTTCACCGTGTACGCTCCCGTGATGAGCTGCAGCCAGCCGGCCCCGCCCAGATTCGAGACACTCCCCGTCAATGCCCCGTTGCCGAGATTCTCGATGCTCAGCGCCTCGGTCTGTGATCCGCCGCGCGGCGCATGATATTCGCAATCCGGATCCTGATTGGACAGCGACAGCGCAATCGACGGCGCAATCGCCGGGCAGAGGTACAGCGCGTCCGTCCCGCCTGGGATCCGCAGGTAGTGCACCGGGTTGTAAGTCCAGATACCCTGCCCGAACACCGCATCCCCGGCATCGATGTCGAGGATGTACATGAGGTGAATTGTGTCGTTGACAATCTTAGCGATGGAAGGATCGCGCTCCGAGGCGCACTCATTGCCCGGTGTCCCGTCGCACCCCGGCGTCTTCGTGTTCGTCAGGTTCACCGGCGGCGCCCATGTCAGCCCGCCGTCATTGGACACACCGAGATACACCTCAAGGTTCATCTGCGGCGTGACCGATGCGTCATTCGCTTCGGTCGCGGTCTCGCCGCCATATTGCTCGAAGGTCACATACAGGTAATTGGCATTCGATGTCGCCCCCGCGCTCCCGGGATTCACCGGCCCGTCGGTGCAAAGCGTCGAGCCATCGCCGAACCCGATCTGCGGATACGCCAGCCAGATGTCACGCGCGCCGTCGCCCCCGATATTCTGGTATCCAATCGCCTGCGCAACGGTCGTGATCGTGCCGGTCGCATCGCTCCAGTGGCGAATCCGCGCATCCGCCGAGACATTGGCGTAGACCTGCTCCGTCCAGATCACATGGTAATTCCCGGCGAAGTCATACTCGCTGGTGATCTCCGTCCATGCCTGCGGCCCGGCCTGATCCGCATAATTCGTGATCGACTGCCGCCCCCCATTGACCACCAGCCCCACGCACGTCCCCGGGTTCAGCGCGTCCGCGTCAATCCAGTCCTGCCCATTATTCGCAGACGTCACAAACTTCACATTGACAAGGTCCGCCGCCCCGTCGAACTGGACATACGCCACCGACACTTTCTCCGAAGTCGGGTCCGGCGCGGGATGGTAACTCACAAACGGCGTCTCATCGAGACACACCGGCCCCACCCATGCCCCCACCATCCCGATCCGCCGCCAGTAGTAAATCCGGTCGTTAACCACAAACGGATGCGCGGTGATGTGAAAGACATCGTCGCCGGGGGACTTGGTTGCGCTGCCGGCGAGGTCCATGCCGATACCCGGCCATAACGACTCCTCATCGAGTGAGCCGGGGATTTCGCCCGTGGTCCAGTCCGCCAACCCCGGTGTCCCCTGAGACGCGACCCACGAATTGTAGTCGCCTGCCGGTTGCTGCGCCAACCCGCGGGCGTGGAAGACCACCTGTGCGAGATTACCGCCGGACACGTCCACGCGCGGGAACCCCGCCCGCGAACTCAGGCAATCCCCCCCCACGGTGCAGCCGACATCGGTGCCGTCCGGATCGAGGGTGATCCCTCCTCCGCCCGCCGGATTCCATGCGTTGTAATGGACCGTTCGATTACTGCATTGTCCGATAGAGCAGTCGATTGGATACCACTGCTCCCAAACGAAGTGCACGACTCCACCAGTGCTGCTGCTGTTCACTGTGCGCGAGCCATCATCGTTGTGTTGAAAGTCGTAAGCTGTTCTCGCTCCCACCGTCACCGGCGCCACCACCGGCCCCGCCGCCCCGCCCGTCCGTATCCGCAGCGGCGCCACCTGACGCAGACGATCATCCATAATCGACGGCGCCGCCTGATCCATGCCCGCCGATTCGTCCCGCCCACCGGCGAGGGGGAGGTGCCGCGGATTCTCGACTGGATGAACAAACGGCGCTCTCGGAATCGCCTGATCATCCCGGCCACGGTTCCATGCCGCCGTCGACGAAATCAGGACCACGCCCACCAAGACCAGAATTCCGGCCCGGCGCGAAAATCTCGCACGGTGCTCCATCCGTCCCTCCATCACAAACTCCATTTATCCAAAATTCGCGCCAAGCCAAGGCAGGCCATCGAGGCAACGCGAGGTGCGAGAACCAAAGCCACCTCCAGCCGGGCGCGGATACTTCAGAATGTCACTAACCATGGGGCCAAGCCCCTGCGGGGAGAAGCCAGTACAAACGAAAGATTCCCCCAAGCCCGGAATTTGGCAAGGGGGAATCCACCACAAACCTCCCGAATTGTCAGGACTCAGCCCCAGCCGCCCTAGCCCCCCCGTCCACTGAGTCCACTGTGTCCACTAAGTCCTATCCCGCCCTATTCCGCGCAAGGATTCACCGGCCCCGCCGCCCCAAAGAAGACATGATTAATCAGCAATCCCATATCGGTGGCATCGACGAACCCATCGGCATTGAAATCCGGACGCGAGATCGGACAGTTCGGATCCTGGACATCAGAGGCGCCGAAGAACACCAAGTCAATTGTATAGGCCAGGTCCACCGCATTGATCAGTGAGTTCCCGTCGATGTCACACGGGAACGGGCACAAGCACGTCCCCACCGTCACCACCCCATCATCCAAAGTCGGCCAGATCAAAATCGACCCGTCCAAACTCGCCATGTTATTGAATGATCCCGGCAGCGCGCTGTCCGCCTCGAACCGTATCTCTGTTTGTTGCCCCATCGATCCCGGCAACGCGCGCCACTGCATCCGCATCGTCACCCCGCCGCCGGGGGAGAGGAAGGGCGGGTTGTTCACCATCTCGACCGCAAGAAACGTCGCCACCCCATCTCCGCGTATCGCGCCGCCGTGAACTTCCATCTCCGTGCCGCGAAGGAGCTCATGCACAATATCCGTCGAGGTGCCGTGCACAAAAGTAATCGGTTCGATCAACGTCGAGTCGTACCGGACCCGAATCCCGTATCCGCCGATGACCTGGATGTTCCGCATATAAAACGGCACCCAGAAAGTCTGCCCCGGATTGGTGCTCACATCCTCGATTCTCAGCGTGTCATAGGGGGACACATCGGCGGCCGACCGCTGGCCGTCCGTCCCGGTGCAAGGCGCCTCCATCCCCGCGACCACCCGGACCATCATGATGACATCCCGAATCGACGGCGTCATGCCGTCGCAGTCCGCATCCATCGCCGCAATCTGAAACTGCCAGAACTGCGGGTCCAGCGCCTCCGCGCCCCGATTGTAGAAACTCACCGTCAGCGTGAGGTCCCCGATCTCATACGGAATCCCGTTGAAATTCACATCCCCGCGTTCCCCAACCTCAGCCGGGGCCGAACCCGCCGCCAGCACCGCCGTCAACAGCGCCGCAAGCCCTGACACACGCCACATGGGTCTCTCCTCACGCCGGACCGCCGCTCCGACATCCGTCCACTTCGTCCACTATGTCCACTCGGTCCACTCCGCCCTAACCCCCGCCGAGGTCGCCCCGATTCCGTCGCAGTCCACATCAGCCGCCTGCGTCTGAATCGCCTCCATCCCCGGAGTCCAAACAGCGGGTCCATAGATCAGAAAGTTGCTGAGCAGAACCGCATCCCCGATTTCATACTGAAGATCATTGAGGTTGATGTCCCCGCGTTGCCCGGGTACCGCGTGGGATATGGTGGTCAGGAATACAAAAACCGCGCCCGCCGCCAGAGTGCGCAACGCCTTCATAAGGCACCTCCCGAGTTCCTTTCGGAGTTCTTCACGCGGCTGCACCCTGTCGGGCCGGTCGCGGTGTCAGTAAATCAAAGATACCGGCGAATCCCATGATGTCAACGGAGCGGGGGGAACAAATCGCACCGCTCGGCTACGCGTGGGAGGGGGGAAATCCGGTTGGTCCCCGCACTCCCTCGATGTCTCCCCAAGGTCAGTGTGCTCCGAGTGGCTGGGGCGGTGCACACGTGGACTGGATGGGATTGCAGGGATCGCAGGCGGATCCTCCCCCGAAAAACACGAAGTCAATCATCCGAGCGAGATCGACCGAATCGCCGTGGCCGTCATTGTTGAAGTCGCCGCGCGTGCGATGACAGATCGGATCCTGCACATCCTGCCCTCCGAAATAGACAATATCGATCAGTGTCGCCAGATCCACGGCCGTCGGCAGTCCGTCGCTGTCGAGGTCGCATTGCGAAGGGCACTCGCATGGGTCGGGTATGCCAACTCTGATGGTTAGAACGACATCGTCGGTGTACCCCCCGCATGGTGCCCTGAGACGGTAGCTCGCAGTGAAAGTGTGATATGTCGCGCCTTCGCCATTGAAGGAAAACATTCCATCACATCCCCCGGACTGACTAAAGCGGTGGGTCGGATCTGAGATTTCATCGATAAGGCACCCCGCGCACCCGCCCCCCAGCCCATCCTCATGCGAACCAACCGCATGGTAGTTGTAGGTCTTGGAGGTGTTGTTCGCGATCGCATCGGCGGTGACCAAGTCGGCCCACCCAAAGCAGTACTTCCACGCCTTCTTCGCCGAGTTAATCAGATCGGTCGGGTCGTCATTACCGAATTCCGACGACACCAGCGCCAGCACATACAGCTTCGAACCAGTCGGCGGGATGTCTGCGTTCTGGTCGAACACCAGCACTGAGTGGATGTCTTCCTCCGGATCGGGATCATTCGGCGGGAAGAGTTCAAAGCCGGGCTTGGTCATCTCGTCATACAAATACCCATCGCTAAACCCGCCCCCCGGCCGGGCACTCAGCCACGGTTCATTCGGCGCAATCCAGCCGCGAGGCGCCGCGATCGCCGAAACGACCGACATACCGCCTTTGTAACGGGTCGCGGTGTTGTCGCCGACAATGACATGATTGACGGTGTCCACACCCTGCTGGTAGACCATGTTGTAACTGGTAACCAGATGGCCGGTGTTCTGCGAACCGGGCTGGACAGTGCCCTGATCGGTGCCGGGGGTAATGTCAAAGTCCACGGCCTGACCGATGATGAGATCGTTGATCGGCGATCCGGTGCGGTTATACAGCAGATACTTGATCAAAACGAAGTTCGCGGAGTCCGAGTGCTGCGGGAAGGTGTACGTCACATCAATCCCGATCATCGAATCAATCGTCACCTGCCTCGCGAATGCCGTGGCAGCGCCGCCGCCCGAACCGTAGGCCGCCGTGTCCACCTCGAGATGTCCGACGGCCCGGAATCCCGGCTGCCCATTCCCCTCACCGTAAATGTTGCGATAGACCAATGTGTCCGGCAATGCGCTCGGTCGTCCGATCAAAAGCGAGCCGTCATAAATTGACCACGACGTATCCCCGACTCCGGGACGCAGACGCGTCAGACCGCCGAGGCTTGTGATGACGGAGCCCCCACCGCCGCCGATGAACTGATCCCAGCCGCCCTGGTCCCATGTTTCGCCACGGGATGTGGCGGCGATCCGGTCAACACTGCTGATCGTCAACCACAACCAACCAGTGTTTAAGGTCAGGAAATCGGGGCAGTAGAACTCATCGAACACGAAGAAATCGACCGGGATGTCACGCGGGCTGACCTTGTTCGGGTCGTTGTGCGTTATCCGGATCGTCTCGGAGTAGAGACCTTCGGTCGTGCTCTGCGGCGGAGCGGCCGCGCTCATGGTCACGGTGCGGACGTTGGCCGCCGCGCCGGCGTTGACCGTGTACGCGCCCGTGGTCATCTGCAACCACGCCGAGCCGCCCACCTTCGACACGTTGCCCGTCAGGGCCGCGTTACCGAGGTTTTCAATCGTCAAAGACTCGATCTGCGAACCACCGCGCGGAGCGTGGTATTCGCAATCCGGATCCTGGTTGGACAACCGCGCCGCAAAGCTCGCCGCGATCTGCGGGCACACCGGCTCAACGTCGGTGCCGCCCGGGATGCGCAGGAACTGCACCGGGTTGTACGTCCATGTCCCTTGTCCGAAGACCGCATCCCCCGCATCCCGGTCCTCAATGTACATCACCATGATGGTGTCATTGATCACCCGGGCGATGGAGGGATCACGCTCCGACAGACATTCATTCCCCGGCGTGCCGTCGCAACCCGGGGTCTTGGTGTTGGTCAGGTTGACCGACGGAGACCAGGTGTTGCCATGGTCGCTCGACACGGCCAGGTAGACTTCGAGGTTTTGCTGCGGAGTGACCGACACGTCGTTGGCCTCCACCGCCGTCTCGCCGCCGTACTGCTCATAGGTGACGTAAACGTAGTGGTTGTTGGTCGTCGCGCCCGCCGGACCCGGATTGGCCGGACCGTCGGTGCAGAGCGTCGTGCCGTCGCCGAAGCCCATCTGCGGATACGCCAGCCAGAGATCCCGGACACCATCACCGCCGACATTCCCGAATCCCTCCGCTTGCGCCACTGTCCGGACTGTCATGGTGATATTGTCCCAGTGCCGGATTCTGCAGTCCGAAGATATGTTGGCCTGCGACTGCTCCACCCAAAGCACATGATACCGCCCGCTCCAATCATACTCCGAGGTGCACTCCGTCCACGCCTGCGGGCCGGCCGGGTCAGAGTAATTAGTGATGTTCGTCCGGCCGCCGTTGACCGACGGACCGACGCAGGTGCCCGGAGAGGCGATGTCCGCGTTGATCCAGTCCTGGCCGTTGTTGACTGACGTAATACAAACCACATCCAGGAGCCCCCAAGGATTTTCCTGATGCCGCAGGTAAGCGACCGAGACTTTCTGGCTTGTGGGATCCGGTGCGGGGTGATAGCTCAACGCGCTGGTCTCATCCAGGCAAACCGGCCCGGCCCACGAACCGGCAACGCCAATGCGACGCCAGTAATAGATGCGGTCGTTTGCCTCGGCCGGGTGCGCAGTGACATGGTAAACATCATCACCGGGCGCCTTGGTGGCACTGCCGCCGACGTCGATGCTCATGTGCGGCCAGATCGATTCCTGGTTCACCGAACTGGGGATTTCAACGCAACCCCAGACCGCCAGACCGGGGAAGCCCTGGTCAAAGATCCAGGATGAGAGCGAGCCGGCCGGCTGTTGCGGTTCGCTCAGGGCATGGCATGACGGGGTCCCCAGATCGCCCGTTGCAACATCCAGTGTCGCAAATCCCCCGCGCATGGACACAACCATTGGGCCCACGCACGCAAGGACGTTGTCACCCTCGGCGCCTAGAGTAAGAGAGCCACCAGCGGCGGAGTTCCAAGCGTTGTAGTGCACATAACGGTCAACGTGATCCAACGACTCGGGAATCACATCCCAGTAGGTCACGGCGAAATGGATGTGATTGCCGCCGCCCAGCCACCCAATCTGTCTGGTGCCGTCGTCATTGTGCTGGAAATCGTAAGTAGTCGCCGAAATGACTGTAATCGGAGTCACGATCGGCGAGGAGGAACCAGCAGGGGTAACACGCAACCCGCTCTTCGGGGCCGTGAAACGATCATCCAGAATCGACCGGGTGGTCGTCATGGTCGGCGCCGAAAGCAGGTTTCGGCGCGGCCCGTCCGCCCGCGGCAGCAATCGCCAATCCTCAACGACCCGCACGCCACCCTTCGGGTGGTCCCGTTTCCGCAATTGGGGTGGCGTGGAAAGCGCACTCGCCGCAACACCGGTGATCAAGACCGCCAAGCCCAGGCAGCCAACCAGCCGAACGGACATCCCTCCCATGGCACACCTCCGTCGCCGTCCACACAATGGGCGTCCGGTCACGACCGCAATTGCAGTTCACTAAAGTGTGACCGGAAACGCCACGAGCGGGGACTCGCAATCCACCGTACGATATTCGGCCAAGTGGAGGAGGCAAACAAAATTCCCGTAATGACCGCCGCAATTCCGCACCGCCCTGCGCACCAGTCACTTACAAAGAGAGGATAAAAAATACCATCAATGCCCCTAAGGGCATTAATGAAGCAAACTCAGGTCTCCCAAGTCCGTCCACTTCACAAACACGGATCAACCGGCCCCGGTCCGCCGAAGAAGACATGGTCGATCAGAAACGCCAGATCGGTCGCGTCCGCAAACCCATCCGCATTGAAATCGGCCCGAGTCCGTGGGCAATCCGGATCCTGCAGATCGCTCGCGCCGAAAAACACGATGTCGATCACAAACGCCAGATCGGTGGCGTCGACAAATCCATTCTCATCCAGATCGCTCTGGAACGGACAGGCGCAGCCCACAGGGATCGAATAGTGCACAACCAGCGATGGGCGGTTGGCGGGGATGGTATCCTCTTTGGCGGTGAAACGCTGCGCGTTGCCGGTCGCCGCCTCATTGCCGATCAGGATCCATCCGAAGTTCGATGCCGGGTTGTCCAGCCACCCCTGCACATCCATTCGCATCTGCGGCGTCGAACCCCAGTTGTAAAAACCGATGGTGGTAACGTTCGTTGTCGCGCTCACTGTGCCGCTGAAATCGCCCCCGGGAGCCGCCCACGTCGTGGTATTGAAGAACTGGTGCAGCCATGTCGCATCACCCGCGGCGGCAGGTCCCCCCGCACCCTCCTCCCCGGCGGCGTCCGATGCCCCTTCGCCCCAGTCGGCCAGCACACGGCGCAATGACACGTTTTGCCCCAAACTGTTGGTCTTGGACATGTGCAAACGCAGCCGCACACTGTCGATCGTGACCCCGGCCGGCACATTGCCGGCAATGTCGAATTGCACCAACCCGCGCCGCAGCTCGATCGCCAAGGGGCCGGTCTTACCCACAAAGAAATACTGCCCCGCTCCGTTGCTGCGGTCACCCTGCGCATCCTCATAAAGCGTGTTGTCCTTGGCGGTCCCCAATGTCACCATGTCCGCCAAGGCCGGCCCGCCCACCACCAGGTAAGCGATCAAACCCGCCAACAGTGCC